>NZ_JACHJU010000002.1:0-315932 GCF_014203795.1 Streptosporangium album | reverse complement strand
ATGTTGAGGACGTAGTCGGTGCCGTCCATCTGCCACGGCAGCCGGACCGCCTGCGACTTGATGGTGATCCCGCGCTCGCGCTCGATGTCCATGCGGTCGAGGTACTGGGCGCGCATGGAGCGATCGTCGACCACACCGGTGATCTGCAGCATGCGGTCGGCAAGCGTCGACTTGCCATGGTCGATGTGCGCGATGATGCAGAAGTTGCGGATCACCGCGGGATCGGTCTGGCCAGGCTGAATACGCACCGGTGTCCGTTTCGACGGGATTGATGACGATCGACGACTGGCATACCAGCCGTCTTCCATGGTGACATGTCCGGGTGATTGCCCGGACCAGAGCACGGCGCAGCCTGCGGTTTCTCGCGATGGTGGCCGCCGTGCTCCTTGTGCTGCCAGGAGTGGCCGCGGCCACTCTCACTCTCCAGTTTACCGGGACACCCGCCCCATGGGCGAAAACCACCGGCCACGACGCCCTCTGGCTCGGCCACGCGTGGGTCGACGGCCGCAAGGACGCCGCCGATGTGAAGGGCCTCGCCGTACGGCTGCGCACGACGGGGATCAAGGACGTGTACGTCCACTCGGGGCCCTTCGACTCCGATGGGACGCTGCCCGCGGCGAAATACACCAAGGCCGGAGATTTCCTGAAGTGGTGGCACGCGGCGCTGCCCGGCATCCGGGTGTCGGCCTGGCTCGGCCAGAAGGTCGACGGCGTCCTGAACCTCGACGACCCGGCCTCCAGGCAGCGCGTGCTGGACAGTGTGAGCCACATCATGGCGCTGGGCTTCGACGGCGTGCACTACAACTTCGAGCCGATCGGCAGCGGTGACACCGACTTCCTGGACCTGCTGACCCGGACGCGCGCGATCGTGGGTGACGGCCTGATCTCCAGTTCGACCCCGCAGATCGAACCGTTCCCGCTGATGCGCCCGGCCGTCCGCGCCGTCATCGGCCACGACAAGTACTGGTCGCCCGACTACTTCAAGGAGGTCGTGGCCCGCACCGACCAGGTGGCGATCATGACCTATGACTCCTTCCTCCCCTCCGAACTCCTCTACGGAGGCCACGTCGTACGGCAGGGCACCATCGCACTGGATCTCGTGCCGCCGGGCAAGTCCCTGCTGATCGGCGCCCCGGCCTATCATGATCACGGTGTGACATGGTCCGACGCGGCGGAGAGCGTCGCGACCGCCGCAGAGGGCGCACGGCTGGCACTGACCGCCCATGGCCGGCCCCGCGAGCGGTTCGGGCTGGCGCTGTACGTCGACTTCGCGGCGACGGCGGAAGACTGGTCCGAATACGAGCGTTTCTGGTCGCACCCATGAGAGCGGCACGGTAAACTAATCCCGCATCCCTCTGTCCAGGCAGTCGATTTGAGCGACCGTCCGGGCAGACGGTAGCCTGTTCAACTGCGTGTGGCGCGCCCTCTCTGCCCGCGCGCCCCACTCCGACGACATTCACCGAGGCTTCTTCGTGGCGAACATCAAGTCCCAGATCAAGCGCAACCGGCAGAACGAAAAGGCCCGGCTGCGTAACAAGGCTGTCAAGTCTTCCCTGAAGACGGCCGTCCGTAAGTTCCGCGAGGCCGCCGACCAGGGCAACGTCGACGAGGCCGTCGCGCTGCAGCGCGTCGCCTCCCGTCAGCTGGACAAGGCCGCCAGCAAGGGCGTGATTCACAAGAACCAGGCCGCCAACCGCAAGTCGGCCATCGCCCAGCGCGTCGGCGAGCTGTCGGCCGCCAAGTAATCCAGGCTCTTCCGGACGCCGCACCCTCCCAGCGGGGGTGCGGCGTTCTGGCGTTCCCGTCAGGCGGGTCCCCGGATCGCCGTCCTTGCTCACCGCCGGGCAGGCCCCTCGGGGACATGCCCTTCCCCGCCGGACCGCTCCGCCCCCGGACTCCAGAGCACCCGGCGGCGGCGCCTTGAGCAGGCCGGGGTGCTCAAGGCCCCTGCGGCTGCGCTCGGCGAGTCCGTAACCCGCCTAACGGCCCGTACGGCTGGCGACAACGGTCTGAATCATGTGCTCCAGGGCATAGGCGGGATCCGCGCCGCCCCCTTTTACCTGCTCGTCCGCGGTGGCGGCGGCCTGGATCGCACGGGCGATGCCATCGGGGCCCCAGCCGTTGAGCTGCCGCTGGACCCGGTCGATCTTCCAGGGCGGCATGCCGAGATGGCTGGCGAGCTGTCCCCCGCGCAGGTTACGCGGGGCGCCGCCCACCTTGGCCAGCGACCGCAGGCCCCCGGCGAGCGCGCTCACCAGCAGGACGGGCGCCGTCCCGGTGGCAAGCGCCCAGCGGAGCTGCTCAAGAGCGTCGCCCAGGCGGCCTTCGACGGCCGAGTCGGCCACGGTGAACCCGCTGACCTCGGCCCGGCCACGGTGGTAGCGGGCGACGGCCGCCTCGTCGATGGTCTTGCCCGGGGTGTCGAAGGCGAGCTGGCTGCAGGCGGCGGCCAGCTCCCGCAGATCGTTGCCCACCGCGTCGAGCAGGGCGACGGCCGCGTCCGCCCCGATGCTCCGCCCCGCCCGCTTCAGTTCGGCCTTGACGAACGCGAGCCGCTCGGCCGGTTTGGTCAGCTTGGTGACGGCGACCACCCGGGCACCGGCCTTCTTGACCCCGTCGACCAGGGCCTTCCCCTTGACCCCGCCGGGGTGGACGAGAACCATCACGGTCTCCTCGGCCGGATGCGCGGCATAGGAGACGATCTCGGCGATGACCTCCTTGGCCAGATCCTGGGCCGAGCGGATCGCCACCACCGACCTGTCCCCGAACAGCGAGGGCGAGGTCAGCCGGGTCAGCTCCCCCGGCTCGACCTTCCCACCGATCAGGTCGTGCACCTCGGTGCCCGGGTCCGCCGCACGCGCCGCCGCGATCACCTCACCCACGGCACGGTCGGCCAGCAACTCCTCGTCGCCGATTACCAAGGTCACGGATGCCGGATCGGTTGCCACCATGCCAGCAGCATGCCACGTGCCGGCGACCGGATCGCCATCAGCAAGCCGTTCGCAATCCGACTGCAGGCATCACGAGGCACCCTTGGAGCAATCAGGGGAGACGAGACCATGACGAACTTCACTAGCTGCCGCCATGCCTGCCCGCGCTGCGGAACGGTTCTCGACGAGGGTCCCGTCATGTATCGCTGCGCACGCTGCAGCCGGTCGGTCTATGCCGCCGACCTGGACACCGAGTTCCGTAGCCCGGCCACGACCACGGCCTGACCTTCGCCCGGGAGACCACGGAACGAGGGGGATGAGACACCGGGAACCTCTCAGCGGCCCAACAGGCCGCGTCGGGAGACTCCCGGCAGGAAGACGTCATCGTGGTGGCCGGCGTGAGGACTCACGCCATGAGACCCGTCTGCGGAGAGACCGTGACGAGAGCGCTCAGGGCGTCAGGCGTCCTGCGGGGCCTCCTTCCACGCCTCGGCCCATCCTCCCTGCACCATGGTCTGGAAGACCCATCGGCCACCGGCCCTCACCAGCAGATCCGCGTAGCGCATGCTGTACGGCTCGCCGTTCATCGTCACCGTCGCGTCGGTGACCACGACGACCAGATGCTCGGTCAGGAAATGCGGTGTACGGGTGGACTCCATCTGGATGTCGCCCTGCTCGCCGCCGCCCATCACTCCGGCCATCGTGCGCATGAACCGCTCACGCGTCCACTGGGCCACCAGGCCCTCGCCGTCGGCGCTGTCGGTCACCACGTTGAGAGGGAACATCGCCATGTCGGCCATGCGCTCGACGTCGACCTTCGCGCTGTGGGCGTCGTATTCGGCGAACCATGCCTCGACGCTCCGCCGATCCTCGGCAGTCGGAATGAAGGCGCCGTTGCCGAATGGGCTTTTCTGGGTTTCCGTCACTGTCCGCTCCTCCGTTGTTGGCACGCGCCGGCCGACCCGCCGGTCCGGTGTCCTCGCGCGGAGAAGCACGAGAGCCCGGCCCCGGCAGGCCGACATGAACCGTATGGCGTACGGTACAGCGTACGGTATAACTGTCCAAACAACCGCCTGGGCGGATATGGGAATCGGACGGCCGTGCGCCCCTGCCGTCGCTCGGCTCGCGCCGGCCGCTCCTCCTCACCTCGTCGCTCTCGGCCTGACCGACATCGCCTGTCGCCATGGCCCCTGAGGCCTGTTCACCGGCCGGCAGGACCGCGGGCGATGATGGCCAGGCCTCCTTCGCGGGCCACCACGGCGAGGTCTCCTGACAGGTCGGTCCTGTAGACCCGGACGCCGAGCATGTTCAGCCGGGCGAGGGTGGACGGAGCGGGATGACCGTAGTCGTTGCCGGCTCCGACGCTGATCAGCGCGGCGCGGGCGCCGGCCGCCGCGAAGAAGCCGGGATCGTGCCCACCTGATCCGTGATGGGGGATCTTCAAAATATCGACCGGCGGGAGACCCCGCCGCAACAGCTCCGCTTGGGCCTCGGTCTCGATGTCTCCGCTGAGCAGGGCCGTGCCGGCCGCCCAGCGCACGTAGAGCACGACACTGGCGTTGTTGACGACCGCCCCCTCCCCTCCTCCCGCCGGGGGCGCCTCGGCCGACGGGGCGACGACCGTGAGCTCGGAGGGGCCGAAGCGCCAACTCGCACCCGGCAGCGCCCCCCACTCGACGACCCCGCGGCGGGCGAGATCGTTGCTCAGCCTGGCACTCTCCCGTTCCGCGACCCGGTGCGGAGTGACCACCACCGCTCCCACCCTGCGATCCCGGAAGACTCCGTCCAGTCCACCGACGTGGTCGAAGTGCGGATGGGTGAGAACGACCAACGGCACCTCACTGACGCCCATGGACCGCAGGCACCGGTCCATCAGCACCGGATCGGGCCCCGTGTCGACCACCACCGCACGGCCTGGTCCCGCGGCGACCAGCAGCGCGTCTCCCTGACCGACGTCGCACGCGACCAGCAGCCAGCCCCTGGGCGGCCAGCGAGCCACGATCGGCACGGCCACGGTGGCGGCGACGACCACCCCTGCCGCCGCGGCCAGGACGGCCCGGCGCAACCACCGGTGGCGCAGCGCCAGGAGAATGATCGGGGCCGTGACGGCCAGGATGACCAGGCCGATGACGCCCCCGGGCCATGGGATCACCGCGAGCGGGAGCCCGGCGGCGCGTTCCGCCACCGCGATGATCCATCCGGTGGCGAGTCCCGCGGGGCGGACCAGCACCTGGGCGAACCCCATGTGCAGGGGGGCGACCAGTGCCGCGACGGAGCCGAGCAGGGTGGCGGGCGCGACGGCCGGGCCCGCGAGCAGATTGGCGGGGATCGCCACCGGGGCGAGCTGCCCGGACATCAGGACCAGCACCGGGGTGACGGCTGCCTGGGCCGCTGCGGGCACGGCGATCGCCTCGGCGGCCCAGCGGGGCATCCGCCTCTCCAGCCGGTCCCGCCAGCGGGGTGCGATGACCAGGATGCCGCCGGTGGCGCAGACCGACAGGGCGAAGCCATAGGACCGGGCGAGGGCGGGGTCGAAGAGGATCAGGCCCAGAACGGTCGCCGACAGGGCCGCGACACCGTCACGCGAACGGCCTGTGCCGAGCGCCACCGCGGCGACGGTGCCCATCAGAAGGGCGCGGAGCACACTGGGTGACGGACGGGCGACGATCGCGAAGGCGAGCATGGCGAACGCCGCCAGCACCGCCCGGGCCGCGAGAGGCAGTCCTGCGGTCCGGGCCAGCGCGACCGCCGCTCCCGCCACGATCGCCAGGTTGGCACCGGAGACCGCGGTGAGATGGCTGAGCCCGGCCGCCTTGAAATCTGCTTTTACCTGTCTGTCCAGGTGGGAGACGTCGCCGACCACGAGTCCCGGCAGCAGGCCACGCTGGAGCGGTGGCAGCACCCCGGCGGCCTCCCGCAGCCCCGAACGGAGCGTTGCCGCTGTGCGCTGCACCCACGAGGGCTCGCCCAGCACTCGCGGTGGTCCCCGTACCAGCATCACCGCCGCGACCAGCTCGCCGGCGTCGGCCGGCCCGAAGCGCCCCTGGACGGCGATCCGCTGGCTGGGCAGCAGGGAACGCCACTCATCTCCGGAAGTGAGCATCACCACGGGAACCCGCGTGGTCGTCCGGCCTGACCCGGCCCCTATCGCCTCGATCCGCGCGGGCACCACGAAACTCTCCTGCCGGTACGGTCCTCCGTGCTGCGGAAGCTCCCGGGGATCGTCCGTCACCACCACCTCCGCCGTCGCCGAAGCTCCCCTTGCCGCCATCTCGGCCACCGGCCCCGTGCTGATCGCGTGCACCTGCAAGGCCACCGTCCCGGCGACGGCCGCCACACACCCCAGCATCCCGATCACCGCATTACGCCAACCGGCGATCCCGTCGGAGGGGACCACCGCCATCGCGGAGAGCGCGCCCACCGCTGCGATCGCGGCCACGGTGGCGCCCACCGGAGAGGGAAGGCCCAGAAGGATGAGAGCGGTCGCCCAGGAGGCAAGGGCGGGCAGAACCAGGTGGAGTGCGTGCGGGCGCAGACCTTTCTCCGTGCTGCCGCCATCACGGATGGCCGCGGAGACACTGAAGCCGGTCATCTCCGTGATCCGCAGGAAGGCGTGGTCATACGCGGCCCCGTGACTCTCGTCGTCCTGGTCCCCCGAGGCGTCGGCCCGTGGGCCGGGTGTGTTCTTTCCGTGGCCGTGATCGGCAGAAGAGCGAGAGCATGCGCCCCCTGTCGTTCTCCGGGCCTCGACATTCGGAAGCGCCGCATCAGATGCGGACCCTGTCTTTCATCTCGGCGTACTTCCGATCACCGATACCGCTGACCTCGCGTAGCTGCTCGACGGCACGGAAGCCGCCGTGACTGTCGCGGTATTCGACGATGCGGCGAGCGAGCACCTCACCTACGCCGGGCAGTTGTTCGAGTTGCTGCGGGGTGGCGGCGTTGAGGTCGAGGACGACCGTCGCGGGGTCGGCCACGACGGGTGCCGCGGCAGGACCGGAGGCGCCCACGATGATCTGCTCGCCGTCGACGAGCTTGCGGGCGAGGTTGAGAGGACCGGCGGCGGACCCCTTGCGGACGCCACCGGCGGCCTGGACGGCGTCGGTGACCCGGGAGCCGGCGGGCAGGGTGATCACCCCGGGCCGGCGGACCTTTCCGGTGACGTGGACGGTGACCTCGGTGACGCCGCCGGACTGCGGGGAACCGGGCCGTGAAAGGTCGGACCGTGGGGAAAGAGTGGAGGCCGGCGCCGGGAGCGGGGAACCGGAGACAGGCGGGGGTGGGGCGAGAGGCTCGGGCTCCGGCTGAGCTCGCCAGGCGTAGACGCCACCGGCGACGACCGCGGTCAGGGCGATGAGGAGGAGCAGACGCAACCCCGGCCGGCTGGGGGCGAGCATGGGGCCCTGCGCGGCGACGACTCTGCGGAGGGCCCCGAAGGAGGGCGGGACCGGTGCGGAGTGCACTCGCGGGGGACCCTCGAAGTGCGATGGCCCGTCCGGGCCTGCCGGGCCACCAGGTCGGATCCGGTGGGCCGGGTGTGGCGGGAGTGACGGTGGAGGTGCGAGGTCGGGGGCATCGGAGGCCGTCAGCACCCGCAGCCGTGACTCGGCTCGGAATCGCTCGGTGGCCTGATCTGTGGTCCGCACGTTCAGGACGCTACGGCGACCTCACCAGGCGGTCCTTGCCGAATCCGGTTCTGTGGAGAACGTCGAGGTATCCACAGGGAGACCGGGCCTTAGAAGGGGGAGACTGTCAGGCCGAGCATGCCGGGGCCGGTGTGTGCGCCGATGACCGCGCCGACTTCGACCACGGTGACCCTGCCGAGTCCGGGCAGACGCTGAGGCAGCGGGCCGGGAGGTCGTCACCGGGGCCCATTCCCTGAGCGCGTCGTTCATCCCTTCAGCGTCGATCTGCACCACATCGTCGAGTGCCCGGCCGCCCACCACCACCTGAAGCGGGACCTCGGTGATCCCCAGGCGGACGATCTCCTGTCGGGGAAGGTACGCGGTGGAGTCCGTGACGATGGCGACCGATGGCGACGTATGAAGAGGTTACCCAGAAGAGATCGTCCGATCGGGATAAAAGTGATGCCTCACCACTTTCCGTACAACATTGAGCAAATGATGACGAAGTCGCTCTCCGCGACGGGTTGGCCGAGGTCGCCTCGCTGGACGGCGGAGCCTGTTCCGCGATGATCCCGCACGGTGGTCCGGCGGCGACTCCGCCCTACTGGACGGGGGTGCCGCCGCGCCAGACCCGGCGGGGCTTGAGACCGAAGGCCCAGGCGAAGGCGCCTTCGTGGTCGGCGTCCCACTGGACGATGTCGGCCAGGCGGCCGGGGGCAAGGACGCCACGGTCGGGAACGCCGAGGACGGTGGCTCCGCCGAGAGTCGCGGCACGGAGCGCGTCACCGACGCTCATGCCGAAAGCGGCCACGGCGAGGCTGATGACCAGGGACATCGAGGTGATCCCGCAGTGACCGGGGTTGTGGTCGCTACCGAGGGCGACCGTGACACCCTGGGCCATCATGCGGCGGACCGGCGGCAGGCTGCCACGCTGGAGGGCGGTCCCGGGGCAGACCACCGCGGGGACGCCGTAGCGGGCCAGGACCGCGATGTCCTCGTCGGAGGTGTGGTGGAGCAGGTCGGCGGAGGCGCAGCCGAGCTCGGCCGCGAGCTGGACGGCACCGCGGCGGCTGTAGGCGCCGGCGTGCACGCGGGGCAGCAGGCCGACGTTGCGGCCGGAGGCGAGCACCCAGCGGGCCTCGTCGGTGGTGAAGTGGCCCTCGTCGCAGTAGACGTCGACGCTGTCGGCTCCGGCGGCGGCCGCGTCGGCGCACCAGGCGCCCACGGCTTCGACGTAGTCGCGCTGGCGGCCGAAGTATTCCGGCGGGACGACGTGCGCGGCCATGAAGGTGACATGCACGCGTGGCATCATCGGCTCTTTTTCGAGCTCACGCAGGAGCCGCACGTCAGCCAGTTCGCCGTCTCGCGTGAGGTGGTAGCCGGTCTTGGCCTCCACGGTGGTGGTGCCGTTGAGCAGCCATTCACGCAGGCGCTCGCGCACGCCGTTGCACAGGGTCCACGGGTCGGTGCCCCGCGTCACCGTGACGGTGGAGCCGATGCCGCCACCGGCGGCGGTGATCGCGGACGGCGTGGAGCCTCCGGAGCGCATCGCCATCTCGGCGTAGCGGTTGCCCGCATAGACCGGATGGGTGTGGGCGTCGATCAGACCAGGTGTGACCAGCGCACCGCCCAGGTTCTCGACGTGGTCGACATCGACGATGTCGTCCACCACACCGGGGACGCTCTGAGGCAGGTCCGCGGCACGGCCGACCCAGGCGATCCGGTCGTTGTGGACCAGGATCGCGGCGTTGCTGCACACGTCATTGCCGGTCCAGAGCCGGCCGATGTTGGTCAGAAGGCGGACTGTCATCGCATCACCGCCTTGTGCGCAGGGGAGGACATCGGAAGGGAGACCGCTTCCGGACACGAGGGGTGAGCCCAGCCGTTGCCGGGCTCCATGCCCACCGGGTCCGCTGTGAGTCCGGACGACATTGGGGGGTCTCCTGCTCTCATCCGCATGTTCGTGGTGCGGCGACAGTATCGCCGGGATCATGATCAGGCGATTTCAGTTCAGTTACGTTATTTCACAAGTGAGCTCGCTGTACAGGCTAATTGGGAAGAACGCCGCTCCGCCTTAACCACCTCTGGTGCACCGACTGGATGGTCACACTCGCCCTTGAGCGTATTTGAGCAGCTCAAAGCATTTCTTTCCCACCTGCAACAGCGGTCTCCGAGACAATTTGCACCCTAACATCTCGGTAGATTTGCCTTATGGTAGCAACCCAAACCTTGGCCGACCACTGTCACTTTTAAGGCTTTTGTACGGGTTTCGCGCACTGCCAGTGCAGCCCATAAAACCCTTCAACGGCAAGCCTTTCCGTTGAAACGAGACGCGCAACCCGTCTAGCCTGAAACCAGGGCGACCCGTCGGCCCGGAGCCGAGAGGGCCCGCCGAGCCCCTGTACCGCCTCGGCGGCGCCGGACACGGCCGACAGCGTCCCGGCCGATGCGGGGGCGGAGACCGGGCGGCGAGAGCGGTGAGCTTCGCCGGCCTCGGCAACATCAGCGAAGCCAAGGACAGGTTCTGGGCCACGGTCAGCCATGAGCTGCGCACCCCACTCAACTCGATCATCGGTCTGATCCGTCTCCTCGTGGGTCCCGGCGGCGACCCGCTGGCGGAGGAGCAACACCACCAGATCCAGCTCATCGGCTCCTCGGCGGAGACCCTCCTGTCGCTGGTGAGCGAGTTGCTCGACATGGCCAAGGCCGAGGCGGGACGGCTCGACCCGCAGCCGTCCGTGGTGGATCTGGTCGCGCTGGCGGAACGGCTGCGCATGACGCTGCGCCTCACGGTGGCCGACACCGGGATCGGCGTCCCCGAGGAGCATCTGGAGCGCGTCTTCGAGGAGTTCTTCCAGGTTCCGGGCCCCATCCAGGCCCGGGCGAAGGGCACCGGGCTCGGCCTGCCGTACGCTCTCCGCCTCGCACAGGCGCCGGGAGGCACGCTCCAGCTGACCAGCGCGGACAGGGCGGGCACCACGGTCACCCTGCGGCTGCCGCACCGCGACGACGAGGCTCCGGTGGTCGGCAGGGTGCTCGTCGCGGACGACGACGAGGACTTCCGCGCCACCGTCCGGCGGATGTTCACCGGATTCGCCGTCCACGTCGACGAGGCGCCCGACGGGCTGGTCGCGTTGCAGATGATGGCGGAGAACCCGCCGGACCTCGCGCTGGTGGATCTGCTGATGCCCCGGCTCGACGGGGCCGCCCTGATCCAGCGGATGGCCGAGGACGAGAGGCTGCGCGAGATACCGGTGGTCGTGGTGACCGTGGCGACCTCCAGCCACTACCCGCAGGGAGCCGGTACCGTGGTCTCCAAACACGGGCTACGCAGGGAGAGCCTGCTGGAGGCCGTACGGAACGTGCTGGGTCACAATGATGAATGAGGCGTCGGCGACGGTGCTGGTCGTGGACGACACACCGACCAAGCTCTACATCCTGTCCAGCTGGTTGCGGAGGTCAGGGCACCAGGTGGTGCAGGCCACCGGAGGCCTGGAGGCGCTCGTCAAGGTCAGGGAGCTACGGCCGGACCTGGTCGTCCTCGACGTACGGTTGCCCGACATCAGCGGCTACGAGCTCTGCGAGCAGATCAAGGCGGATCCGTCGACCTCCTCGATACCGGTCATCCAGATCTCCGGAGCGGCGATCACCCCCGCCGACCGGGCCCAGGGCCTCGAGCGTGGAGCCGACGCCTACCTGGCCGAACCGGTCGAGCCCGACGAGTTCGCCGCGACGGTCGAGGCCACGCTGCGCTACTACCGCGCACGGCAGCGAGCGGAGCGGATGGCCGAACGGCTGGCGGCCCTCACCGAGATCACCCTCGCGATGAACTCCGCCGACACCTTCGACGCGCTCCTCATCACGGCCGTCGAGGGCGCGGCCCGGACCCTCGGCAGGCGGGCGGGTGCGCTCGCGCTCCCGCCGGACGGCCGGATCCGCAGGTTCACCGCCGTCCCTCCGGAGAACATCGCCGTCCCCAGCCCGGCGGCACCGGACGCTCTGCTCACCCTGAGCAGGATGTCCCTGGGGAAGGCCGCGGGGACGGAGGTCTTCACCCTCCCCGCCGTTGACTGGGTGAAGCTGCTGCCCGAAGCGGATCTCCGGGGTGACGTCTCGGGTGTCATCTGCCGCACCAAGGCCGGCCGGCCGGCCGTCTACCTCGGAACGGAGGCGCTCCCGCCTCTCGACGGAGACGAACTCAACATCCTGCGCCAGCTCGGCCAGGCCCTGGCCCTGTCGGTGGACGCCCTGCGCGCCTACGCCGAGGAGCACGCGATCGCTCTCACCCTGCAGCGCAGCCTTCTGCCGTCGCGGATTCCGGAGACGCCGGGGCTCGTGATCAGCTGGCGGTACCAGCCGGCCGTCGACAACATCGAGGTCGGCGGCGACTTCTACGAGGTCCTGCGGCTGGGAGACCGGGTGCTCCTCGCCATCGGCGACGTCCAGGGGCACTCCCTGCTCGCCGCGACGGTCATGGCCGAGCTCCGCCACGCACTGCGTGCCTCCCTGATCGGCGCGGTGGATCTGGGGGCGTCCATGGCCCTGCTCAACGACGTGCTGCGGCGCTACCACCCCGGCATGACCGCCACCGTGTGCCTGGTCCTTCTCCACCCGGAGACCGGGGAGATGCAGGTCGCCAACGCGGGCCACATCCCGCTCCTGCTCATCGGCGACAGTGAGACCCGCTACCACCGCCTGGGCGATCTACTGCTGGGTGTGGCCGAGGAGACCTACCGGGTCGACCAGCTGACCCTGCCGGTAGAGGGCGTGGTGCTGATGTTCACCGACGGGCTCATCGAGGACCGCGACAAGCTGCTCGACGAGAGCCTCGAGGTCGTACGGCAACTGGCCGAGATCGTGGAAGCCGATCTGGAGCTCTTCTGCGACCGGCTCATCGAGCATTTCGGCGCCCGGGAGGACGACGTGGCGCTCGTGGCCTTCCGCCGCGTATAGCAACGCCCCGCCGTACGTCCCCCGCGAGAGGGACACCGTACGGCGGGGCGTGGCCGCGCTTACCGGGTCAGACGGTCTCGACCGGCTTGGCGGTCTTCTCCAGTTCGGCGAAGAGGCTGGGCAGGACCCTGGCGTGCAGGATCGTGCCGTCCTCGGTGTGCTCGACGTCCAGGACCTCGCCCTCCTTGTGCGCCCGGGAGATCAGGTCGCCGCGCTGGTACGGCACGAGCAGCCGGACCTCCTGGTCGAAGCGGGGCAGTTCGCGCTCGATGACGGCCATCAGCTCGTCGATCCCGGCGCCGGTGCGGGCCGAGACCACGACGGTGTGCTTCTCGCGCGCGGTCAGCTGGGCCAGCACCACCGGGTCGGCGGCGTCGGACTTGTTGATGACCACGATCTCCGGAATGTTCCGGGCGCCGTCGATGTCGGAGACGACCTCTCGCACGGCGGCGAGCTGCGACTCCGGGTCGGGATGCGAGCCGTCGACCACGTGCAGGATCAGGTCGGCGTCGCCGACCTCCTCCAGCGTGGAGCGGAAGGCCTCGACGAGCTGGTGCGGCAGGTGCCGGACGAATCCGACGGTGTCGGCCAGCGTGAACAGCCGGCCATCGGGCGTGTGGGCCCTGCGGACGGTCGGGTCCAGCGTGGCGAACAGGGCGTCCTCCACCAGGACGCCGGCTCCGGTCAGCCGGTTCAGCAGCGAGGACTTGCCCGCGTTGGTGTAACCGGCGATGGCCACGGCCGGAACCTCGCGCTCCAGCCGCCGCGATCGCTTGGTCTCGCGCGAGGTGGTCATCTCGGCGATCTGGCGGCGCAGCTTGGCCATCCGCTCGCGGATCCGGCGGCGGTCCAACTCGATCTTGGTCTCACCGGGGCCACGGCCGCCCATGCCGACGCCGCCCGCGGCGCGTCCGCCGACCTGCCGGGACAGGTTGCCACCCCAGCCGCGCAGGCGCGGGAGCAGGTAGTTGAGCTGGGCGAGCTCCACCTGTGCCTTGCCCTCACGGCTCTTCGCGTGCTGGGCGAAGATGTCGAGGATCAGCATGGTCCGGTCGATGACCTTGACCTTGACGACCTCTTCGAGCTGGCGCAGCTGGCCGGGGCTCAGCTCGCCGTCGCACACGACGGTGTCGGCGCCGGTGGCGGAGACGATGTCGGCGAGCTCGGCGGCCTTCCCCGAACCGATGTAGGTGGCCGTGTCGGGTTTCTGCCGGCGCTGGATCACGCCTTCCAGCACCTCTGAGCCGGCGGTCTCGGCGAGAAGCTTCAGTTCGAGCAGGGAGTTTTCGGCGTCGACAGCCGTACCCGAGGTCCAGACGCCGACCAGAACGACCCGCTCAAGTCGCAGCTGGCGGTATTCGACCTCGGTGACGTCCTCAAGCTCGGTGGAGAGCCCCGCGACCCGGCGTAGCGCCTGGCGTTCGGCCAGGTCCATCTCACCGATCTCGGGCAGGTCGTCGAACGGTTCGATGTCCAGCGGCTCACGAGTGTCTATGTCGTTGCTCCATTCAGATGCGTGGTTCATATGCGTCCTCTCTGAAGAGTTGAACGCCTGAACCCCTCGGGTCTCTTCCCTCAGATGGTGCCACGGGAACGTCTGCGTCTCATCTGGTTATTGACCGTTTCGCGCCGGGAGAGGACCTCGATCCGCCGGTGGAGTGGCGCGGGTCTGCTTTCCCGCGGCTCAGGAGGGCAGGACTTCGACGTCGCCGGAGCCGGCCTGTACCAAGACGGTCCTGGAGGAGGCCGGGTCATTGGTGACCTTGATGTTCTTGTCACCCGAGCCGGTCTCGGCCGTCACGTTGTAGCCGCCCTTCGGCAGCAGCAGCGTGGCGTTGCCCGAGCCGGTCTCGATCTCGACATGGTCCGGCGCGGCGGCGAACCTCACCTTGACGTCGCCGGAGCCGGCGCCGATGACGGACCGCTTGGTTCCCAGGGTGTTGGCGTCGATGTCGCCTGAGTCGGCGGTGGCGTCCACCTCGCCGGTCAGGCCGCGCAGCGTGATGTCCCCCGAGTCGGCGTTCAGCGTGGCCTTGAGCCCCTTGGGGATCTCGACCTTGTAGTCGACCGCGCAGTCGGAGCAGTCATAACTCAGTGTGAGCGTGCCGCCGCCCACGGGATGCTCGGTCTTGGGCCTGTCCTTCTTGTCGCCGCTCCAGTGGATGGTCTCGGTCACCCGGACTCCGGACCGGTCCGACTCGTTGACGACGATGTCCCCGGAGTCGGTGCGGACGTCCAGGGCCGTCAGCCTGCCGGAGACGTCGTAGGAGACGACGCTCTGCTGCCGGTTGCCGACGTCGAGGTCGACCCGGCAACCGGAGAGCACGAGAACCGAGCCCAAGAGCGCCCCCGCGACGATCACGTTCTTTTTCATGAGCCCAGCCCTCGGCTTCCAGGAGGCTTCCCGCCTCCCTCTCGCGACCCGTTTCCGGCTCCCTCTGCGGAGGGAGCCGACTCAACTGTGACCGAACAGAGCCCCCGATTCATCGGGGAACTCCCCCGACTCCGCCCTGAGGGGTACCCCGGTCTTTGACCGGGCAGTGACCATCCAGTAGCGTCGATTCCACAATTCAGAAGTTATTTTCCATGATGTGGAAAGGAAGCTCATGGACGGCGTTGAGATCACCGGCCCCTCGCAGGACCGATTCGACGAGATCCTCACGCCGGAGGCGCTGGCCTTCGTCGCCACCCTTCAGCGCGAGTTCGGTGACCGGCGTCTCGAGCTGCTGGCGGCCCGCCAGGCGCGCCAGGCGGAGCTGTCGGCCGGCGGCACCCTCGACTTCCTGCCCGAGACCAGGCACGTGCGTGAGTCCGAGTGGCAGGTGGTCCCGCCCGCGCCCGCCCTGGCAGACCGCCGGGTGGAGATCACCGGCCCGGTCGACCGGAAGATGACGATCAACGCCCTGAACTCCGGCGCCAAGGTCTGGTTGGCCGACTTCGAGGACGCCAACGCCCCCACGTGGGAAAACACCATCAGCGGCCAGCTCAACCTACGGAACGCGCTGGACCGGACCATCGATTTCTCCACCGGCGAGAAGAGCTACGCGCTCAAGCACGACGAGGAACTCGCCACCATCGTGGTCCGCCCGCGCGGCTGGCACCTGGAGGAGAAGCACCTCACCCTCGACGGCGCCCCGTTCTCCGCCTCGCTCGTCGACTTCGGCCTCTACTTCTTCCACTGCGCGGCTCGCCAGATCGCCAAGGGCAAGGGCCCCTACTTCTACCTGCCGAAGATGGAGTCGCACCTGGAGGCCCGCCTCTGGAACGACGTCTTCGTCAAGGCCCAGGACCTGCTCGGCATCCCGCAGGGCACGATCCGCGCGACCGTCCTGATCGAGACCTACCCGGCCGCGTTCGAGATGGAGGAGATCCTCTACGAGCTCCGCGACCACTCCGCCGGTCTCAACGCCGGCCGCTGGGACTACCTGTTCAGCGTGATCAAGAAGTTCCGTACCCGGGGCCGGGAGTTCCTGCTGCCCGAGCGTAACGCGGTGACCATGACCGCCCCGTTCATGCGCGCGTACACCGAACTCCTGGTCCGCACCTGTCACAAGCGCGGCGCCCACGCCATCGGCGGCATGGCCGCCTTCATCCCCTCCCGCCGCGACCCGGAGATCAACAAGATCGCCCTGGAGAAGGTCACCGCCGACAAGACCCGCGAGTCCGGCGACGGTTTCGACGGTTCCTGGGTCGCCCACCCCGACCTGGTCCCGATCTGCCGTGAGGTCTTCGACGGTGTTCTCGGGTCGCGCCCGAACCAGCTCGACCGCCTGCGCGAGGACGTCTCGGTCTCCGCCGCCGACCTGCTGTCGGTCTCCAAGACTCCGGGCGACATCACCGAGGCGGGCCTGCGCAACAACGTGGACGTGGCACTACGCTATCTGGCCGCCTGGATGGGCGGCCTGGGTGCGGTGGCGATCCACAACCTGATGGAGGACGCCGCCACCGCCGAGATCTCCCGCTCCCAGATCTGGCAGTGGATCCACAACGACATCGAGCTCGCCGACACCGGGGCCGTCGTCACAAAAGAGCTGGTCGAGCGGATCATCGACGAGGAGCTCGCCAAGATCAAGGACGAGCCGGGCTACGACGAGACCCTCTACGCCCAGGCGACCGCCCTGTTCAAGGAGGTCGCACTGGACGACGACTTCGCGGACTTCCTGACCCTTCCCGCCTACGCGCGCATGCCCTGAGCCCGGGGGGGCGAGAGCTCTCCTCCGGGAGGAGGGCTCTCCCGCACCCGGGCTTCCGGCCACACCGGGCCGGGAGCGCGGACCTCGGGGTGTCGTCGCCCCGGCGGTGAGCGAGAATGCGACATGGGGGCGACGTCCTCGATCAGCCGGCTGATCATGGAGGTGGGAGCGCCGCCGAGCTCCCGCGCAGGTGGGAGGAGGAGCGATGGAGACGAGGACACTCGACGGGCTGGCCCGGCACTTCCAGGAGCTGCTCGGCGACGGGGCGGTGATCACCGATCCGGTACGGCTGCGCACCTACGAGTGCGACGGGCTGACCTATCACCGGGCCACCCCCGGCGTCGTCGTGCTGCCGGAGACCGCCGAGCAGATCGCGGCCGTGGTGAGAGCCTGCAACGCCCACGGCGTGCCGTTCGTGGCCAGAGGCGCGGGGACGGGGCTGTCCGGCGGGGCGCTGCCGCGGACCGACGGGGTGCTGATCGTCACCTCCAGGATGCGGCGGATCCTCTCCGTCGACGTGGCGGACCGGTGTGCCGTGGTGGAGCCGGGGGTCACCAACCTGGCGATCACCGAGGCGGTGCGCCACCTGGGTTACTACTACGCGCCCGACCCGTCCAGCCAGCAGGTCTGCACGATCGGCGGCAACATCGCGGAGAACTCCGGCGGCGCGCACTGCCTGAAGTACGGCTTCACGGTCAACCACGTGCTCGCACTGGAGATCGTCACCCCCGACGGCGACATCGTCGAACTGTCGGACACCGATCCCGGATATGACCTGCTGGGCGTGTTCGTCGGATCGGAGGGCACCCTCGGCATCACCACCAAGGTCACCGTACGGTTGACCCGGGCGCCGGAGACCGTGACGACCCTGCTCGCGGCGTTCGACGGCATCGAGCAGGGCGGTCAGGCGGTGTCGGCGATCATCGGCGGCGGCATCGTGCCCGCCGCGATCGAGATGATGGACGCGCTGGCCATCGAGGCGGCCGAGGCCGCCGTGGCCTGCGCCTATCCCGAGGGGGCCGGGGCGGTGCTCATCGTGGAGCTGGACGGCCCTGCCGCGGAGGTCACCCACCAGTTCGACGCGGTGACGCGGATCTGCCGGGAGACCGGGGCGTTCGAGCTACGGGTCGCCGCCGACCCGGCCGAGCGCGCGGCGATCTGGAAGGGCCGCAAGTCGGCCTTCGCCGCGGTGGGCCGGATCAGCCCCGCCTACATCGTGCAGGACGGGGTCGTCCCCAGGACCGCGCTGCCCGAGGTGCTGGGGAGGATCGACCTGCTGTCGAGGGAGTACGGCATCCGGGTGGCCAACGTCTTCCACGCCGGAGACGGCAACCTGCATCCGCTGGTGCTGTTCGACGACGCGGAGACCGGGGCGGGCGAGCGGGCGGAGCTGGTCTCGGGGAAGATTCTCGACCTCTGCATCGAGCATGGCGGGTCCATCACCGGGGAACACGGTGTGGGTGTCGACAAGTCCCGATACATGTCGAAAATGTTCTCCGACGACGATCTCGACACCATGCAACTGGTGCGCTGTGCCTTCGATCCCCGTGGCCTGTCGAACCCCGGCAAGATCTTTCCCACACCACGCCTGTGCGGTGAGGTCCCAGGGGTGCACAAGGGCGTTCACCCGCTGGTCGAGTCAGGGCAGGCGGAACAGTTCTGATGGACGCGCTACACGAGATGGACGGAGTGTTTCCCGCGGACGCGCTGCGTGAGACGGGCGTGACGGTCCGGGAGGCGGGCCCCGGCGACGAGGTGGCCGGAGTCGCGCCCCGCTGGGTGGCGCTGCCGGAGACGACCGAGGAGGTCGCCGCGCTGATGCGGGTCTCGGCCGAACACGATCTCGCCGTGACCCCGGTCGGCGGCGGCACTAAGCTGCACTGGGGCAACCCACCCGAACGCTGTGACCTGCTGATCGACACCTGCTGTCTGAACCAGGTGCTGGAACACGCCTCCGGGGACCTGGTGGCCATCGTCCAGGCGGGCGTCACCATGGACACGCTCGCCGAGACCCTCGCCGCCGAGGGACAGGAACTCTCCCTCGACGTCCCCCTCGACGGCGCCACCGTCGGCGGCACACTCGCCACCGCGATCGCCGGCCCCCGCAGGTTCCGGTACGGCACGGCCCGCGACCTGCTGATCGGCATCACGGTCGTGCTGGCGGACGGCACGACCGCCAGGTCCGGTGGCAAGGTCGTCAAGAACGTCGCAGGCTATGACCTCGGCAAGCTGTTCACCGGTTCCTACGGCACGCTCGGCGTCATCACCGAGGCCACCTTCCGTCTCCACCCCGTCCCGGACGACCGCCGCTGGATCACCGTCGAGCTGCCCGTACCCGGGGCCGGAGCCGCCGGGCGGCCGGACGACGCACCGGGCCTGGGCGCGCTCGTCGCCGGGCTCGCGGCGTCCCAGGCCGAGCCGAGCGCGATCGAAGTGGACTGGCCCGACGTCCGGGTCGGGCCCGTTGTGTCCGTCCTGGTCGAGGGGACGGCGGCCGACGCCCGGGCTCGGGCCGTACACGCTCTGCTGGAGGAGCGCGGGACGCCGTGGACCACCACCGGGCCTCCCGGCTGGTGGGGCACTCCTCCCAGCCAGGACGTGCTACTGGAGCTGCGCGTCTCGCCGTCCCGCGTGGACGGCGCACTGCGTGCGATCGCGGCGGGGGGACCGCCCGCGCACGTGCGTGGATCAGCGGCGGTCGCGGTCCTGCAGATCGCCCTGCCTCCGGACGTGGGCGGAGCGGTCCTCGCCGATTATGTGTCCCGTCTCCGTGACGACCTCGGTCACCTGGGCGCCAGGCTGACCGTTCTCGCCGCGCCTCGGGATCTCACCGGCCGACTCGACCGCTGGGGGCCGGTCGGCGCGCTGTCACTGATGCGGCAGGTCAAGGAACGGTTCGACCCCGGCCGGAGGATGTCTCCCGGCCGGTCTGCGGGAGGGATCTGAATGGACCCCAAGCTGATCAACGACTGTGTGCACTGCGGCTTCTGCCTGCCCACGTGCCCGACGTACGTCCTGTGGGGCGAGGAGATGGATTCCCCGCGCGGCCGGATCCACCTGATGAAGCAGCATGTCGAGGGCACACCGCTGACTCCGGAGATGGCCGGGCACTTCGACGCGTGCCTGGGATGCATGGCGTGCGTGACCGCCTGCCCTTCCGGGGTCCGCTACGACCGGCTGATCGAGCAGACCCGCGCCGAGGTTGAGCGGACGCACGTGAGGGAGCCGGATGACCGGGCCCTGCGTGCCATGGTCTTCCAGCTCTTCCCCTATCCCCGGCGCCTGCGGGCGATGCGGCTGCCGTTGCGGCTCAGCGCCGGATTGCGCCGGAGGATCGTGCCGCGACTGGAGCGGATCAACCCGTCGATGGCGGCGATGGCCGACCTCGCTCCCCCGGTCACGGCAAGGGTGCGGCTGCCCCGCAGGGTCGAGGCGCGAGGCAGGCGCAGGGCCACCGTCGGGATGCTCACCGGATGCGTGCAGGGCGAGTTCTTTCCGCAGGTCAACGCCGCCACCGCCCGGGTGCTCGCGATGGAGGGGTGCAAGGTGGTGATCCCGCCTTCGCAGGGCTGCTGCGGCGCACTGTCGCTGCACTCCGGGCAGCAGGGACAGGCCGAGCGGTTCGCCCGGCGGACGATCGCCACCTTCGAGCGAGCGGGTGTGGACACGATAGTGGTCAACGCGGCGGGGTGCGGATCGACCATGAAGGAGTACGCGGAGATCCTTGAGGGTGAGTGGGCGGACAGGGCACGGGCGATCCGGACCGTCGACCTGGCGGAGTATCTCGCCGAACTCGGCCCGGCGGCCGAACGGCATCCGCTGCCGCTCACGGTGGCCTATCACGACGCCTGCCACCTGGCCCATGCTCAGGGGATACGATCCCAGCCCCGTCAACTGCTCGCCGCCATCCCGGATCTGGAGGTGAGGGAGATCTCCGAATCGGCCATCTGCTGCGGTTCCGCGGGAACCTACAACCTGTTCCAGCCCGAGGCCGCCCGCGAGCTCGGGGACCGCAAGGCGGAACGGGTGCTGGCCACCGGCGCCGACCTGCTGGTCTCGGCCAACCCCGGCTGCACCATGCAGATCACCTCGGCCATCCGCCGACGGGGCGCCGAGGCGCTCCCCGTCGCGCACATCGCCCAGGTCCTGGACGCCTCCCTGCGAGGCCTGCGGAGCGTCGTATGAGTGGGGTGCAGTCGATCGACCGGGCGCTGGACGTGCTGGAGGCGCTGGCCGAACGGGGCGGGGAGGCGGGGCTCTCGGAGATCGCGGCCAGGACCGGCCTGCCGTACGGGACGATCCACCGGCTGCTGCGCGCGCTGCTCGACCGGGGTTACGTACGCCAGGAGTCCGACCGCCGTTACGCGCTGGGCGGCGCGCTGGTACGGCTCGGCGGGGTGGCCGAGCGCATGGTCGGCGCCTGGGCGCAGCCGTACCTGACGCGGATGGTGGAACTGTCCGGTGAGACGGCCAACCTGGCCGTGCTGGAGGGCGATTTCGTCGTCTACGTCGCCCAGGTGCCCTCGCCCCGTCGGCTGCGGATGTTCGCCGAGGTGGGCAGGCGGGTGCTGCCGCACAGCACCGCGGTGGGGAAGGTGCTGATGGCCGGTCGGGCGGACGCGGAGGTGGCTTCGCTGGTGATGCGGACCGGCATGCCACGGCGGACCGCCAACACGATCACCGACCTGCCCGCCATGCTCACCGAGCTGAAGCGGGTGCGGGGCCGGGGATATGCGATGGATCTGGGCGAGGAGGAGTTCGGCGTGCACTGCCTGGCCGTGGGGGTGCACGACGGGGCCCGGATGGTCGCCGCCATGTCGGTGTCCGGACCGGCCGAGCGGATCGACGCGCTCGACCGGGAGGAGCTCGCCGACGGCATGCGGACGATCGCCCGCGATTTCGGTGCCGAGCTGGGCCCCAGCCCCGCCGCTCCGGTGGACGGGAGCGCACGGGACGGCCGGCGTCCGCCCACCCCCCGGTCGGGGGACGGGGCGGACGGGGATCCCGTCGGCCTCTCGTCGGACGGGTGACGCCGGCCGTACGGCTAGCGGGCCGGCGGGGTGATGTTGAGGTTGCTGCCCTGGGGCACCGGGACGACCGAGACCTGGCCCTTCTGGATGGCCTGCCAGAGCACGGCGCCCTGCGGGCCGAGGACCTTGACGAGATCCTTTATGGACTCGATCTCGGTGCGGACCTTGGCATTGCGCTGGGCCTGGGCGACGTTCTCGGCCTTGGCCGCCTGCTCGGAGGCGAGAGCGCTCACCAGTGCCTCCGGAGGCTCGGGCTTCTGGATGGTCAGGGAGATGTCACCGCACTCGCCGTTGCCGACGTAGTTCTGGTTGCAGAAGTAGTCGGCCCCGGCCGTCTCCTCGATGAACTGCCGGGCGAGCACCCCGACCCGGGCCTCCCATTCCTGCTTCACCTTCGGGTCGTTGAACAGTCCCCGCCACTCGAACTCCTGTGACGCGGCGTCCATGGCCCGGTCCAGCGGCAGCCGCATGTAGGTGTTGAGCATCCGTCGCCATCCGGCGGACTCGCCGTCCTCGTAGTAGGCGCGGAACTTCAGCCCGATCTTCTCGTGGAAGTGCTGCAGCGTCTTGCAGTCGGTGTTCAGCGTGAACGTCGCCACCCCGGACACGGTCGTCTCGACGTTGTCTTTAGACATTGATCGTTAGGCGCGGTCTTCTAGACATCCGATCACCTGGATGATTGACACGCCACGCGCAGGAGGATGACAAGGAAGTGTCGAGCAGATACGATCCGGTGCCTAGTCCGCCCGTGGTATGGCGAGGGATTCAAAACGGCAGCATCGCCGGTTGCCCATCCCCACGGCGTACGACTGGCGATGTTGCCCCCCTGAAGGGGGAAAGCGGCCACCCCGGCAGGCTTATTGCCGGGGTGGCCTGTCTTTGTAGCGCTTACGCGCCGCTCCTACTCAACGATCAGCGTGGTCCTGTCGCCCGCCAACACCTCAGGCTCCTGGCCCGGACGCTCGACCACGAACAACGCCACCCCTTCATCGAGCCCCAGCGCCTGCCGCTCCTCCGCGGTCGGCATACGAGTCGCAATGACCGCCCCGCTGGTGACTCGCACCATGGTGACCTCCTGCCGGCCCCGCACGTAAGACCCAGAGCCTGTCACTGTGCGGACAACCCCTTCAGCCTTGAGTATGCGTAGAGCATCTCGTACCGCGTTGCGGCCAAGACCGTAGATCTGCTCAAGCCTCTCTTCGCTGGGGAGCCGCTGGCCAGGCCGGTAGTCGCCGGCGTCGATCCGCTCGCGAAGCAGCCGGGCGAGCTGCCTGTATCGCGGCTCGTGGCTCGTCGGATCGATCGTCATGATCATGAACTGTAGGGCGGGCATAGACCGCCTCGAACTGTTGGCCTATCCCCACAGATTTACAGGTCGATGTGTCCTGGTAAAAGGCAAATAGGCCGCCTCATCCCGCATCGGGTAAGGCGGCCTTCCGCATGTTCAGGGTCAGGCCTCACCGACCGGGCCGGAGTAGACGAGCAAGTACAGGTCGGCCGGCAGCACGATGTCAGCCACCTCGACGACCTGCTCCCCTGCTGGGTACCGGCGGTCGATCGTCATCATCATCACGCTACCGGGCGGCTGCTCCAACTGGGTGCATTCCTCCACCGTGCCGAGGCGGGCGCCCACAGTCTCGATGAACCCGTCCACGTGGACGCCGATGGCCAGCATGCGCTCGACTACACCGCGGCCACCATGGGCGCCTTCTTCGGGCATGAAGATTGGCGTACCCCGGACGAGCGACAGGGGTTCCCAACTGGTGGAGAGCATGACGGGGCGCCCATCTGCGCGAAACACGTAAGCGGTTCGCATGACATCGGGGCGGTCGCCGTCTGGGTCGGGCATGCCGAGGCGCTCGCGGATCTCGGGCGGCGCAACAACGGTCTGCGAGTCGTAGTCCCAACTCCCCGAATGGCCCTGTCGTTCCATGTCTGCAGCGAATGGAGACCCAGCGCGCAGGTTTCGATACCAGGTGCGGACCAGCCGTTTTAGCTGCGGCCGGACCCGAACGTAAGTGCCACTACCCGGCTTGGAGACAGCAATGCCTTCAGAGGTCAGTGCGCGCAGCACATCCCGGGCGGTGCCGTCCGCTACGCCGTACCTCTTCATGATCTCTGGGATGGATGGCAGGCGATCCCCCTCGGCCAGTTCGCCTGAGGTGATGAGCGCACGGAGTTCGTCCGCTATGCGCAGGTATCGGGGTCGCTCTTCGTAATCCGCCACAGGGACTAGCTTGACTGCCTTGGTGCCTAGCTTGCAAGCTAGGTATCAGACAGCGAATCTAGCTACCAAGCTTGGCGGTCCCCCGATGTATGAGCAATCCCTGCCCGGCGCCCCCGCCTCGATCCGGGGCGCGCAAGAGTGGATCCGATCCGTCGCCTCAGCCCACCACCCCAGCCTCACCAAGGACGCCGGAGAGGTGATCGGCGAGCTGATGGCCATCGCGATCCGCCGCACCCCCAAGGACGGCACGATCCACCTCAAGGCCACCACCTCAGACGAAGGGCTCAAGGTCGAGATCCAGGACCCCGGCCAGGCGTTCGAGCCCACCGGTACCGAGTGGGCGCAGGTGTCCACCCTCGTCTGGTCCGCGCGATCCAGCGGCAACGCCGGCGGCCACCTGACAGAGGTTGAGATCCGCGCCCAGCAAGCAACACCTGCATGACCTCCGAATCCGACCGCGACCAGGGCCAGCCGCCGAGATGCAGCGCATGCAAGGCGGAGCTCTACATGGCGTGGTCGATGTATCTGGGCGAGTTCTGGGCGTCCGCCTACCCGCAAGGCAGGCTGCCAGCGGGTCAGTGCCCACAAACCCCGGGGATGTTGGGGGTCAGGTTCGGCTCGCACGCCCCGTAGAGACCACCTGGTTGCCGTGACTGCTGCGGGCGCGGCAACCAGGTGCACCACCCCCGGCCAGGTGCAGCCCCCGGCGTCACCGGGGTCTGGCCGGGACCGTGGTCTCGCCCCGGCTGGAGGTGCGGGGCGAGACCACCCCAGATCTGGCGGCCTCGGATCACCCGTGGCGCGGCACCGAGGCCGCCGCTCAAACCCGGCCCCGCCCGCATCCCCCGGGCGGGGCCGCACCATCTCACCGAGGAGACCCGCATGACCGAGCTCCAGCCTGGAGACCTCGCCACCGACAGTCGCGGCGTCCTGTGGTTCGTCCACGGCTACCGGGAGTTCGGGCTGCATCTGACGAGCCGGTCCGGCACGTTCGCCCCCCTGGACGATGTGGCCCGCCTCTACGGCCCGTTGACGCTGCTCCACCGGCCCTCCGAGGTCGCCGACGCTGACCGCTCGGGTCAGCCGTACCCCGCCCCGTAGTCCACTCACCTTGTAAACCTCAGCGCTAGGGAGCAATCTGTGAGGCGTGATGTCAGAGAAGGAAGACCGGAAGCTCGTGACCAAGGAAGTCGCCGAGCTGGCCGGCATGAAGCCGCCATCATGGCGCGCTCGGGTGGCGCGCGGTGATGCGCCCAAGCCTGACGGGCACCACGATCAGCGCACGCCGTGGTGGTTGGAGTCGACGGTGCTGGAGTTCATCGCGGGCCGCAAGCCTCCGGGCAGGCCGCGTAAGGGCAGCTCAGGGAGCTAACGCAAAGATCTTGGCGGCAATCTCCCTGAACGCCTTGAAAACCTCAGCGCTAGAGTTGATGATAAGCGCATTAGCCCCAAGGAATCAGGAGCGCAGCATGAACGCCACCGAGATCGCCGCCCAGATCGCCCGCCTCTCCGCCCTTCTGCCCGCCGCCCTCACCGACGAGAACTGGGACGGCGACATCGCCGCCGTCATCGGCCACCTCGCCGACGCCCAGCGCGACCAGGCCACCGGCCTCGACCACCTCGCCGAGGCCACCGAGGACATGGACGGCCCCGGCTGGGACACCGTCACCTACGAGACCGGGCGGGCCTCCAGCATCCTCGCCACGACCTCCTGCAACCTGCGCACCGCCCAGGACGCCGCGCAGGCCGAGCAGGCCGCCACCGCCGCCGCGATCGAGGCCGCCCGCGCCCACCTGCCGAAGATCGTCGCCGAGACGCGCGGCAGCGGCTTCTTCACCGCCCTCGCCGCCCTGCCCGGCTCGTACGCCACCGCCTGACGCTGCGCCCTGGCTGCCCTCCCTGGAGGGCGGTCTCGCGGAACGCCAGACCCCAGCCGTTAGGAGAACCCCGTGCTCAGCGCTCTTCGCATCGAGGCCGCCTGGTCCACCCGCCAGGCCGCGGCCGTCACCTGCCGCCACGGCAAGCCCACCGGCCAGTGCGGCCTCTGCACGGTCGCCTCCACCCCGCCCGCCCAGCTCAACCCGTCCACCCTCACCCCGTTCCAGCGCGCCGGATGGGCGTGCGCCCGCTGCGGGTGCACCCAGACCACGGAGATCCGCATGGTGCCGGTCGGGATGCTCGACGGCATCCAGCTGTTCGCCTGCTCCCCCACCTGCTCCGCCCCCGAGGAGGAGCAGGTGGACGACGACGCCCTCATCCGCCACGGCCACTAACCCCCACACGCAGGAGAGCCCCACCAGCGGCCGGCCGGTGGAGCTCCCCTACCTAGCCCCACCCCTGCTCTGAACAGGAACGGAACGATGCAGACCATAACTCACTGGCTAGCGTCTGTCCCGCCGATCTGGTGGCAGATCCTCAGCGGCGCCTTCGCGCTCGGCCTCGGCACGGTGCTCGCCATCCACACCGTGAGCGGCCTGCGCTCCCTCGGACGCCTGGCCACCCGTAAGAAGCCGGCGTCCGGCGCCGACCTGCTCACCTGGCTGGCCGCGTCCATCGCCACCATCGTGTCCGCCCAAGGCATGTGGCAGTTCCTCGACCGCATCATCGGCGACGTCCACTGGTCGCTGCGCGCCCTGATGTTCGCCTTCATCGAGGTCGCCGTCGTCACCTCCGCCGTGCGGGCCCGGAAGAACATGCGGGAGAACTACTCCGCGGGCATCGATGGCCTCGCCGTGTGGGCGCTCACGTCCCTGTCCGCGGTGCTGTCCGCGATGGAAGCCGCGTCCCTGCCCGAGGCGCTGTTCCGGCTCGCGGCCCCGCTGGTGGCCGCGTGGCTGTGGGAGCGCGGCATGGCGATCGAGCGGCGGCGCGCGACCGGCCGTAAGCGGATCAACTGGCGCATCACCCCTGAGCGGGTCCTCGTCCGGGTCGGCCTCGCCGAGGCCCAGGACCGTACCGCGGACGAGGTTGACACCCGGCGCCGCTTCGACCGCGTCGCCCTGGCCGCCAAGCGGGTGCGGGCGCTCCGCGAGGCCGGCGCCAAGCCGCGCACGGTTGCCCGCGCCACGGCCCGCCTGGAGCGCTTCTACGCCGCGGCGCACGCTCACACCGGCATCGGCCGCGACGCCGAGCTGCAGCGCGCCCTCGCCTCCGAGATTGCGTCCCTGTACTCCGCGGGCGCCCTGGTGGACCTGGAGCCCGCCTCCGCGTGGACGCCACCCGCGGAGCCGAGCGCCTTCGCCGAGCTGGCCGAGGAAACCCGGCGGCTGAACGACACCGTCACCACCCGCGGCCAGGCCCGCGCAGAGGTGGAGCGGCTGCAGGCGATGGAGGCGAATCTGTCCATGCTCGTCGCTGACCTGACCGGTCAGAGCGTGGCCGAGGTGACTCGCCGCGGGATCATCAACCCCGTCAACAACGGGGTCATCGAGCCCATCATGATCGTGCCCCCGGAGTGGACCGGGCAAGCCCCCGCGGTGACTCCGGAGATGACCTCCGAGATGACTCGCCCGGATGTCATCGACCCGATCAACTTCGATGTCAACGACCCGGCCGTGTTCAACCTGCCGTGGCCGCCGCCCGCCCTCGCCGATATGACGTCACCGTTGACGCCCGAGATGACCCCAGGCGACGTCAACGACGATGTCAGCGACCAGAGCAAGGCTGATGTCATGCGCGCCTTCTGGGAGAAGGAGCGCGTAGAAGGCCGCTACCCCCGCGTTGTTGACCTCGCCAATGAGGCGAACGCTGACATAGCGCAGGCGTCACGGCTACGGGCCGAGCTCGTCGAGGCGCTCCCCTGGCGGGAGCGGCGCAAGGCCACCTCGAAGAAGGTCAAGGCCGTAAACGGGAGCTCACAGTGAGGACCGTCTACGTCATCACCGAAGCCCGGCACCCGCTGCGACAGCGGGCACGCAACGCCCTCGCCACCCTCATCATGTGGGTGCTGGTCGCCCTCGCCGTCGTCGGCCACACCATCGCCCTCCTGGCCGGCGCGGTCGACGCACTCATCACCGCCGCCATCGGCACCCGCCGCATCGGCTACATCTCCGGCCAGCTGCGCGACGCGGTCCGGGAGACCTGGAAGGAAGACCTGTGAGCGCCGAAAAGGCTGGCCGTAGCCGCATCCCCGAGCTGAGCAACATCCCCTGGGGCGGGCCGACCGCGATCACCGAATACGCCAAGGCCGGCCGGGCGCTGTGCCGGGACCTCGGGGAGGAGTTCGTCCTCGGATCGGATGAGCTGTACGCGGTGCTCATCCGATCCTTCAAAGGCCATCCGATCCTCGCGGTGTTCGGCGCCCCGGATGTGCGACTGCGCGCCCGCCGTGTTGTCCGCCGGTTGAAGCGGGCCGCGGATCTGCAGCGTGGCGCCGGGGTGGAGCTGGTGAAGTTCCACGCCCAGTTCCGCAAGGAGTTCATCGACATCTTGCCGCAGGCCAAACCGGCTGCGCGTAAGCCCGAGTTCAACTGGAACGGCTGATGGCAACCAGGCAGTTGGCGCCCGTCGCGCCGGACACGTCGGCTGGTTCGTGGGAGCAGGTCGCTACCCGCGAGGTCTCGAAGGCGCTGCTGTACTTCCCGCCGTGGATGGTCGGCGCGTTCCTGTTCGGCCTCGGCTGGGTGTTCCACGTGTCGCTGCGTTCCGACGACCCGCAGGTGGTGGCCTGGACAACCGTGCTCATCACCGCGTGCGTCATAGGTCTGACCGGCCTCACCTGGCACCAGTCGCACGCCCGTAGCCTCACCGGCCGCGCGCACTCGACGCTGACGACCCTGGCCGGCGGCTTGTGGGTGTGCGCGGCCACAATCAACGGCCCCACCTCCATGGTGACGGGGCGGCTGATCCTGATCGGCGGGGTCACCATGGCCCTGTCGTTCAACATCCGCACCGTCATCCGGACGAAGCAGATCGACGTGCAGGGCGCGATCGGCGACCCGCTCAGCTTCCTGTTCGGCCAGGGCGCCGAACGGGCTGGCATGCCCGCAATCGAGGCCAAGACGACGAAGGCGACCGCCCACAAGGTCGAGGGTGACGTACAGCTGGAGCAGGGCAAGCAGACCGCCGACGACCTGCAGAAGAAGGTCGCCTACGTCGAATCCGGTGTCGGCCTGCCACCCGGGTCGATCACCACGGCCATCGACCCCGACGACGCCAGCAAGGCAAAGGTCACCATCTCCGACCCGCGGGTGATGAAGAAGCCGATCGCCTGGCCGGGTCCATCCCGGCCGGGAGGCTCGATCGCGGATGCGCTCCGCGTCGGCCTGTGGCAGGACCTCGACGAGGCCATGCACATCATCGTCGGCCACCACGTGCAGTTCATGGGGATGACCGGCGCCGGTAAGTCCATCGGTGGGGCGTGGAACTACCTCGGCGAGATCGTCACCCGGGCCGACGTCGCGGTGTTCGCCGTCGACATCACCAAGGGCAAGCAGACCCTCGGCCCGCTGGAGGAGGCGCTGCACCGTCTGGAGACCACCAAGGCCGGCGCCAAGGCGCTGCTCGGCGAGATCCAGTCCAAGGTCAAGGAGCGCACCGACCAGCTGTCTGCGAAGGGCCTGCAGAAGTGGAAGAAGGGATGTGGGCTCACCTACTGGGTGCTGTGGATCGAGGAGTTCCCCGACGTCTACGACGCACTCACCGACGCCGAGCAGGAGCAGTTCCTCAGCCTCCTGAAGGCGATCCGCTCGGCGGGCGGCACGGTGGTCATGAGCCTCCAGCGCAGCGACTACACGCAGATGCCGACGCTCGCCCGCGGCCAGCTCGCGAAGATGTGCTTCGGCGTCGACTCCTCCAGCGACGCCAGCTTCGGCCTGTCGGAGCGGCAGCAGGACGCCAACGCCCGCCCCGAGCTGTGGACGAACGCCCAGCCCGGCATGGCCTACCTGGACGCGCCCAGCATCCCCGAGGAGCGCGTCGCCATGCCGCTGCGCACCTACGCGTGGGGCATCAGCGGCGAGAAGTTCGACGACGAGCGGGCGAACGCCGAGATGCGGGCTCACGCCGCCGCCTATCCCGCCGCGGCCAAGGAGGTCGACCCGGGCACCGCGGCCATCTCCCGGCTGGCCACCACCGCACCGGCCAAGCCTGCCCAAGCTGAGCCCGTCGCCCCGGTCGAGGTCGAACTCCTCGCCCAGGCCGCCGAGCTGGTGGTCCACACACAGTTCGCGTCGGCGTCGATGCTGCAGCGCAAGCTGCGCATTCCGTTCGCCCAGGCGACTGCTCTGATTGCCGAGCTCCAGCGGCTCGACGCGGTCGGGCCGCCCCGGGAGAACCAGGCGCCTGCGGTGCTCACTCCGGTCGATGAGCTGGAGGAGCTCATCGAGAAGATCCGCGACGGTGCTCAGGCCGACGACGACTCCGAGGAGGACGTGGTGTCCGAGTACCTCACCGACCCCGACCCCGACCCCGACGTTCAGGGCGGCATCGACGACGAGATCCCCGACCTCGACCCGGGCGACCCGCCGTGGGCGTTCACCCCTGCGGAACCGATGACACCGGAGGCGCGCATGGCAGCTCTGGTGCAGCTGCTCCAGGACTGGTGGGACGGCGGCCGGCGCGACTTCAGCACCGGCGATCTGAACCCGCTGTGGTCGTCAACGGACATGACCCGGCAGTGGGCTCAGAAGCGGCTGCGGAAGCTGCGAGACGCGGGCGTGCTGGGTTACGACGACGACGCCCAGCGCTACCTGATGCCCGAGCGGCCCGCCCTGAACTGATCGCCGTTGCACCCCCGGCGGGGCTCGCGGGAGGGGCTGGGGGTGCAACGGGCGAGGGTGTTACAGGTCAGAGGGGGTGTGGCACCCCCGTTGCACCTCCTCGTTGCACCCCGGGTTGCAGGGGTGTGGCACCTCCCGTTGCACCCTCCCGGCGGAGGCGAGTTGCACCCCCGTGGCACCCCACCAATCAAGATCAATAAGTTTCGCGCGTGCATCCCACGCGCAGCCGTACGCGCGAGGCGTCCCGCCCGGGCGCCCCTCTGGAAGGAGACCCATGGGAGGGCAGGTCCTCGTCGGCGAGATCGTCGGCTCCGCGCTGGAGATGCCGGACCCGGAGCTCGACCCCATCTCGCGGCTGACGGTCGGCTGGCTGTGGTCGTTCAGTTCCCCGCACACCCGGCGGGCCTACGAGCGGAACCTGCGCGAGTGGCTGGCGTTCTGCTCCGACCGTGACCTGGACCCGCTGACTGCCACCCGGGCACACGGGGACCTCTACGCGCGCTGGCTGGAGCACAGGGATCCGCGGCCCGCGCCGAAGACGGTCGGGCTGAAGCTCGCGTCGGTGTCGAGTTGGTACACCTACCTCGTTCTGGAGGACGTGCTGCCGGTGAACAAGTTCGCCGGGGCATCGAGGCCGAAGATCGACCGCACCCATTCGGAGACGGTGGGATTGGAGCGGTCGGAGGCGCGGGCGATGGTCGCCACGGCGGAGGCGGGCAGCGGCCGGGCACAGCTCCGGACGGCGGCGCTGATCCGGTTCATGCTGTCGATCGGGCCCCGTGCCGCGGAGGTGTCGAGTCTCACGATCGGGTCGCTGGGATTCGAGCGCGGGTTCCGCACGGTGCGGATCGTCGGCAAGGGGCAGAAGGTCCGGCTGCGGAACATGCCGCCGACGACAGCCGCGGCGGTGGACCGGTATCTGGCGGAGCGGCTGGAACGGGAGGGCGGGGTGGCGTTCGAGGAGTCGGCTCCGTTGTTCGCGACCTCGGGCGGCCGGCCGGTGTCCGCACGCTACCTGTTCGATCTTGTGCGGCGGATCGCCCGGGAGGCGGGGGTGGAATATCCGGATCGTGTCACCCCGCACGCGTTGCGGCACACGTTCGCCACGTTGGGCGACGAGGAGGGTGCGTCCCTCGCTGAGCTCCAAGACGCCCTTGGTCACGTTTCGCCCGAGACGACCAAGATTTACATCCATGCGAAGAAGCGGCTGGAAACAGACCCTTCGCAGCGGGTTGCGATGGTCCTCTGACGAGCTGGCCGATAGCTCGGATTATCCGCCACTCCCGGCGATCTTCATTCCGCGCGCCGTACCCTGACCCCACGACCCCGAGGAGAGCCCATGAGTAGCAACCTTGTCTGTGTCGGCTGCGGCCGGGCCGAGGGACACGCGGAGATGTGTAATCTCGGCGGGTATGTCACCCGTGAGCAACTGGCGGCGGAGGCCGACGCGTTGCGGACTCACGAACGCGATCACTTGCTCAAGCGCGTGCCAGGCTGCGAGTTCTGCTAACTGGATACGCCGCGCGCCCCCGCCCTTCGGGTGGGGGCGTCGTCATGTCTGCCTGCGGACGATCACCGGGTGGGGTGAGCATGGGCGGCATGACCACAGACCTCCCCGACGAACCGCCGGAGTGGCTCCACGCCCGCATCATGACCGCCCTCGCGCCGCACCTGGAACAGCTCCGCCAGGAGGCCGCCGATAAGGATTACGAGGAGAGCGAGGAACAGTAAGGCTGGAGCTGACAGTCGAGCCGGGCCTGCCGTACGGGATCCGACGCCAAGCTGTCGTTGAAGTCTGGACTTCATGACAACCGGGACAAGCCCTGGGACGTCCAGCATCGGGGATGCAATGCTCGCGCAGGCCATTCCCAAGACTTGGACTGGGCCCACGTGAAATAGTTCACCAGCCCGCCATGTCCTACCCGAACAGGTAAAACAGCGGGAACGAAGAAGGATCTATCGGGGGCGACAGTGGCCACATCCAGCCCTAGAAGGTAGCTTGATGTCGAGAGAGAGAATGCGAGGAGGGGTCGTGGATCTTCCTTCCCAACCCTCCAGCCCCCTAGTTTCAGCCGCCCTGGCGGTGCTCAAGGCCGCACGTGAGCAGGGCTTTGAGATCACCAAGACGAAGCTCGCCAAGCTCCTCTACATGGCCGACCTCCGAGCCGTCGAGATCGGCAGTGTTCAGTTCACCGGTGCGACTTGGCGGTGGGACAACTACGGCCCCTACGACGCCGCGCTCGCTCACACTGAGTACGAACTCGCCGACAGCGAGCTGATCGATCGAAACGACAGCCGCCTGTCCGACGACAGCTTCGGCGCCTGTGTGCTCACTCTGGTTGTCGACATCGAGGACCCTCTCCCTGGCGAAAGCATGCAGATCGTCCGAGATACTGTCCGCCGCCACGGCAGCAAGAGTTCAACTGCGCTAAGGGATCTTTCGTATAAGACGCCTCCGATGGTAGAGGCGCAGGCCGGCGCTGAGCGTGGCGTTCTTCTGGACTTGAGCCGTGTTCGCCGTCGCAATCAGGTCAAGGCCCTACTCGCTCGGGCAAAGGCACGGCGTCCACATCGTCCGCTCCAGGAGAACGACCCAGGTGTGGGTGCTGAGCTGTTGGTTGAGCTCATGACTAGCACTGATTCCATTCGCCGAGCGAACGGGAAGGTGCTAGGCGACCAGTGAAGGCACCCATCCGCAAGGGTGGCGTGTACTGGGTCGACGACTCTGATCTCACTCTGCCCCCCAATGACGAGCGCAACGTCAAGCCCCGTCGTCCAGTAATCGTGGTCAGCGGCGATGAAACCAATGAGAATCCCGATTGGCCGATTGCCTTAGTCGTGCCGATCTCCACGGCGCCATCCCATAAGACGGCATACTGCCTACAGATTGGCGCCGCAGTGGCCAACCTCCCTAAAAAAGGATGGGCCCGCATAGTGGCTGTTCAGCCACTCGCTAAGGATGAGATCCAAGATCTCATCGGCCATCTCCCTGCGGACATGCAGGGGATTCTCCATGAGAACCTTTTCGCCTACATGGGACTCGTGGACTGATCTAGCGCGACAGAAGCTCCGCTTTCCCTGGAAGGCGGAGCTTCTTCATATCCGAGTCCGTTTGCGGCGCGGTTGTCAACCCTTGTGGCCCATGGGGCGTCTTGTGTCTAGGGAGGCCTGATGGACGTCCTCGATGACCTCGTTGGTGAGGAGCTGCGGTTGGCGTTGCTCCTCATCGAGGCCCTGCACGAAGAGGCGGAACGGCTGGCCGCCCCAGCCGACCGTTGAGCCGGCCCCGGTCCCGGCGAGGGGGACCGGGGCCCACAGCGCCTACTGCTCGACCCGCTCAACCCCGATGGCCAGAACTCCGGGGTCCTCTTTCTCAGCGGCCATCCACGCTGCGACAGGTCGTACGGGCTCTGGGTGCAGCCGGATGCCAATCACTTCGTAGACGTCACGGGCCAGCTTCTGCAGGACCATGTTGAAGGAAGCCGCGGTGGCGCCGTCGTGGGCGGTGAGGGTAAGAGCTCGGCGGGTCGAGCAGAACACCCCTGGTGCGAGCTGGTTGCCGGGGTGGTGTCCGGCCAGCTGGAGCAGCCATCCGGCGCTGGCTCGCAGGACGCTGTGGTCATCGCGGTAGGCCACGCCACCAGCGGCGCGGACCGCGTCGGCTTGAGCCGTGGTGATGGGCGGGTTGAGGAAGACCGATCCCGCCTGGCGAGCGTCCGGGCCGTTCTCCGGTAGGGCCAAGCCGCGCTGACAGCGGTCGGCCAGGACGCCTTGGGCCGCTTCGGCGAGCGGGGGCCGGGTGCCGAGGGGGATGTCGAGTGCGTGGGCGAGGTACTGGTAGGTGACCGGGGCGGCGTACGTGCTGGGGGTGAGGCGCAGGGCGACCTCAAGGATCGTCCACCGGCCCAGGTGGGTCTTGAAGATGCTGGTGCGGTAGCCGAAGCCGCATTCCTCGGGGCGGAGTCGGGCGGATTGTCGGCGGTTCCAGTCGTAGACAGTGAGGTGGGTGAGGGCGTCGGATATCTGCTGACCGTAGGCGCCGGTGTTCTGCACGGGGGCGGCGCCGGTGGTGCCGGGGATGCCGGCGAGGTATTCGATGCCGGACAGGCCCTCGCTGACGGCGAAGCCGACGAGGGCGGATAGCGGTTCGCCCGCTTGAACGGTGACTTCCGTGGTGCCATCGCCGAGTGGGCGGACGGTGATACCCCGGGTTGTCATGTGGATAACCGGCCCGGGGTATCCGGCGTCGGCGGCGAGGGTGTTGCTGCCGCCGCCGAGAACGAACGGTGCTACGGGTTGGCCGATGACGGTTTGGGTGAGATCAGTCCAGGCGGCGGGGTCGGTGTGGGTGAGCAGCCGATCGGCGGGTCCGCCGAGGCGCAGTGTGGTGTGATCGGCCAGCAGGTCACTCATCAAGCGCCTCCGGATGCCAGGTGGCAGAGATCGTCTTGAGCGCGAGGGTCCGCAGCGGCGCGATCCGGGTGCGGGCATTGCCGTAGTAGACGGCGTTGGTGCAGATCACCAGGTAACGGCCAGCGTCTGGGGCCAGGTAGAGGCTGGTGCCGGTGAAACCGTGGTGGTACGCGACGCGTCCACCGGCGGCGAGAATCCACGACAGACCGCGGTCCAAACCCGGTTCGATCACGGCCTGCGGGACGAGGCTCGCCCGCAGCCACTCACCCAGGACAGCGTCGCCGTAGGCGTATGCGTCGAGCAGCCAGGTGGCGTAGGTGGCGAGGTCACGGGGTGTGGAGAAGACGCCCGCGTGCCCGGCGATGCCGCCCAGAAGGGCGGCGTTGTCGTCGTGCACGGCGCCCCAGGTCCTCGGGGCGCCGGGAATGCGCTGTTCGGTCGGCGCGACGTGGTGACCGCGGGCAATGGGCCCGTAGACGGTGGAGGTCATCCCGATGCGCTGCCAGAGCTGGTCGGCGAGGTGATCCAAGGGGACGCCGTTGACGTGTGCGAGGGCCAGGCCGAGGAGGATGTAGCCGCGGTTGATGTAGCGGTGCCGGCCAGGAGTGTCCTCCAGCGGTTCGCGGCATAGGAGCTCGTGCAGCGGCGCGTCAGCCCCACGGTAGTGGTCCAGGCGCGTTGAGGCGCGCAGCCCGGAGGCGTGGGCGAGGAGCTGGCGGAGCGTCGCCTCACCGCTGGGTGCCTCACCGGTCATGGCGGGCAGGACATCGCGCGTGGGTGCGTCGAGATCGACCAGCCCAGTGGCAAGGGCCTGGCCGATGAGAGGCCAAGTGGCGACGACCTTGGTCAGCGAGGCGATGTCGTAGATGGTGTGCTCGGTGGGGGTGAGCTCGCCGAGTTCGGGCGCGACGGTGCCGGCGGCCAGGACGTGCTTTTGCCCGTCGATGGTGCCGCAGACGACGACCCCGCCGGGGGCGGCGCCGTCGGCGACCACCTCATCAAGAGTCTCCTGGAGCCGGGCGACGTCATTGGCGGTGAACGGTGCGGGCATCAGGAGGCCTCCGAGGTGGTGGTGATGTCGGCTCCCAGCGCGGCAAGGTTGGCAAGCAGGTGGCCATAGCCGCGCCGGAGGTGGTACACCCCCCGGATCGTAGAGGTGCCTTCGGCGGCCAGAGCGGCGATTAGCAAAGCGGTCACCGCGCGGATGTCTTCGGCCGCCGCCGTGGCGGGGCGTAGCCGGATGGGCCCGCGCAGGCCAATGACCGGGCCGGTGGAGGAAATGTCGGCGCCGAAGGCTCGCAGGCCCGCGATATGGGTGTTACGGCTGGGATACACGCGCTCGGTAATGAGTGAGGATCCATGGGCCTGGGTGAGCATCGCGGCCAGCTGCGGTGCGGTGTCGGTGGGCAGAGCCGGGTGCGGACCGGTGGCCGCGTCAATGGCCTGCAGGGGGCCGTTCAGCTGCGCGCGCACGCCACCGCTGGCGTCGTCGGTGAGACTGATGCCTGCCGCGGACAGGGCCTCGGTGAGGCCGTTGGGGAAGGCAGAGGCGGTGATTCCATCGAGGTGGATGCTGCCGCCGGTGGAGGCGGCGGCCATGATCATGGTGGCTGCCTCGATCCGATCCCCGGCTACCGTGAAGTCACCGCCGGTGATCCAGTCGCTTCCGCTGACGTGCAGCCCTTGCCCTGTGAAGTGGATCAGGGCGCCGCGCTCGGTCAGGAATCGGGCGGTCTCGGTGACCTCCGGCTCGATCGACGGGTGCGTGATCAGGCTGGTGCCCGGGGCGCGGGCGGCCAGCAGCATGGCGGTCACCGTCGCCCCCAGGCTCGGCCCGTACGGGGTGTCCACGTCCACGGTGAATGCCCGCACACCGTGCGGTCCGCACCGCGCGCTGATGGTGGTGGCGTCGGCGAGGACTTCGGCGCCGGCCGCCTGCATCGCCGCGAGGTGCCGGTCGATCAGGCGGGGACAGAAGGCGTCGCCACCGGGGTAAGGGAAGGTGACTTGCCCGGTGCGGGCCAGCACCGCGGCGGCCAGGACGACGGTCGTACGTACTCGACGGCCGAGTTCCGGATGGATGACGGGGCAGGGGGCCGCGGCTGGGGTCACAGCGAACCGGCCGCCGTCGACGGCGACGTGGGCCCCGGTGTAGGTCAGGATCTGCGCGCATACTCCGGTGTCGATGATGTCCGGAGCCGCGGCAAGGACGACCGGGGCATCTGCCAGGAGCGTGGCCGCATACAGGTGCAGGGCGATGTTCTTGCTGCCCTGCACTGGGATGCGGCCGCTCAGAGGCCGCCCACCGGCGACCCTCACGACGGTGGCCTCGAAAGCGGCCCGGGCGGGGGTGATGGTCATGGCCGTCACCGCACCCGGGAGCCGGCGGGCAGGAAGCCGCCGATGTGGTCGCGCGGGTAGACCACCGTGCCGGGGCCGATCAGCGTGCCCGGCGACAGCACGGTCCCGGCCGGCAGAGCCACCTCATCGCCGATGACGGCGCCGAACTTCGTTTGTCCCGTGCCGATCCGCTGCCCGTCGAGGTTGACGGTGATTTCCTCGATCGCCGGTTCGGCAACCGGCCCGCGGTCGCATCGGAGCCCGGTCGTGGAGCAGAAGGAGCCGATGTTGACGCGCCGCCCGATCACCGAGTCGCCGATGAAGCAAGGGTGTTTCACGAAGACATGCCCGGCCAGCAGGCTACGGGTGATCTCCGCGCCGAAGCCGATCCGACAGCCGGGGCCGATCACGCTGTGGTCGCGGACCAGGGCGCCGGCGGCTACGATCGCGCCGGCGCAGATCAGCACCGGCCCGATGACCTGGGCGCCTGCCTCGATGCGGGCACCGGCCTGGACGATGACCTCGCCCCGAAGCAGAGCGCCGTCCTCTACGACGCCGCGGGGCGCGTCGTAAAGGCCTGCGGCGGCAGGGTCGTCGAGGTCTGCGGTCATGGCGGGCTTGATGTCGAAGACCGTCCGGCAGTTCCTCAGCACCTGCGTGATGTAGGAGTCGAGGCCGTCGGGATGGAAGTAGTAGTCGGGAGCGAGGCGGGCGTCTACAGCATGTGCCGTGGACGGGCCGAGGACCGAGGGCTGCATCAGGACCTCCTGAGTGGTGGGACCAGATGGCGGCCTGCCGAGTGCGGGCCGTTCGCCCTTAAGGTCAGCGCATCCGGCCCGGCGGCGGGAGGGGCGCTGTCTTGGGCTGCAAAGGTGTTTGCGCCTGATGCAAAGTCCCTGTCCAGGGCGCCGGGATGCGGCTACGGTGAGGGCGGCGCAGTCTCAGCTACGAGCAGGGACAGGGTATGGATGCGATCGGCAGGGCAGGCACAACTCCCGAGGCAATCCCGGCTCCCGGGAAGCTCATACGTCAGATACGGCAGGCACAACGGCTGACGCTGACCCAGCTCGGCAAGCTGACCGGATACTCCGCGGCCCAGGTCTCCCGCTACGAGCGGGGCATCTCCTCGATGACCGACGTCGCCGTGCTGCGGTGCTTCGCCGAGGCCCTCGGCATTCCGCCTCAGGCTTTCGGCCTTGCCTCGCCCCGGCCGAAGGTCCGACACGGTCAACCGACGGTACCAACTACCGCATATCCCAGCCTGCCCGCTCGTAAAGTGGACAGGACTCAACGGGAGGACGGTGAAGATCCGGTGCGGCGAAGGAATTTGCTGGCGAACCTGGCGGTCACGGCCGCCGCAGCCGCAAGCTCCCGATTTCTTGGAGGCGGCGCCGCACAGGCGGACGAGGCTCTACTCGGTGAGGTGCTCGTCGCCGGCCTCCGGGATGCGATGCTCGGTTTGGGCAGCAACCTCGGTGACCTGCCGCCCGAGCAACTGCCCGCGGAACTCTCCCGCGCGCTCACCGACTTCCACACCTGCCGCTACGGCAGCCTCGCCGTGCGCCTGCCCCGGCTGATCCGCACAGGACATGCGCTCAACGGCGGGAGGGATCACGCGTTTCTCGCGCAAAGCTACGTTCTGGCGACCCGGATGCTCGTCAAGCTCGATGAGCAGCAGCTCGGTTGGATGGCTGCCGACCGGGCACGCCAACTGGCCGAGGCCGGCGACGATGCGCTCACGGTGGCGGAGGCCGCGCGGAACCTCGCTGTGCTGGCCCGAAAGGCCGGCTGGAACGACCAGGCGATGTCGATCGCGCTGGCCGCCGCTGACGACCCCGGTCTGCGCAGCGCTGGACGGGCCGGTGCCGCTGAACGCGGCCTGCTGATCCAGTCCGCGGCCTACACCGCTGCCCGCAGCGGTGACCGTAAAGGAATGCGACAACTCACCGACGAGGCAGCCGCCATCGCCACCGAACTCGGCGGTAGCACCATGCTGCGCGACCACGGCGGCGGTTTCAGCCCGATCACCGTCCAACTGCATCTCATCTCGGCGGAGAACTCCGCCGGAGATCCCGCCGCTGCCTTGAGCGCCGCCCGTGCGATCGCGCCGCAGAGCCTACCCAGCGTGGAGCGCCGATCCCGCTACTACACCGACATCGCCGCGGCCTTCGGGCAGCTGGGCCGCCGTGAGGAATGCGTACGTGCGCTCCTGACGGCCGAGCACCATGCCCCCGAGGAAACTCATGCACGCCCGGCGGTGAAGTCCCTCATCTCCGGTCTGCTGGTGTCCGGACGCACTGCGCCCGAACTGCGCGGTCTCGCCGCTCGCAGCGGCGTCCTTGCCTGACCTCGAACGCACAGAAACGGCCCCGCCCTCCGAAGAGGGCGGGGCCGCTCTGTCATGGGCGACGGACGTTCATGGTGCACCCGCAGGCGATGATCTGGCTACAGCCGTCAGGCCTTGACCGTCTCCTGCAGCGCGGCCCGCGCCTTGGCCGGGTTGTCCACGGTCGCCCACCACGGGTGGTCGGCATACAGGACGGAGACCCAGCGGAGCCGTTCCGCACGGGCCGCGGCGAGCTCCTCCCGCTGCTCCTCGCTCACCTCTGCCTCTCCGGCCAGGGTCGCCATCGATGACGGCAGCGCATCTGTCACCTCCTGGACGCGGGCATGAGCGGCGACGTAGGCGCGCTGGGCGTCCAGCAGGTCAGGCGGAAATTCGTACTCGGCCATGTCTCCCCCGGGTGGTGCGATACCCGGGCGATCCTATGAGGGGCGGGAATCGATCTTGGAGACGCCCCGCCATGGCTGGAGCGCCAACCCTTTTCCAAGAACCCTAGACAGAGAACCTTAAGGACCTTAAGGTTCTATTCATGAGCAGCAAGGAAGTGGGCATCGAAGACGGGCGCAAGAAGTTCGGCGACCTCGTCATTGCCGCCCAGACCCATGGCAAGACCACCATCGTCACCCGCTACGGAAGGCCCGCTGCGATGATCACCCCGGTTCCTCTGCACATCGCCCTCCGCGACATCACCGTCGAAGCCATCGACCAGGGCAACTGGCGCGACCAGGCCGTCGAGGACTGGATCGAGGCCGCTGCCGAGCAGGGATACGGCTTCACCATCCTGGCCGTCTACGACACCGGCGACGTGCTCGCGGTCCTTGCTAAGAACGAGTGGGTTGGGGACCAGATCGTGGCGGGCGAGCGCTTCACCCTCCGGATCGACCGGCCCGGCCTGGTGGAGGAGGGCGACGGCAAGATCCTCGGCATCGAGCCCGGCGCCTACGACCCTGCGCAGCACCCCGTCCAGCCCAGCCCGTACGACCCCCCGAAGTCCGCCACGGTCACTACCTACACCCGCAGCCGCGACGAGGACCCTGACGGCTGGGGCGACGACGTCATCACTATGATCCAGCGCGACAACGAGGTGTCCGAACAGGCCCACGTGGACGGCATCGACAGCACCGATACCAGCGGGTTCAGTGGCGACGACGAGGCCGCCGAGCACATCCGCAGCCGGGGCATCGACCTGGAGGCCGACGGCTACACCCGCGCCTGACCCCGGACATGCAGAAGCGGCCCCGCCCTCCGAAGAGGACGGGGCCGCAACTGTTGCAGGCGATGCCCGAGCATGTGTCCGCACGCCCGGGGCCTGCGTTCAGCCTATCGCTGGGACAGGTCCGACTGCTTGGCGTTCGGGACCACCCAGACGCCCAGGGCGGTCAGCACCGCCAGAACGGTGTCGATCACCTCGGCCGGGTTGTACACGCCATCGGTGACCGCCGACTTGGCGACGACAACCGCAGCGAACAGCGCGGCCACGATGGTCTTGGCGTACTTGCCTACGTTCACGAGCCCCTCCTTGGGGACAGGCCCGCCAGGGGCGGCGGGGGGAATGGGTGAGCAGCGCACGACATGGAGGTGTGCGCCACTTCGGTCAGTTGCTCTCATCGATGAGCCCAGGGAGACGAGACTCGTCCTCGGGCTCGTCGTCCGCCGGCCGCAGGCACGCCAGGCGCGACAGCAGCAGCGGCCAGGAGTCGATGGGCTCCACGGCTACGGCAGGACCAGGGCGGCCCAGGACTTCTCGCCGACCTCGCCGTCCACGAGGAGCTTCTTCGCCTTCTGGAACTCGCGGACCTTCTTGTCCATCGGGTCGCCGAACGTCATGTCGTCCACGTTGGACGGAAGCGGGAAGCCTCGCGCGTCCAGCAGCTTGAACAGGGTCTTGATGTGCGGCTTGTTGGCGGCCTTCTTCTCGGCGCCCTTCTTCAGCAGCGGCAGCTTGTCCACGATCTCCTCCATCCAGTCCTTGGCAGCGGCGTAGTCGGGGTAGCCGTAGCCCGCGATGTTCGAGCGGCGCACCAGGCGCTTGACGGCGTTGCCGACGTTGCCGCCGATCGTGACGATGGAACCGTCCGCGCGGACCGCTTCGACGATCTCGACGTGGTCGACGAAGTCGCCGCCGGGGAAGTTGTAGTAGACCAGCGCGCCCACGCGGGGCTTGGTCCCCCACCGGCCGCGGTCCTTGAACCACTGCACCGCGTACGGCGTGTATGCCAATCGCGGGAACGCCTCCTCCGACAGGCCCGCTTCGTTGGCACACCAGCCCGTGAACATCTGACACCAGGCACCGGTGGCGAACCCCGGGGCAGGCTTCATCCGCTCATACCAGGAGCCGTACTTAGACGACCCGTCCGAGTACTCGCGGGTGCCGAGCTGGGAGCGTGCGACCGACAGGACCCGGTCACGCATCGCCGTCATCATCCACCTCGCTCTCGTATGCCGCCCCGGGGTCCTGGGAGACGTTCTGCTCGCCGTCCTCGGGGGTGACGCCAGCCCGGTTGAACGGGTACGGCGGAAGAGGTTCAGTCATCGGGGGTCCTCCTTGGTCCGCTTGCGGCGCATGTCGCGCCAGGCCTGGGTGATGATGAGAAGCCGCCAGCCGAGGACCCACGTGACCGCCCCGAACGCGACAAGGCGGATCCATGGCCAGCCGCCGGCGCCGGAGTCGGTGAGTTGGCCGGTGACGATCAGCCGCCCGGCCCACAGGCCGAGGACGCTGCCGATGACCGCCATGTAGGCGAACAGGTGACGGCCGTCTGAGTGCTCCCACCAGGGGAAGCGCGTGCCGTACAGCAGTGCCGACGTGACGCCGAACACCGCTGACACGATGACGAGCACGCCACCAATGAGGCCGATCAGGATCACGCCTCTCCTTCCTTCAGCAGGGCACGCTCGAACATGGCGCGGAACCCGTTGCGTTCCCGGTGCGCGCGCAGCGACGACGTGACCTCCCGCACCTCTGGCCAGCGTTCGCATACCTCTTGCAGCCCTTGCTCGGATGTCTCGCGCGCCTCGCGGGCCTCAGCGAGCGCGTCCTGCGCTTCTGGCGACGGGGCGGGTGTCGGGGGTCGTCTACGGCGCCAGCGCATCGCGGCTCCCTCGGCGTCCTAGCGCTCGGATGACCTGGTCGGTGGTGCGGGCGTACTCCAGCAGCTCCGAGAGCTGCCCGTCCTGCTCGCGTCGCGCGGCCTCGGCCGCCTGCCAGGCGACCTTGTAGTTCTCGACCTCGACGGCTTTCTCGGTGATGCGTAGCTCCAGCACCGCCACGAACGAGTCGTGTGTCCGCTGCGGGACGAGAAGGCCCTTGAACACCAGCCAGCAGGCCGAGGCGATTACCGCCAGCGCGAGCGTGACGAGGGAGCCCTGCACCCAGGGGATCGCAGCGAACTCCATCAGCCGCCTTTCAGGGTTGGTACGGCTCGCGCCGTGGTGGTTTGGGGTGCCGTCTGCCACAGGGAGGGAGCAGACGGCACGATCAGGGGTGGCCGGATCCGGCCACAGGTAACCCGGGTGGGCATCACAGGTGCCTCACACACACCCAGAAAAACGGAGGAATCGTGAGCTACCCGCCCAACCCCGGCCAGCCGCAGCAACCAGTGCAGGTTCAGCAGGTCGGCATGTCCGTGACCAAACCGGTGTGGACGTGCGGGGAGATCGCGCTCATGGTGTGCACGTGCGGCATGGCCTACCCGATCACCTGGGTGCGTCGGCGCTCCAAGACCACGGCGACCCGGCACAAGTGACGTCGCGCTGGAGCCCTGTCCTGACGGGCGTTTCTCAGCTTGCAGCCGTCAGATATGTGCCGAATATCTGAAACTCTGGACCCGAGCTGGAAAGAATGGGCGCAATCCCATGGTCACAATGCTTACGCCAGTCTCCGCAAGATCATGTATGACGTTGCTTTGACGAAAAGAGTGGTCGTCGATGATGTTGCCTGCGCCCAACGGAACGTAACGGCTCCCGACGTTCCACCCACAATAAGCAATCCCTGCATAACGATGGATGCTGTTGCCGGGGTTGTATTCATTCCGAGGAGCCTGTCTCCTCCCGGGAATGAATGGTTGTATATCGACGCCTCATTACCCGAAACCACCGTACTCATGCTGGTTACCGCAAGATCTATGCTTGCACCACTGGGCAATGTCCAGTTGTAGCTGAAGTCTCCATTGGAGCCGCCTTCGAGCTTCAGCCGTAGCAGGACGTCGTAAACCCTGTTTGCCCCTACGGTAACCGTCAGGTCGTTATCATCTTGCACGGTGGTGCTATTGACAACGGATTCATCGGCGGTCTTTCGCTTGAATAGAGTCTCAACTCCCTCCTGCACCCACGTGGAACCGTTATACACGAGGAACTGATTAGTGTCCGTCTCGTATATATGCCATCCCTGAGCGGGCAAAGTAGGCCGAGTGGAAGATGTGCAGCGGATAATGACCTGACTCATCAGGTACAGGTCGACGTCGGCTGACGTCAGGATCTCCGTGGTGAAGTCCTTGAACGGCACTTCGCCTCCTTAATACGCGAGCGCGTTCTGGTCGAGCATGCCGAGCACCGGATGATCCAGCACCAGGAACGAGCCGTATTTGGTCGCGGACTGCAACGCCCATGTCGTGATCCAGGTGGCTTGGGTCACCTCGTGGGAGATGCCGCGGATGAACACCTCACGGATGATCGGCGCCCCGCCGCCGGGAGGCCGGCGAACGATCTTGATGCGGTCGCCGATCTCCCGCCCCAGCACGTGCGGGAACATGGTGGCGGGGTCGGCGTGAGCGTGGATCTCAATGGCGTCGAAACGCACCTCGGGGTCCTTGGACACGTACAGGATCCAGCCCGCGTAGTTGCCCACGATGCTGTCGTCTTCCAGCAACAGGTTGGATGCCTGGTAGGTGCGGGTCAGGAACTCGTCCTGGCTGGCCGTATCGCCCACCAGTTGCTCGACGCCGCCGGTGCGCTGCACTCGGATCTCGTTCCACAAGGTGGCGTCGTCGGTGTTGATCCGCGCGGTGAAGGGAGCGACAGCCGTGGGTGGGTCGCCGAACGTGGCCTGCACGGTGTTGCTGCGCGCGTCCAACAGCAGGGCGTGCCGGTTGCGGAACACCACCCGGCCGGCGCCGTCCACGTACAGCTCGCCGATCTCTGATTCGGCGGCGGCCTGCAGTTCGCTGAGCGCATCCCCTTCCAAGGTGGTGGCCTGCAGGGTGCTGTTGCCGGTGGCGATCACCCGGTTGGTGGCCGACCAGCCGGCCGAGTCCAGGATCCGGGTGATCCGTGCCCCGGTGTTCTCCCCGGCGCCGACTGCGGTGACGGCGGGGCGTTTCTTGTTGGCCAGCACCTTGAACCCGTCGGTGAGCTGCACCGTGGTCACCGAGTAGAAGGGGTCATACCAGGCGACGTCCCACATGTCGGCGAACCCACTGAACACGTCGTAGGTGACCGAGTTCCAGGTGGCGCGGATCCTCACCGGCCGCATCGGCATCACCTGCGACCGGCCGGCCGACACGTACGGCCCGGCCAGGTTCGTCGGGTCGAAGCGGCGGTCGCCGTTCTTCAGCCGGACCGTCGCCGTGCCCGCCTGGTAGCGGACGATCGGCGACTGCACCCGGTTGGACCCGCGGGACGTCGACAGCGGGACCGTCAGGTAGGGCGACACATCCGTCCACACCCCGGCGGTGAACTGCACCTCGGCGCTACGGGTCGGCATGGTCATGTGCGCCGCCACCCCGCGCCGGAGCGCCGCTCGAACTCCTGGATCGCATCCACTGTCACCGCCCCCAACTGCGCCATGTTCGCGTTCGGCGGCACCTGCAGCGTGATGTTGTAAGTGTTGCTGCCCTGCCCGACCGCCATCGCGGACCCACCGCCTGTCCCCGGGGTCGCTGCGCCGAGCGGTTTGAGGAACACTCCGCCGAAGTCACCGGCCACCTGTGACAGCAGCGATTCCGCCCGGGGACGGTAGGCCTGGTCGTAGGGGATGAACGCCTCATCGTCGCGGCCCTCCCCGAACAGGACCGTCGGCCGGTTGGCGATCATCGGGCCTACGGGGCGTATCCCGCCGGCGGCGTACCGGTCGATACCGCCGCTCTCCCGGGCGGTACGGGGCGGCGCGTTCTCGGTGTTGTACACCAGCGTCAGCGTCAGGACGCGCGGGCGGTCCACCTCCAGGCCGCTGTCGATTTCCACGCCCAGTCGCCGGGCCGCCTCGAACACACTGGTCCGGCCGCCGTCCATGCCCTCGCGGACCTTGTCGGCCACATCCTGACCGCGGGTGCGGGCGATCTCCCGCAGCACCGGCCCCGCGGCCGCGAGGTTCTCGGCGAACACGTCGCCGGCTTCCTTGCCGGATCGGCCGTGCAAGGCGATGAATTTCTTGAGCTCCGCATCCGACATCTCAGAGGCCAACGCGACGACCTTCGCCCCGCCCGGCCCGAGCTCGGCCAGCTCTTTGAGCATCTCGTCCGGAACCCGCCCGGCCAGGCTGATCAGGTTGTCGGCCCATTTCTCCTGGTCCTTGACCTGCTTTTCCAGCTCTTTGAGGTACTGCTCGGTGGTGACGGCCACCGTGCCGCCCAGCTCCACCCAGGAGTCGCGCACGTCGGCGTTGGCTTTCTTCTGGTCACGCGCCGATTCCTGGCGGGCCTTCCGTACGGCCTCCTCGGCGTCGGCGACGTCCCGGGCCGCGTCCTTCGTCGCCTTGGCCGCGTCCTTCTCAGCATCGGCGACGTCTTTCTTGGCCTTCAGCACATCCTTGGCGCTGTCGATGCGGGTTTGGTCCAGCTCGGCCTCGGCCTGGGCCGCATCCTTCTGCGCGTCCGTGATGTCGCGTTGCGCCTTCGCGACGTCCTTGGCGCTGTCGATGCGCGCCTGGTTGGCGTCCGCCTCGGCCTTGGCGACGGCCGCCGCCGCGTCCTCCTGCTCGCGGGACGCATCCCGGCGGGCATCGGCCAACGCCTGCTCGGCCGCGGCGACAGAACGCGCTGCTTCTTCACGAGCCTTGGCCAGGGCAGCCTCGGCCTCTTGCTCGGCCTGCTGCGCCGCGGCGATGCGCTCCTTGGCCGCGACAACCTCGGTGCTGCCTTCGATCCCGGCCCGGTTCGCGTCGTCGATCTCCTGCTGCAGGTCGGTGTTACGCCGCCGGATCTCCTCCAGCCGCTGCACCGCGCGACGAAACGCCAGGTCCGCTTCCTGCCGATCCAGGGCCGATGACGCCGGGTCGGCGTTGACCTCATCGAGGCGTTGGCGGGCCCGCTCGATCGCGATCTGCGCGCCTTCCTCATCCAGCGCGCCGGACGCCGATGAGCGAGCGAGGTCCTCCAGCCGCTCCGCCGCGCGCTCACGGGCGGCGGTCAGGTCCTCAACCGCCTGGGCGGTGCGGGCGTGGCTGTCCTGCAGTCGCTGCTCGGCGTCGAGCTCACGCTGAGCCGCGTCGACCTGGGCGTCACTCACCCGCTGAACAGCGGACTCGATCTTGCGCCCGGAGTCCTCGGCCACGTCGGCAGCCCGCTGCCGTGCGTCCGCCACCTTCTGCGTGGCGTCCGCCTCACGCTGAGCCGCCCTCTCCACCACGGTGGCGAGCGCGTCCTGGCTATCGGCTACCCGCTGCCGGGCGTCGGCCACCCCTTGGACGGCGTCCGCCTCACGCTGAGCCGCCTCCTCAACCGCTGATGCCAGCGACTCTTGGGCGGCCTTGATCCGCTCTTGCGACTGCACCGCCTGGTCAGCGGCTTGTTCGTGGGCGTCGGCCAGATCACGCTGCGCCCGCTTGATCTTCTCGGCGCTGGTGCGCTGCACCTCGGCCAGCCGCTCAACGGCGGCCGCCTGCCGGTCAGCACCCGAGGTGCTCGACCCGCTCAGAGACGACTCGATCTCCGAGAGCGCCCCTGTCATGTTGCCGAATGAGCTGAACGCCTGACTCCAGGAGTCGATCATCTTCTGGGCGGCCTTGACCGCGTCATCGCCGACCAGCCCGTAGGTGTTGGCCAGGCCCTGCATGATCCCGGTCAGGTCGCCCACCACGTTGCCCTGACCAGTCGCAGTCGCAGACATGCCCTTCATCGCCGACTCCAGGTCGGTGACCTTGACCTCGGCCTTTCCGGTGACGTCGGCCTGGTCTTGGACCTTGGCCTTGGCATCATCCAGTTGGCGGCCGTACTCGCCCAGGGCGTACTGCAGGCGGGCGATCGCGTCCGTCTCATTCTTGATCTTCCTGCCCTCTTCGTCCCAGGGCATCGCGAACGCCGGGGCCTGATCCATCCGCTTTTTGAGCATCTCGTCCAGCTGCTTGTTCAGCAGCGCGGCCTGGTCCTTGTTGCCGGAGAAAGCCGCTGTCACCGTGTCCAGGTTCAACCCGAGGGTTTTGGCCGACTCGATCAGACCGTCATCGACCAGCAGGTGAGCGATTTTCTCCTTCGTCAGTTCTGCGATGGCGCCGTGGTCGGCGATGATCGCGTCGGTGAGGTCTTGCACCCGGCCGGCGGTCTGCGCTTGGGCGTCGGCGAACAGCACCGTCACCGCCGCGGCGGCCGCCAGAGCAACACCCCACGGCCCGGTCAGGAATGCGCCGAGGCTGGACAGCCGAGACGCCATTGCCGCGCCGCGGGGGCCCATGTCCGCCAACGTCTTGGTGAACTCGACCATCTTCGGCACGGCGATCATCGCCGCGCCGCCTGCCAGTGCCACGGTCCCCGCCATGGCGCCCACCACACCACCGGCGGTCTTCACCGGTGCGGGCAGATCCTGCAGCATCGTGATCCAGCCCGAGGTGTGCTCGGCGGCAGCGCCGAGCACAGGCAAGAACGTCTCACCGATCGTGATGCCCAGGTCGGTGATGTTGTTCTCGGCGACCTGCATTTTCGACGCGGTCGTCTCGTAACGTTTAGCCGCTTCCTCGACCAGCGCCGAGTTATCCGCCCAGGCCTGTTCGCCGAGGCGCAGACTGTCGGTCAGCAGCGACCCGGCGTTCGCGGTACGCAGCAGCGCGTCCCGGACCTCGATCTCGCTGAACCCGAGCTGCTGCAGCGTCGAAAACAGGCTCCCGCCGGAGGCCTCGACCCGGCCCAGCCCCTCGATGAACGCGGCCAGAGCGCCGCCCGCGTCGTCCTTGAAAGCGGTGGAGAACTCAGCGGCCGACATGCCCGCGACCTTGGCAAACTTCTCCACCGACGCGCCGCCAGTGTCGACGGCCTGCGCGATAGTGATCATCACACGGGAGATCGACGAACCGCCCGCCTCCGCGTTGATGCCGACACTCGACAGGGCGTTCGCGAAACCGAGGACCTGCCCCTCTGACAGGCCGATCACCTTGCCCGCGCCGGCGATGCGCAGCGCCATTTCCACGATCTCGGCCTCGGTCGACGCGCCGGCGTTGCCGAGCGCCACCAGGGACGCGCCCAGCTTGCCGATCTCCTGCTGCGGGGTGCCCATGATGTTGGACAACCGGGCCATGGCGGTGGCGGCCTGCTCGGCCGACAGGTTCGTCGTCTCACCAAGCGCGACCATGGTCGTCGTGAACGACACGATGGACTCGCGCTTGATACCCAACTGCCCGGCCGCTTCGGCGACCCCGGCGATCTCCTTATGGGTAGCGGGCAGTTCCCTGGCCAGACCGCGCAACGCTCCTTCCAGGGCGGCCATCTGGGCCGGGGTGCCCTCAACGGTCTTGGTCACCCCGGTCCACGCCGACTCCCACTCGACGGCCGCTTTGACGGCCACGCCGATCCCGGCCACCGCGACCGCGCCGAAGGTGGCCAGCGCCTGACCTGAGCTCTCCATCGCATCCCGGGCCTTGGCCGCGGCCCGCTCCATCCGCTCCAGCTCACGCTGGGAGCGCTTGGCGGCCTCCTCGGTCTTCTTCAGCCCCTCCTCGGCGGCCTTGGAGCCCCGCTCGTCGAACCGGCTCTTGATGTCGATGATCAGGTCACGGATGGCCATGGGTCACCTCCTTCAGGGGTCGAGTGAGAACGATGCGGACACCGCGGCCCTCATCGCCGGTCAGGCTGTCCTGGGCTGCTTCTTTCAGCTCACATCCCCGGCACCGCTCGGGCTCGGCAACGTAGGCGTTGCGGTCGCCGCCGCGTGTTTCGTCCCACTCCTGCGGGCGGGTCCCGCACGACCCGCACGCCTGCCTCACCCGGATGTGCTGCCAGATCGCCTTGTCCCGATCCTCATCCGACCAGGCCAGGAACTCGGAGTGGCGGATACGGTAGTGGTGGCAGACCGCCAGCTCGACCGTCAGGCCGGAGTCTGCGTCCAGCCTTTTGGGAGCGTCGAGTCCGGCACCCGCACATTCACCCGGATCGCCGCATTGCACAGCTCGACCCGCTCACCGTTGGACAAGACCTCCCGCCAGACCTGGTCCCACTCGGCCTCCGTCAGGTCGGACTCGATGCACTCCCACAAGACCGCCCGCGGGAAGGTGTCCAGGTTCCACACCTTGTCCTCGCTGTCGGGGCGCGGCTTGTGCTCACCGATCAGCGCCTCGAACGCGTCCGGCGGCATCGCCCGCAAGACGACCGGTTCGTAGCAGGCCGCCATCGCGGTCTCGGCCGCCGCGAGGTCCGCCTTGGCCGCGCGCACCGCCGACTCATCGGCTGCCTCGCCCTGAAGCTGCAGCAGCCGACCCAGCATCCGGACCCGCTCCAGCTCTTTACGGATCTCGGTGTCGTCATCGATCCGCAGCGGGTAGGTGTCCGCCGGTCGCGGCCGGTGGAGCAGGCGGTCGCGCAGGCTCACGGAATCGTCACATCCTCGGCCGGCTCGGACGTCACGGCGTACTGGACCGCCAGTCGCGCCGCCTCCGCGCCCATGCTGCGCTGCTTGCCGACGCTGAGCACGCGCACCGGGAACACATCCATCTTCCGGCCGGCGACGTCGCCACCGTCCATCCAGACGATGAAACCGGCGGTGTCGCGCGGCATCAGGCTGCGCACGTCCAGGCCGTTGTCAGACGCGTAGAACGTGATGCCCGACTCGCCCGCGTTGGTGAGACCGGGGATGTTGCTCACGAATCTGCTGTTCAAGTCCGGGGTGTCGATCTTCTGCCCGGAGACCATCCAACCGGCGATGTCGGCGATGTCCTTGGACAGGTCCGCGCCGGCGTTCAGCTCCAGCCGGGTCGGGGCGGTCTTGTTGCTGATGGACACGACCCAGTACGCCTTGGTCGTACCGGGCCTAAAGAACCTGCTTGCCGGAGTGATCGGCGTGGCGGCCATTACTCATCCCCTCTGGTGGTGGTGCGCCGACGGCTCGGCGAGGCGTCCTGCAAAGCAGAAGCCCCGGCGTCTGCCGGGGCTTCTGAGGTCTGATCAGTCGTGTTGTCGTCCGGGCCGGGGTCCGGCTCCGGGAGCGGCGGCGGGGGCGGCGCTTCGGTCTGCTCCCAGCCGGCGCGCTGGTGCTGCGCCAGCGCGGAGGCGGGCACCTCGACCTTGCCGTCGAGATGGGGGTGTGAGATCCACACGGTCTCCATGCGTGCCTCCTACGAGCTCGCGCCGACGATGTGGATGTCGTAGGTGACCGACGTGCCGGCACCCGAGTTGACGATGTTGAGCAGGTCGCCGGTGGCGGCCGTGACGGCCACCCCAGCCGCGGACGGATCGAACCAGACGAACGCACCACCGGGCTTGACCGCGATGCCGTCGCCGGCCGCCAGGAACAACGGCACGCCGTTGCTGCCCGGCATCGTCACGTTGACGTTGTTGGTGTTGCCCGGGGCCGCGAGCACGACGACCATCTTGATTCGGGCGAACGTCAGCGTGCCGCCGAACGGTCCGCTCAGTGAACCGGCCAGGTCCAGCGCGTCGGTGGCCGACGCGGCGACCGTCCGCTGGTCCGACCACACCATGTCGGCCTGGCCGGCGCCGGAGCCCTGCGCCAGGTTCAATTGCCGGGCGATGCTGATCAGGTTCGTCGGCGTGCTCAGGTCCAGAGGCGAGGTCACCTCCGCCTCAAGCTCGAAAAACGACTGCAGCCTGAAAGCCATTACTCATCCCTTCGATCATCGGAAGCCTGCTTCTCGTGCCACCTGGTCCACGGTCTGTGCCGCCGCATCGAGCACGTCATCGGTGCCGGCCGCCGCAGCTGGCGCGAGATACGGCTGGGTCGCCTGGGTCACCCACCGGTCGCGGTGGCCGAATACCGGGTGCTTGAAGGAGGTCGCGCCGGTGATGCCCTCCCACGGCCGCCCGTGCGGCGCCTTTGTTTGCCGCACCCGGATGGACACGCCCGGATTGCGTTTACTCAGCCGCACCGACAGGGTGATCGCGCCGGGGATGCGCCCCGACCACGACGCCCGTCCCCGGGCGTCGGCGACGATCGGCTCGGCCGCCCCCTTCAGCGCCGGCCGCAGTGCCTTGCGAAGCTCGGGCGGGATCTTCCCCAGGTCGTTGATCAGCTTGCGGATCTCCTCGGCCGGATCCCCCGTCGCCATCTACGCCTCCGTGAACGCGTCGACGTGCACCACGAACCGGATGGTGCACACCGGGCCGGCGTTGGTCTGGTCGGCGACCATGTCAAGGGTGGACAGGCGGGCCATCATCACGACCCCGCCCAGCCGTGAATCCTCCGCCAGCTCGCGACGAATCCCGGCCAGCAGCTCAAACGCCCGCAGCCGGGTCGTGCGCGCGTCCGGCTTACCGTCACGGCGCGCATCACCCCGCCACGCCGAGGCCATACACAGGACGTCGTAGCGCTCCAGGTCCGGCTGCAAGTCCAGTTGCTCAGACGTCAGCGTGTTACGGACGTCCGACTCGGCCGCGTTCCCGCTGTAGCCGATCGCGATCACATCGTCGCTGACCTCTGTCGTTGGCCCGCCGTCGAGGACCTGCACATCCGGCCAGGCCCGCTCGGCAGCCGCCACCAGCGCATCGAGCGCTGCGGGGATCGTGGACATTCAAGCCTCCAGGGGAACGGGGGTCATCCGACCAGCGGCTCGTCGCGTTCCTGGTCCTTTTTCAACCCGAGCAACTCCATCACCCGGTACGGCATCGAAAACGCGTGGACGCTCGCAGACACCGCGTCCGTCTCTCCCAGCGCCGGGCGGCCGCCCGCCTGGTTGTGCTGCGAGCCCCGCCACAGATGCGCGACCAACTCCAGCGCGGCCAACCGGAAGTTGGACGGCAGCGGGTTGCGGCCAGCCCGGTAAGTGACGCGGACCCGGCCGGCGAAACGGGAGGTGAATCTCAGCACGCCCTCAGAGCCGTCCAGGTACCAACCCGCCACCCCAGCACTCCCATCGGCCGGGGGGATCAGGTCGGCGCTTGGGAGCCGCTGCACGGAGGTGACAGCGATGACCGGCCGTCTCGGCAACACGATCGTGTCACCGCGCTGGGTGACGTCGTGGGTGGCGGCGGCCGGTGACACCTGCCCCATTCGGTCGGCGATCATCTGGCAGGCGGCGGAGATGAAGAACCGCAGCTGCCCATCGTCGCCTGTGCCGCTCTTTTGCAGGTGGTCCTTGGCGTCGGCCAGGGAGATGAAGTCCCCGTCGTCCGCGGACTGCACGTCGAACGCATCGGTGAACGCGGACGCGTTGGCCCCGGTAGCGACCCAGCGAACATGGTGCCGCCCGGCCTGCACAGTCAGATAGTCGTGGTCGTAAACGCCAGTCGTAGTCGGCGTGATCGGCCCCACGGCCGAGGTCGTGCCGTCTGGCAGGGTGATGGTGAGGTTCACCTGTCCGGCGTTGGCTGGATTGCCGTCGCTGTCGGCTACCGTCACCGACAACGGCACCAGGTCGCCCAAGTCGTGTGACATCAGCCGCCTCCCATCGTGGCGCCAGCGCGCCGTCGCGGACTCATCTCTGATCCAGCGCGGTTGCCGGTCGTCATCTCAGGCCCTACACGGCCGCCGGTAGACATCTGCCCTCGGGTAGGTATCACGGCGCCCATCGTCAGGGTTCCGGCGCGAGCCAGGACTCGGATCGTGCCAGCCACCCCGATGAGGATGGGCCGCTGCGTAGCGGCGATCAGCCCTGAGGCGGCACGGAGGCGTACAGCGGCTGCGCGGCCAACCAGGAGAACGCCATCGCCGAGATCGACCGCAGTGACGGTGTCCGCGGCCACGCGGACCCGTACGGTTCCAGGTCTGCCGGGGAGCGTTGCATGCTGGGCGACAACGACCTGGCCGGTGCTTGGGCGGACGCGGATCGTTGCGGCAGCACCGGTCAGGGTCTGCTGCTGGACCGTGGTCACGACCGGCTGGGCGGCCCGGACGCGGATGCTGCCCGCAGTCCCGGTGAGCGTGACGGACACGCCCCCGGAGACGGTGGACACCTGGCCGGAGCCCGCCCGGATGACGACCCGACCCGGGCCGCCTGGCAGGGGCGCGTGCTGAACAGTGGTGGTCTGTGCTGCGCTCCCGCGGACCCGCACGACGCCAGCCGCTCCGGAGACGGTGACGCTGGCACCGGAGGTAAGAGCCCCTGCCCCGGCACGGACACGGACACGGCCTGCGGCCCCGGTGACGGTCGCAGTCTGGACGGCGGTGACCGCTCCGACCCCAGCGCGGATGCGCAGTGCGCCTGGCCTACCGGCTACGGTCACGACTTGAGTCGCCGTGGTGATTCCTGATCCGGCGCGGAGCCGTACAGCCCCCGCGGTCCCGGTGAGTGGAGCGTGGCGGACCGCGGTGACCGTTCCAGCGGCCGCCCGGATCCTGATGCTGCCGGCGGCACCGGACTGCGGGGCTGCGGCGACGGCTTGGACCCGACCGGATCCCGCCCTCGCGCGGATCGCCCCAGCGGTCCCGGCCTGAGGTGCGGCGCGGACGGCGGCGAGGAGACCGGAGGCGGCGCGGACACGGACAGCCCCCGCGGCTCCGGAGACGGTGACGGTGGCCGAGTCGGTCAGCGTTGAGGCACTGTTGCCAGCCGTACCGTCCCAGGTCGCGCCGGAGGTGTCGCCGTCGAAGTACGTGTCGAGGACCGCGGTCTGCTCAATGAGCACCGCGGTCGCATCAACAACGTTGACGGACGCATTGATGCCGTCGAACACCACGCGGGCGCTCGCGGTGTTGGTCGGTGCGACGGCGGTGGCACTGACCCTGGTGACCACACCAGCGGTCAGGGTGAAAGCCGCCTGGTTGAAGCCGATGCTGCCGCCGCCGGAGTTGAGCCACTCCAGGTACACCAGGCCCGAGCCGACGTTGAACGAGGTGGTCCGCAGGTAGATGGAGCCGGTGTACTGCTGGCCGGCGGTTGCTGCGCCCTTCTCAGTGAGGAAGAACGTTCCGGTTGTCCATCGGGCGCCCCACGATCGGATGAAGCCCGTAACCGAGGTTCTGGTGGGTGTCGAGGCACCGCCCCAGCCGGTGACGTTGTTGCCGCAGGCGGGGTTGGCGCAGACGTTACGACGCGTCGCCACGACACCCCCTCAGCGCAGCCGTACCGGACCCTGAGAGGTTCTTAGCTGGTGAACATGGTCAGGAGGCCCTCGGTGCTGTCCAGGGTGGCGGTGAATGCACCGCCGTTGGATGCGGTCTGGGTTCCGCCCAGGTCCCAGTAGAGGATCACGGGACTGGTCGAGGCCGTGCCGGTGTCCTTGTAGAACACAATGTACGCCCCGGCGAGGGTGCCCGGGTTGCTGGTGGTCCACGACGGGTCAGCGGCGTCCACAACGAGGACGCCGGATCCTTCGGCCACCCAGGTCACGCCGCCATCGGTGAAGTCGTCACCCACAACCGTGGTGTACGTGGGGACGCTGCCACCGGTCGTGCCGGCGACGACGCACCGGTACACCAGGCCGTTTCCAGTAGCAGGACGAACAACGTCGCCCACCGTGTAGGCCGTGCTGTTGGCGCGCTGTACCGACCAGGAGTTCGCTGCGGTGTACGTGACGGTCTTGCTCGCGAGGGTGGCGCCGCCGGCGGTGTAGCCGGAGCCGGTCGCCTCGGTGCCGGCGGCGGTCACCGTGTTGAGGAACTGGGCGCCGTCCAGCGTGGTGCCGACGGTGTAGGTCGACAGCAGCATGGCCTTGATCGTGTCCGTGGTGAAGTTGATCAACCCGGACATCAGTGACTTGTTGAGCTGTCCGTAAACGAAGGCAGTTACGGCCATGACGGGGCCCTCCCTGGGCGTGAAAGTGGTGGACGCCCAGGTGGGCGAAGGTCAGGAGTTAGCTGCCGTTCTGGATCGGCGGCAATGTGGATGCGGTGTAGGTGACAGGCGTCGTGATGTAGTCGCCGTTCTCATCGACGGTCCTCCCGCCGAGCTCGTCCAGCACATACACGTCGAGGACTGCGCGGATCGGATCCTCGTTCCACACGGTGACGAGCTTGCCGGTCTCCTCGGGAATGTCATTGTCCGCACACCAGGCCATGAACGCCTGGTAGGGCGGGCTCTGCTGCAGGTCGACGTCGTCGCGGACGCCGTAGGTGAGGTACGGCTTGGGGTCGGGCATGCGGGCTCCAGGGCTAGGTGACACAGATGCGGGTTTTGCCGAGGGGCTGCCCCGCGCCGGGACAGCCCGCTGGCGATCACTTGTTGGCGGTTCGGCCGCGCGCCTTGTTCGCTGGCTGCTGCGCCTGCTTCGCCTCGGCCTCAGATTCGGCCTCGGCGAGCAGGCCGTACCGCTCGGCATTCGCACGCGAGATCGGCGCACCCGGCGTGCAGAACAGCCACCGGGCATCCGGGTCCGTATCCGGCACGAGCCTGCTGCGGTCCTCCGTGAGACACAGTCGAGCCGTGGCGATCACGTGGCCGCTCTGATCCGGCTCGGTCACAAACTGCAAACCCATCTCAGCTCACCTACCTGTAGGTGACGACGACGCGGAACTTGCCCGCGGTCACCGCAGCAACCGCCACGGTGATCGCCAGATTTCTCCGAACGGTCGTCTTGACCGACGTGGCGACCGTGCCCACCGGGGTGATCGCCTTACGGCCAGTCGCCGACCACGGAGCGCCCGAAGTGACCGCAGCGGTCAGCAGGTCCCCAGCGCCCTCGCTGTTGACCGCAATCGTCCCGGTATTGCCGGACGCCGACGTGACCAGCGTGTCGACCTCGATGTAGCCGCCCGTGATGATGCTCCCGGCCGGAATGTCGTTGCCGTTGGAATCGCCGGGTGCGGACCGAAGCACGATCGTGCCCACAGCGCCGCCGTCCACAGCGAAGTCGTACTCCCCGCGAGCCTCCTTGAGGCCCCGAGTTCCTTCAATGACTGGCATGACTCTCCCTCTCCCGCGCACGCGAAAGGGGAAGGCGATGCGCCTTCCCCTTTGGTCGTTCAGTCCGGTCGGCTATCTCTCTTTGCGGAGGTAGCGAACCGCCGCGAGAAGGCGCTCCGGATCATCCTTCGCCAGGCCAACCATGGTGTTACATCTGCCGCAAAGCAGCCCCCGGATGCACCGACCGCACGACCCGACTCCCGGGCAACACGTGTGATCGTGATCGATGTGGAACCGTCGGCCGGGGCCATTTCTTGATCCGCCACAGATGGCGCACACGCCACCTTGAGCTGCGAGAAGTCGCTCGTACTCCTCGAAGGTGATGTTGTACGTCTCCTTGATGCGGTACTTCCACCGGTCCTTGGCCCGACGATTGGCGGCATCCTGCCGAATTTCCTGCCATCGATCCGGGTGGCTTGTGCGCCATTCATACTGATGCTTCTGCTCGCAGGGATGGCAACGGCCTTTCCTGCCGTCCCTGTTGCGCTTGTCGGGCCCGAACTGCTCGATCGGTTTGGTCTCGCCGCACGCGTTGCACTGCTTCGCGTCTAACTGCAGCGCCGGAGCAAGAGGGCCCCGCTTGACGACACTGGGATCTCCGTACCTGCGCCACCGCGTGTAGTGCCGCACGCAGAAGCCTTTCGCTTTAGCTTTGCCTTCGCACTCATCGACCGAACACTGCGCCATGTGGGGGGCTCCTTTCACCACCCACATGGTAGCAGATTTACATTACAGACCTGTGAGCTGGCCAAATGCTCGGGGGCGATAGTGAATCAGCGCGCACCGTAGGTCGGCTCGGACGGCCAGCTTGCCCTCGACGAAGTACGTGCCGTGGGAGTTGGACACCTGCACATCGATGCCGCGGCGGATCGCGAGTTCGCTGAAGTTGACGTAGTCGCCCGCGATGGCCGCCGTAGCCGGGGCCGCCGTGGTCTCCACGACCGGGACACCCCACAGAGTGGGAACGCCTGGCACCGACGGGTGACCCCAGATGTACTGACCGTCAGCCGTCTTGAGCAGGCGGACCTGCTCCCAGTTCGCCGGACGCATGAAGATCGCGCTGGGCTCGGCGAACCCATCGTCGCGGATCTTACGGAACAGCTTGTACGCCGCGTCCGGGATCGGGTCGGCGCCCTTCGCCTGCGTCTGGATCCCGACCACACTCGCGGTACCCAGCAGATTCACGCCTGTACCGTCACCCACGAGGGCCTGGCTGTCCAACCTCTGGCGCAGCATGAACGGCAGACGGTTGTTGACGTACGCCTGCGAACGGGGCTCGTCCTCAAGCTGCTCGTCGGTCAGCGGAAGGAACACCGCGACCTTGCGGACCTGCTGAGCCCGCTCGGTCAGGGCCAGGGTCGCCTCCGCGTAGGCAGCACCCTCAGCGGTCTCGATCGCGGCGTTCGTGTAAGTGGTCTCCTCCATGTAGACCACCGACGCCTGCGACGTCGTGGTCTGCGGCAGGAACTCCACCACATGCGGAGCCGGGCGCGTCGGGAACATCTCCACACGGCCGGTCCGAGTCGACTCCGGAGCCCAGCCAGCGCCAGTCTGGAACAGGGTCTTCAGCTCCAGGTCCAGGCTCGCCGCAGGTCCGACGCCGAGGCCGGTCCGGTAGCCCTTGAACGCCGGGCTGGCGACGAACAGCTCACCAAGGCTCTTGCGCTGGCCGCTCTTCGTGTACGGCTCGTCAGGCACGTCCTTGGAGCCAGACTCGACCTGCTCGGCAGCCTTCGCAGCACCAGCAGCGCGGGCCACGACGAGCAGCTCGTCAACCCGGCCCTTGCACTCGTCGATCTCGGCGTTGAGCTGGCCGATGAACGCGACCTTGGCCGTGGTGTCGCCCTGAACGGACTTGACCTTGCTCATGTCGTAGTCGGGGCCGGCCTCGGCGAAGATGCCAGCCAGGCTCTTTCGCTTGGCGTCGAGCTTGCCCTGCGCATCCTTCAGCGCCGGGAACTCGACGATCCTGTCATTGTCCATGTTCGTCATGGCTCTCCCTCTCAGATTCCGTTGAGCTGGGCGACGGACCGCGCGATGAGCGATGCGATCTGCTCATCCGTCGGTTCGTCGTCGCCCAAAGGTGCAGACAGCAGGGACTTCAAGCGGCCCAGGTCGTCGCTGATCCATCCGAGGAGGTCAGCAGACCGGGGCGCCATGCCCTTGCCCTTGAGTGCGCGGAGAGCCATGACTTCCGCTGTGCGATCGACGAAGGCGGACACGGCGGCTAGGACCGCGTGCCCCTCTTCGCTGTACTTCAGTGAGCCACCAGGCGCGTCCTTCAGGCCCGGCACCTCGACGTCGGCGTCCCGCAGATGCGCTGCGAGATGCTCGTACACGCCCTTACGGTCAGCATCGGGGATGCCGCCCTTGGCGTCGTTCAAGCGGGCGATGCCCATCAGGCACGCCCGCACGTTCGCCGGGCCACCCACGCCGTGGTGGTGAGCGAAACGGTAGGAGGACTTGACCTCCGGGTCACCGTCGGCGTCCACCCAGGCGTACGCGGTGCGCAGCTCGCTCGGCCGGGCATCGTCAGCGATGCCCGCAGCCGTCTTCGACCCGTCCCACGACCGGGAGGTCACCTCAGTGTCGTGTGGTGCGAGCACTCGCCCACGCCGCACTGCGATCCCCGGGCCAGCCGACTTCGCCGACAGGGTCCGCGTGTTCACCCCTGCACCCAAGAGCACCGGGGAGACCTCATGGACCTTCAGCTTGTTCAAGAACCGGACCTTCTGACCGTCGAACTCGCCGAAGGAGTAATCCACCGGGTCGTAGCCGAAGGACCATTCCTGCAGGCCCGCGTCGCTCAGTTCCTTGACCGTGAGGAAGGCGTTCTTGCCGTGGTCGGTGTTCATGAAGAACTGACCCTCGAAGATCGCTTCCTTGCTGGTCTGTCGGATCGTGCCCTTGCCGACTGGAAGTTCGCCCTGCCACGAGGTGTGGCCGTAGGCGGAGATCAGCACCGGGGCGCCGTCTTCGAACGCACCCGGCGGGGTCACGTCCTTGTCGGAGTCGATCACATTGAAGGTACTGAAGACGGCCTTGACCTGCCCCTTCACCTCGTCCTTAATCTCGACATGGAGACCTTTAGCGTCCATCACTGCTCCTTTGCCGGATCGGGTCCGGAAGGGTCGGTGGCCGGCGGCGCCGACCCTGTCGGTTGGGCCGTTGTGCCCGGCGGCTGGAGCTGCACGGAGTACAGGCCTGAGTGCCGCAACAGCCGCAGGTCCTCCGCCTCAATGGCGGAGACAACCGTCTCCGGCTCGTATCCGGCGTCTACGAGCTGCCGGATCGATGCGGATTTGATCTGCTGAATCTCCGCGGCGTCCTTGCGGTCTTCCCGCAGGAAGGAAATGTCGCGGTCGTCGTACCAAAGCTCCGCGTCGGAGGGCACGGTGATGATCGAGGCGAGCGACCCGGCCGCGTTGCGCCACAGTGGGCGCAGTGTGCCGTCAGCGAATCGCCTCCTGGCCTGGCCGAAGTTGCCCGCGTTCAGGGAGGATCCAGACAGCCCCTCGGAGAACCCCACGATGACTGCGGGGACGCCAGCTGCTGCGGCGATCCGCGTTTCTCCTGCGCCTTGCGTGGCTTTGAAGTCCAGTTGCTGCAGGTCCTTACCTGCGACGGTGACGTCCGCCCCGCCACCCAGGTACAGGGTTTTGTACGCGTTGTCGACGCCCTGGTGTGACTCGTTCATCGTGGCCTTGAAGCGCTGGAACATCTCCGGTGTCACCGACGCGTCCAGGGAGACGATGACCTGCGGAGTTGCACCGTTCTCGAAGAACTTGCCCTTATGCCTGGTCGCGGCCTGGTCGGAGGAGATCTCCCGCAGAACGGGGGTCAGCCACGACATGCCGCGCCAGTTGCACTCCGGGTCGGGGATCGGCGCGAAGTGCGCCACCTCATTCGGCAGGAGGAACCACGACTTGCCAGCGCCCGGCGGTTCGAAGTAGTAACCGATGACCTTGGAGTCCAGCGCGTTTCCGTACAATTCCCGTTCGGTCTTGGACCCCGAGACGATCGTTACCCAGTCCGGCCGGAGCCGTCGCAACCGGTCGCCGACCCTAGCGACGAACGCGTTACCGGCCAGGTCGACGTCTTGAATCATCCGAGCCAGCAGGTCGCCCGTGGTGCCACCCGGCCAGGGGTGTTCCAGCAGGGCCAGGTCCGGCGTCCCGAACAGGTCGCCGGGGCGCCCGTTGGTCATGCCCCGGAACTGGAACCGCGCTTCGGAGAACACCATCATCCGGGTTGCCATCAGCGCGAAAACTGGGCCGTTGGCTTTCGCGATGCCCTGGACGTACCCGGCGAAGTCGGTGCCGATCTTCTCGTGTTCGGAGTTCAGCGACGAGGAGCCGAAGGAAGGCCAGTTCAGCCTGTCCAGGTCCCAGAAGGGCGACTCCGACCACCCTTTACGTCCAGGCGTGTTCGCGGTTGTTCTCGCGGCCGTGATCCTGTCCAGTAGACCCACGGCTCAGTCACCCTCTATCCGCTGATCCGGGTGGTAGACGGCCATCTGCTCTATGCCGCCGAGCCAGACGACCTCAACGCCGGGCAGCCGCTCCTTCAGGCCTGGCCCAACCATCTCTCGGCTGCGTGCGAACTGTTCAGGGGTCGTATTCGAGGCCAGGCGCAGGATTAGCGTGTCCCCCGGGCGCACTATCAGCGCCTCAGTCACCTCGACGGGCAGGGCGCCCTCAGGCTCACTCATCAGGCACCGCCTGCCGTGAACGCCCGGCCTCCTGCCACCCGACCACCGCAGCAGTCCACAGCAGGGCTACCCCCATCCACGCCTTGCGCAGCGTCCACCCCAGGGCGTACGGGATGGCCAGCAGGACGGTGCCCACCAGTCTGGCCAGCAGCACCAAGGTCTTGGCGGGGTCGAGCGTGCGCGCCTCAGCGTTGATGCGCTCCAGCGGGATCATCAAGTTCGCCATTCGTCTCCCTCTCAGACCCAGGCGGCCCACGGCTCCGCGGATTGTTCTTCTTCTGGGTCAGGCGCGAGGATGCGCCACAGAGCGATGACCAGAGCGATACAGGCGTCGATCTTGCGTTTGGACTTGCCCTTGCTGAGCGTGAACCCGCGTTCGTTTGGTCGCATGACCGCACTGGTCACATGTGCCGCGAGGTCCGGGTCGCCGTCGTGGACCACCAGACCTTCGAGGATCGCCTCCAGTGCCTGACCGCAGGCCGGCGTCATTCGCTCGATGCTCTGCGGGAACTCCACGAGGTTGAAACCCTCGTCCTCCAGCAGTCGGGCGGGAACCTCGAAGAATCGTGGGTCGTAGGTGATCTCGCTGATCGTGTACTGGTTGGCCAGGTCACGGCGGATGTAGTCGACGACCTGGAGGTGGTCGATCCGGCCGCCGTGGGGTTGCCAGATCTTCACCTTTACGGCGATGCGCCCTTCGGGGTTCTTCCATGCGGTCAGCACGGCCACCGAGTCGCGCTTGAGCGCCATGTCGACCGCCACGACGACCTCAGCCTTGTCCGGGATTGTCGCGTCGCCTTGGCAGACGTTCCACGCCTGCGGGTGGTCCTTCAACCAGGAGTCTTCGGCGACCTCGACCCATCGGTTGGCGTAGTAGCGGATCCACTCGTGCTTGAGCACGCCCGGCTCGTTGTACCGCCGCACCCGATCAGCGACGTCCCACAGCGCTCCAGCGGCCTGCGAGGCGGCCCGCACGGCGATCTCCCGGTCTGCGGGCAGGTCGTAGTTCAACCCGTCCGGGGCTTCCTGCCAGTCGAACAGGAACTCCGGGTCGATCGACGCATCCAGCAAGACGCGGCGCCCGTGCTTGTACATCTCGCCCAGCAGCGAGGCGTCCACGTCGAACCCCGCCGTACTGAGGTTGATCTCCCTACCGTGCTGCCGTTTACGCAGACCGTTGGAGATGACCAGATGTGCTCGCGCTTTCCGGGAGCCGACCTCGCCGAGCTCGTGCAGTTCGTCGGCAATCAGCGTCGTCGGCAACGAGCCGTCGTTGGTACCGCCCACCGCAGCTACCCGGTACAACCGTCCAGGCCGCCCGTCCCCGAACTTGATCTCAGTGTCGTACACCTCGAACAACCCGACGAGTGGGGCCTCGGTGACCTGGTTGTCCTTGCCGCCCAGCATCGTTGCCGCAGCCGAGAACAACAGGTCGGCCTGCTCGAACGACGCAGCCATGATGGGCACGTTCGGGCTGATCGTCGCGATGCACGGGGGGCCGGCGAACTCCAGGCAGCCGATCGCCGCGATGAACGCCGTTTTGCCGTCGCCCTTGGCTGCACCGCGCAGTGCCCGCCGGTAGCGCCACCGCGGCGGCCTGGCCCGGTCCGTCCAGCAGGAGGGACAAAACTCATACCACCGATAGAGAAACATCCTCTGGTCGGTACGCAGCCGGAATGGCCGGCCGAAGTAGTCCCCTTCAGCGAAGATCAGATTGTCTTCGATCCAGCGGACCCCGATCGCCCCGTGCGAGGGCCACAGCTCGCCGGCCGCCGGCCGCCAACCGCAGCCCTGACAGGGCGGCTCAGCCTTCGGCCGTCCCTTGGATGACGCGGAGGCGCGGGTCTTCCTCTTCGGCGCGGTCGTTGCTGCCATCCACGCCACCCCCATACCGAGCGTTCATGTCCGCGAGCGACCTACGTTCAGCGACCACCGCGATGCCCAGCGCCGCCCGGTTCTTCGGGCCGATCCCGATCTGCGCCTCATCCGCCTTCACTGACGTCTCGATCTTCAGCGCGATGGCGTACAGCGGGTTGGCCACCCGGCCCTGCGAGTTCGTCGTCATCGGCTCCAGGTCGGCCTCACGGATCAGCCGCCAGTAGCGGTCCACGTTGGCGATCCACCGGCACAGCAGGTCATGGTCAGCGGGCGTCTGCACCTGGGAGACCGGGTCATCCCAGTACCGATCCCACTGTCCGAGCGCCTGATCGCACAAGTCGCCGGGCGGGTCGAACCGGGCGCCGGGAAGGTTGGCCAACTCCGCCTTGCGTCCGTTGCGCTTGTCCACCGTTGAACCCGCTGGCTTCTTCGTACGAGGCATCAGGGGGCCTCCTGCCAAGGGGGGTCATCGTGAGGTACCACGGAAAAAAGACGCGGGGGCACGGGTCAGGCGGCAACGCTCTGACCTGCGGAAACGTCCCACCCCCCTGGGGTAGGGACAGAGTGAGGCGACTCAGTGTTTGTGCAGGTCGGAGCGTTTTCCGTAGTTACATGATCGATTCTCGGTTCGATGACTCATGATGTCGTTCGGTTCACCATGAGGACGAGCGAGGGTGTGTGCTGCCATGAGGGGGTGGTCGGCCGGGCAGGTGGGTGGCCACACGGGGTGCACAGGGCGCCACCGGAAACGTCCCGCCCCGTTCTGTACGGAGGCGTGGAGGTCAGCGCTTGCGCAGGGTGGCACCTTGACCACGGTTGCATGAGCGGTGCTCAGCTCGGTAGTTGGTGATGTCGTTCGTTCCGCCGTGAACGCGAGGTCTGATGTGTCCTGCTTCCAGCGGGTCATCAGCGGTAGGAGGCAGGCCACACACAGCGCACAGTTCGGCATTGGCCAGGATCTGTCGTGCTGCTGCCTGGTGGTCGGCACCTAGTCCACGCTGAGTGGTCGTTCCTCGTGCAGCATCACGCGCTTGTTCTTGCTGGGTGGTGCACGTCGGGCAGCGGGGGCCAGGCCCCGAGTGGAGTACCCGGCACCGGCGGTTGAGGCATTCACGTCGTGGCATCAGGAAGTCCAAACGTGATGATGTCGTCGGTCTGCTCGGAGGTAGGGGGCAGGTTGCGGGTGGGGATGGTGGGGCGCCCTGTTCGGCACCCCGGCTTAGAACTCCCCCGGCATATGACGAGGCCCGCCCTCAATGTGAACTGCCCCGTCTACGACTGAGGCCCCGAGGCATCGGCGGTTCCGAATCGTGATGACGGCAGGGTGGCGGTGATCGGCTTACCGGTGGACGATGCCCGCATCACTCTGCTCTCAGCGGGAGGTCCGATGCGTGGCATCAAGCTTCTGGCGGTGCTCGCGTTGGCGGGCTGCGCCCTGGTGGCCATTGCCACCCTGGCGATGGTTCTCGCGCCAGGCGCACAGCCGGATCCGGGACCTGCCCAGAGTGGCGCTGCCCTCACGGCCGAGCAGTATCACGAGCTGGTTCGCAAGAACGTTCCCTCGCTCGCGAGTCGGGATGATGGGAATCTCGACCGGCTCGCCGTGAGCGTGTGTGAGGTGTTCCGCGCAGGCGGGACGTGGGCGCACGTCATTAAGGGGATGCTCGACGCAGGGATCTCGGGCGGTGACGCCGGCAGGTATGCCCGGATCGCGGTGACCTGGTCGTGCCCAGAGTACGAAGTCGATCTACCCGCTGGCTGACGTGCTGTGGCATCCGATGTGTGCTGAGAACCCGCAGGTCGCATCACGGCGACCTGGGCATCCCTTGATCACTAGCTGGCGGGGTCCAGCCGAGAGCGATCAGCGCGTCACGTGCCCCAGATGGCAGCGAGGTGACGCGAGTCTTGGTCTTTCCACAGATGCGGCAGCGTGAGGTGACGACGCGGCCGATGGTCTCTACCGGGGTCCAGCGGTGTCGTACGTGCACGCTGGCCTCCCAGGAGTGGATCCGGGCGGACGGCCTATCCGTGGACCGCTCAGCCGTCCGCCCGAGCATGGCAACGGCCTGACCACCTCGCGCGGGGCAGTCAGGCCGAAGAAGGTGGGGTCAGGACCCTTTGAGGAGCTTCCGGAGGCCTACGTCGAACTCATCGTCGGCGACGAGTTTGAGGTGCGGGCCTCTATCGGGGTCGTCAGCGGCCTGGTCATCGAGACCCTCGTTGGCCATGGCCTGGAGGCGGAGGCCTGCGTCTACGAAGTCCACGCCGAGCTCGTGGTCGAGACGACGGGCGGGCGGGGCGAAGAACTGTGCGACGACGACCCGCAAGCTGACCTTGAGGTAGGTGGTGTGGAGGTACGGGTCGATGTTGGCGAGGTGCTGCTCGATGACCTGCCGCACTTCGTCTTCGTCGTCGCGGGCGGCGCAGAGTGCGACGCAGAAACGCAGGATGTCGGTCTCGGTGGGAGTGGTCACGGGTTGATCACCTTGGGGTCCAGGGTGCCGAACTCGCCGATCGCCTGGTGGATGCGCTTCCACGCGTGGTTGACGCCCTTCGGTGTGAGCCGGGCGTACGTGGTGAGCAGCGTGCCGCGCGTGTGCGTCGTGTAGTCGGTGGTGCTGTTCTCGCACCAGCCCGCCTTGAGAGCGGTCGCGGTCGCCTGCCCCTTCTCCGACGTGTTCGACCGGATCACCATGCCGATCATGCCGAGGAAGTCGAACACGTGCTCCTGCAGCACCTTGATGTCGCGAGGCTGTGCCCACTGCTGGACCGTCCGCGCGAACGTGCGGATTGTCATCGTCCCGCCAGCCCCGGCGTACGTCTCCGCAAGTTCATAGCCGGGCGTGAGTTCGGCGATCTTCTCGCCCTGCGCCTCGATCTGGCGCTTCTGGTCGGCGGCGATCTGCGCGAGCTGCACGACGTGGTCGAGGTCGGTGGGGTCGAACTGCTTGGGCACGAGCCCGTAGCTGCCCGTCTTGCGGAGGGTGGGCAGAACGTTGTGGGTGATCCACCGCTTGAATGCCTTGGCGCCGGGGGCCTTGCTGGCGAGGGCGAGGTCGTAGAAGCCGGACTCTGTCAGGAACCACATCATCGGATTGATGATTTTGTCCCTGTTTAGGTTAGGAATGTCCGTTTCGCGGGCGTCCACCTGGACGCGGTCGTCGTCATCCACGAGCGCGAGCGCGACAGACGGGTTCGAGTGGTCGAGCCCCCGGCACACGTCGGCGTGGCAGAAGAGGGGATTCTCGGCGGTGCCGATGATCCGGATCTGCTGGCCGGTCGCCGGGAAGGTGAAGACCTCCACGTCAGCGGAGCCCCGCTGTGAGTCGTCCGGACCAAACAAGCTACCGTTGTCCATGTCGATCTCCTGTACAGAGGATTGATCGGCTCGCCTCGGTGGTCGGTCCTAACGACTGCCGGGGCATTCTCATTTGAGAATCCGAATACCTGGATTTTACCAGGTCATTGCCCATTTTCTCGGGCTTAGCGGGCGTGCCATCGCAAAACGTTCATGGTGATGTCAACCACATTCGTTTGGTGGGCGTCCGCGCGTGCGAAGGGGTGCGACCCGACCCCGCACCCCCAGAGGGGCCGGGTCGCATGCTCCGGAGGGCCGGGGGGCCAACCTCCGAAGCGGGCGCACCTCCGCCAGGAGTGCGCGTCTATGGGGCTCAAGCGGCGCGGTGGTCGCGTTCCAGCTCGGCCAAGCGGCGGTAGTCGTACACGTTGTAGCGGCCGATACGCCCGAGGGGCTCGACCCCGGCGCGGGAGATCCAAGAGCGGACCGTGCCCGGCGGGACACCCCATTCGCGGGCTGCCTGCGTCGGTGTGACGACGTCATGCGGTTGAGGGTCGGAGGACATGGCCACCCCCGGAAATACGAAATGCCCTCAGACGGGGAGGTCTGAGGGCATAACTGTGGTGGGATCTAGCGTTGCAGAGCTGATCAAATTACGCAAGTCAAGGGTTGACTTCGGCGCACTGGGTGTCTACGAGACCGTGTAAACCTTCGTGACGATCGACATTGGTTCATCGCTGATCACCATTCGCAGATCAACCTTGAGAGCGTCACATAGGGCCCTGGCCTCATCGAGGTTGAACGTTTTGCGCTTGCCGCGCTCCAACTTGCCGATGATCGAACGGTGGATTCCCGTCTGATCGGCGAGGTACTGGATTGTCAGCCCGCGGGCGAGCCGGAGTTCCCTGATCCGGGCGATGATGGCCGCCTGGTCGAGCATCCCGACCATCATGGCTCTCTCGTCGAGTCGGAGCCAGTCGCGGACGGTCATGTTCATCGACTCCTCAGGCACATGCAGAGGGAGGACGAACGGGATGACCCGTGCGCTGCGATCAGCGCACAGGGTCACATCCGCGGAGATGGTGGGGCAGGGCGGGGGTGAGATCACAATGTGATCATTGTTTCAGATCGGGCAGGGCGGCGAACCGGCTTGACGGCCTCTTCCACCAGCGCGTCGTACTCGGTGACGAGGAGGATTCGGCCGCAGTCCCGCATGCGGCAGGTGACCTTGTCTTCGCCTTCCCGCCATTCCAGGGTGAGGCCGGCACACGACGGGCACCTCAGTGGTTTGCGGTGGACGACGACGTCAGCGGCGTCGAACCGGGCCAGCCGCGCGTGCCAGGCGTTGACCTCCTGGCCGAAGTCAGCGGCGATGCTGGGGCGGGCCATGATGCGTTCGAGGCGGGCGACCAACCACGCGCAGCCGAGGGTGAGGGAGTCGGTAAGGCCACCCTGCCGGGAGATGGAGTCAGCGCCGAGGTAGACGGCCCGCCAGTCGCGGAGCCACCCGTCGAGCTCGTCGAGGTCTTCCACGGTGGGTGAGAGGCTGGCTCGTTCGGAGGAGCCGGACACGCGGGCCTCGGAGGACGCGCCGCGCATGCCGTCGGCCTCCCGGGCGTAGATGCACGCCATGCCGTCCAAACGGCTCAGCTTGGCTTTCACGCCGTACGTGCAGGCCTGGCAGTACACCGGGTCGCCGAGGACGGCGATGCCGAGGCGAGGCGCTTCCGGCATGGTCGGGATCTCGTCGAGGGCGCCGGCCAGCCACTGGTCGTAGGCGGCCCGGTAGGCGGTGATGGCGGCGTCGTAGTCGCGAGCCCTGCGGCGGGCGCCCTGCATGCACGGACCCTGGCACCAGCGGTCGATGTCGTCGTAGGTCATGTGGTCTCCCCGATCTCGTACGCTTACGGGCAGACCGCCGGGACGGGTGCGTCTGATGTGGCGTTAATGGGCGGCTCCTCGGTGGTGCGAGGGGCCGCCTTTCGCGTGTTCAGCGATCAAGCGGTGGCGATCATTCCGGGGGCAGTGTCGTCCCTTCGAGAGCCGACTCGGGCTGGTAAAGGTAGGCGCCCCACGGCTGGCCGTTGCGTCGCACCTCTACGACTGCGGGATCCGTCCCGACGGTCGTGTACTGCCACTCGGCTGGATGCGGGGTAGCCAGGGGCCAGGAGAGGATCTCGCCGGTCCCGTCCCAGGAGACGCGGGTGCCGTCCCAGAGGATGCCCGTGCCGTTGCTCGGCCGTGGGCGAGTGGGCTCCGCATCTACGTCCGGTGCGCAACGCATGGCGTCCGGGCTGACCGAGTAGTCCGAGAGGCAGGCGTCGATCGCGGCCAGGACCCCGTCAGGGTTGGTCATCGGGTCTCCTCGGGTACGGCAGGAACGGGTGGGAGGGAGGACAGGATCACGTCGTACGGCTCGGTCTCGATGGGGCCGGTGGGGATGCTGATCTCAGCCATGTGACGCCGCCGGGGCCTGCTTGGGCTGGTCGGCCAGCAGCGCCAGCAGCGGCGCGATCGCCACCTCGGGCCGCACCTCGTCGCCGTCGACCACGCCCCACAGCTTCGTGATGGGCTGGTCACCGTCGTCGGTCACCGGATACCAGTTCCACTCGGCGGCGCAAATGCCACCGATCGCGGCTTCGCCCAGCCGCTCGGCGGTCGCGAGGGCCTCCCCCTGGTCGGCCACCGGCATGACCGGGGACCAGGAAGTGACGTCGCCGTACACCGGCCGTCCGTCCAGCGTCGTCTGGATCTGCTCGCGGTGGCCCACCAGGACGACCCACGCCAGCGGCAGGGTTGAGCCGGACGGCACGAGTAGGTCGAGCATGGCCAGCGGCAGGCGCAGGGTGATCGGGGAGTCGCTCATGCCTGGCCCCCCGTCCTGCTGCCCTCCAGGAGGGCGCGGCACTCGGTCTCGCTGTAGCGCCGGTGGCCGCCGGGGGTGCGGATGGAGCCGATGCGGCCGGCGGCGGCCCAGCGGGTGACGGTCTTGGGGTCGACGCGGAACATGCGCGCGACCTCTCCGGCGGTGAGCAGGGGATCGGGCTGGTGGTTCATCGGTGCGTCCTTTCGGGGTCGGCAGGTCAGGCGTTGGTGGCGTGCTCGTACTCGGCGATGCGGGCGCGGAGCTGCTCCAGTTCGGCGGTGGAGACCACGGTGTGGCCTTCCTCGGCGAGGAACTCCAGGAACTCGACCGGGTACGACCAGGAGCTGAGCATTCCGTGCATGCTGCTGTTGAGCTCGTCGAGGGCGTCGGAGACGGCGCGTTCCAGCGGGGGCAGGTCTTCCCGGCGGCGGATCGGGCGGAGGTCGTCAGCCACGGCCGTCTCCGGTCTGCTCCTCGGCTGAGAGCAAGGCGGTCCATGTGCGGCAAGGCCAGTGCGTTGTGCAGGTGCCGCACCAAGGGCCGTGCGGGTTGCTGTCGTCACGGGAGTGCAGCGCCTTCGCGTGGACAAGCGCGGCTTCGGCCTTATGCAGCCGTTCGGCCCACTGTGTGGCCTCGCGGTCCTTCTCGATGACCATCTCGGCCATGCGCTCGGCGTAGCCGCTCGCGCGCTCCAGTTCGGTGTCCCGCACAGCCAGGACGGCGTGAGCAGCCGTAGCCGCGAGTCGCTGCGTTGTTGACCCGGACGCCGGGCCGTACAGCACGTAGTGGATGGCGTTGGCGTACCGGTGACGGAGGTCGTCGGCGAGCCGGATGGCGCGGGAACCCTTGACCCGCTCGTACCGCGCCTTGGCCTCCCCCGCCGCAAACAGGAACTCCTCCCGATCGGCCGCGAAGAATTCCAGGACGAGGGTCTTCTCCTCGGGGCTCATCGCGTCGATGAGTTTCGACAGGTCGTCCCGCGAGGCCGTACGCGCCTCTGTGGCCCCTTGCGCCTCCCCTGTCGCCTCTTCCCCGCCCGCGAGGTCTACGACGCTCTGAGTGGGCACTGGGGGCCGTGCGGGGGCATTGGGGAGGGCAGCGCGGAGGCGGTCCATGCGGGCGTCGGACTCCGCGTCGCTGCCGCGGTCGTGGTGGCATGTCTCAGCGTCGCGGATCGTCTCGGCGAGGTCCTCGGCGGAGACGACAACCAGGCCGGCGGCGGCGAGCGCCTCGACGGCCCGCTCTGCCGTACGGCGGTGGGCGGAGATGTTGCTCGACCCGGGCCCCCACGCCTGCTCATGGTCGGCGTGCAGCGCCGCGGCGATCGCCTGCACGGGGATGGCGTACTCGACAGGTTCAGACATGCGGGCCTCCGAACAGGCGTTGCGCGGCCTGGAGCGGGGAAGCGCCAAGGGCGTCAACCTCCACGGCAAGGAGGTCGAGCACCCAGGCCTCCGCTTCGACGGCGGCTTGAGCGTCATCCTCGAACGCCGTGGGCTCGGTGACGTCGAGCTCGCGCATCTGCTCGGCGGCCAGGTCCGTGTCCAGGATCGGCCAGCTCGCGGCGAGGTACGTGCCAGCCGGGGCCCATGGCGCCGGGGGTGGCGCTTCGGCCGGCGGGGAGGCTGGCGGGCAGGGGGCGGCGCTCCGCATGATCCGCTCCCAGGTGGCGGTGAACACTCCTCCGGTGAACATCACGCCTCCTCAGGGAGGTCGGTGGGGCGGGACGACATGCGGTCCATCGGCCAGCCGGGCGCTGCCTTCATGCGCTCCTCGTCGACGTCGACGAAGCCGAGCTCCAGCAGATGCAGCAGCGCCTCGCGGATCTGGCCGCGGGCGATGTCAGCCATGGTCTGGCCAGGCTGCCGGTAGGGGCCGTCGGGGCCGAACGTCCAGCGGTTGGCGGCGGCGATGGCGAGGCTCAGCACTTCGGCGAAGGCGCCGGCCTCGTCGATGTCAATGCGGGGAAACGGGTCGTGCATGCGAGTGGGCAGCGTCGGCTTGTGGCTCATCGGTGATCTTGCCTTTCGTTGGGGTGTCCCGTCCGGAGACAGACCGGACGGGACGGGGTGGGCTGGCGTCAGTTCGTCGGCCAGAGGAACACCGCTCTGACCGCGTCGTCCGGGGCGGGGTCGTAGTCGTCCGGGTTGGGCTCGGCCTGGCGCTCTTCCTCGGTCGGGTACCTCTCGCCGCTGTAGTCGTTCTCGGCGGCGTACATGGCGATCTCGGCCTCTTCGAGCGGCCCGAAGCCGTTGCCTTCGGCGTCCTTGGAGACGATCACGAGGGTGTCTCCGCCGAGCCCGTCGCGGAGGACTTCGAGCTGCTCGATCAGCTGGTCAAGAGTCATTCGGGGTCTCCTGTCGTTGAGGTTGTCGGGGGTCAGGTGGGAACGTCAGTGACGAGCCGGTAGCCGGTGCTCGTCGGCTTGAACCGGTCGAGGCGGATCCGGGTCCGGCGCTCGCGCATGCGGCTGTCGACGACGCCGCGGGCATCGACCTGCACGACGACGGCGTGCGTGCCGTCGATCTCGACGACGCGGACCTTCCGGCCAGCGGCGCGCTTGTCGTTGTCGGCCCACACCTGGCCGGGGCGGACGTCGGGGATCTCGGCCATTCGGGGTCTCCTGTCGTTGCGCTTGTCGGGGTTGCGGGGTCCCGTCCGGTCTCCCGGACGGGACAGGGGGAAGGTCAGGCGGGGGCGTCGGTCTCGTCGAGGAGGTCGAACCAGCCGTCGAGCGGACGGGAGGGCAGCAGGTCCTCGCGCATGCTGCGGCTGGTCATCGGCATGACGAGCGCGAGGAAGCTGGCTCCGAGGGTGGCGACGACCGCGCCGTGCTCGCCCTGCATCTGGATCACGAGCGGCGCGTCCTCGTTGAGGCGCTTGGCAGGCTCCAGGCGGGCCAGGAACGTCGGGTCGATCAAGATGCGGCCGACCGGAGTACCTGAGGGCTTCAACACCCTGTTGAGGAGGTCCCGCCACCCGAGGACTGAGGCGCTGCCGGGGATGTTGTGGGCGCTGTCTTCGGTGGTGACGAACAGCCGGTTCTCCTCGAAGGCGAGCGACGCGATGGCGACGTCGTCCAGGTGCTCGATGAGGTCTCGGATGTCGCGAACCGGGAGCGCGAACCGGCAGCTGAAGGCCTCCGTGGTGGAGGTCATGGGGCGGCGGACGACCGCCATGGTGAACCGGTCGGTGCAGACGAGCCGCAGGTCTCCGTCGTGGATCTCGACGTGGACCTCCTGGAGGGCGGGGAGGCCATCGGGGTCGTCGGAGGTGTGCGGGAGGACGGAGCCGAACAGCGCCTTGAGGTCTCGGCCGGTGATGTGGAGCAGTGCGGACGGCTTCGTGATGGTGATGGTGCTCATGGAGTGTCCTTTCCGGACTGGAGTTCGGTTGATGATCGATTTATCGTTCTGGAGTTCGCCTCAGAAGGCCGTGAAGGCCCGGATGATCTTTCCCCTACCTCACGGACGATCCGGCGCTCTCAGGCCGACTGCGTGGACGCTAGAGGCCCGCAGAGGGCACAGGAGCGGACGGGGCGGGGGCGGTGCCGTTGACGACGCGGGCGACATCGAGGGCCCGACCCGAGTTCGCCATGCCGCGCGGGTAGTCGGCCGTCAGCTCCAGCCAGGCGGCCAGCGGCTCGGCCAGGGCCGGGGAGGCGAACGCCATCCACTGCCAGTCGGCGTCGGACACGTCCAGGCCGTCGTCGTCGCTGTAGCTCTTGGCCACGTAGGCGGCGTAGCCCGACTCACCCTCGGTGGCAGTGGCGGACAGGACCCAGCGCGGGTACAGCTCGCAGTCGGCGGTGAACCACGGGCCAGGGGTGGCGGGCTTGGCCATCTCGCGGAGCTTGGCGGCAGCGGTGCGGAGTTCGGTGGCGTTCATCGGGTTTCTCCTTCGTTGGTCTTGCGGGGGTCTCGGGGGGCGGGGGCGGTCACGGGGTCACGGCCAGGTCAGCGAACGTGGGAGTGGCCAGGACAGGAGCGTCAGACCTGAACGCCGCGCAGATGGCCGCCGCCCACTCCTGCGGGACCTGTGCGCGAACAGCGACCAAGAAAGCCTTCGGGTCGGGATGGCCGGAATTGAGGGCCACGTCGCAAATCGCGGACGCTTCCCTCACCAGGAAGAGGCGGTCACGGGCGGAGTCCCACCGCCCGGCCTCCAACGCCACCAGCGCGCGGCCAAGGTGCTCGACCATCCGCGCGAAGTGCAGCGCAGCCTCGCGGTCGCGGCGGGCGTCGGTGGCGGTGCGCATCAGCTCAACGGGGACGAGGTCAGTCATGGTCGGTCTCCTCGGATGGTCTTGCGGGGGGGTGGGCTAAGCCGCCTTGCGGAACAGGGCTCGCGCGCTCGCGGGGTCGGTGACACCGAGCCGGTTGCACACGATCCACGCGGTGCGCAGAGAGCAGCCGACTCGTTCAGCGATGACGCGGTAGGCGAGGTTGTAGGAGCGGAGGTGGGTGATCGCGGCTTCCCGCTCGGCGATGGTCAGCCTGGACGGGGGGTCGCCGCGCTCGGCTCGCACGATGGCGATCTCGTCGATGTCGGCGTCACCGCGAACGCAGGTCCGGCAGAGGCGGCGGTTGTCGCGCTTGACGATGACGTCGTGGCCGGCGTGGATCTCGTCCCACTGCTCACGACGAGCGGCAGATTGCCGCTCGGTGGCGGTGGCCAGGCCCGCTTCGTGGCAGGCCCGGCAGCGCCAACCGCCCTCAGCAGTGCGGACGAGGTTGTCACCGACCAGTTCGTGACGCTTCATGCGGCACACGGCCGGGATGGGCCGCGGCTTGTAAGGCGGCGGCACCGGCTCGGTGGCCGGGGGTGGACCTCCCTCGGGGCGGCCGTGGTAGACCCAGCGGCCGTAGCAGGGGATGCACCAGCCGTGCCCGCGGTTCTCGCCAAGCTGCCGGCATGCCTTGCAGGTGATCTTTCGGCGCTTGGCGCGGTCGGCGCTCATGCGGCTGCCTTTCGGATGCGGGCGTCGTAGCGGCGGGCAGTGATCAGGGAGGGGCGAGTCACCACAGCGCGTCCTGGCGGGGTTCGATCGGCTCCGGCTCGGCGGTGCGGCCAGGCCAGGCGATGACCTCCGCGAGCGGCTCGGGCTCCGGCGGCGGGCCGAACCACATCGGCTCGCAGCCGTCGTCGGTGCACATAAATCCCGGTCCGCCCTGCTCAGTGACCGGCCAGTAGAAGTAGCTGATCGGGTAGTCCGTCAGCTTGGCGAGCAACTTGACCTGCTCAGGGGCGGGGACCAGCTCCCCCGTCTCCCACTGATCGACGGCCGGCTCCTCGACACCGCACGCCCAATCGACCTCGGGACCTTCGAGGCCACGAGAGTCGAGCGCCTGGGTGATCCGGTAGGGCACGGGCGTGCCGGTGGCGAGGTCGCGTTCGTGCTGCTGCCGGATGACCGCCTTGTGGTACTTCTCCCGGTCGTTCATGCGGCGTCCTTCTCGGCGGACAGCACGGCGGCCCTGACGTCGAAGTCGGTGCCCATCCAGCCGGCGAGGTTGTCGAGCAGTGCGTCCAAGTCGCGCTCCTCGACGGCCTGCAGGCAGCCGCTCCTCAGCGCGCGGGCGGCGCGCACAGCGCCGATGTTCGGGGTCATGTCGGTCCTCTCGGAAGATGGGGTGGTCATGCGGTGGCTTCTTCGATGGGGTAGCCGCCGTCCCAGCGGGCGGCCCACGGCCACGGGCTGGACCGCTCAAGGTGGTGTGGCCAGGCTCGTTCGTCGCGGTCACCGCGGAACCGCTCCAGGTGGACCCGGTGCGGGTTGTCCTTCGACTTGCGCATCGCCAGGCCGAACTCCGGCCAGCGCGACCACACGCCCGAACCCATCGGGCGCAGGGACCGCTGCCCCTGCTGCTCCATCGGGGCGTGGGTTTCCAGCCACAGGGCGATGCCGTGCCGCTCCCGGTAGCCGTCCAGTACGCGGGCGACCTGCCCGTTGATGGTTTCGGCCTTCTCGCCGGACTCGTTGAACGCCTTGTACAGCGGGCCCATGCACACCAGTTCGGCGCGGGACTCGGTGATGACCCGGTCGATCAGGTGCTGGTCGTTCGGCTTACGCAGGTCGATGCCGCCGGGCCGGGTCAGCCGCCACGCCCGGTCCTCGTCCCAGCCGGAGTACTCACGACCCAGGTCGACGAGGTGGCGGATCTTGCGACGCACCAGCGGCGGCGGGTTCTCCAAGTCGATGTACAGCGTCCGAACCGGCGGGATGCGCGTGTGGATGCTGAACGGGTGGACGCCCGCAGCGAGCATGACCGCCATCTGCCGGGCCAGCGTGGTCTTACCGGCGCCCTCGGACGCAACGACGATGACGCGGTCCATGCGCTCCAGCACGCCCGGCAGCAGCCAGTCGTGGTCCTCGTCGGACTCGTCGATGAACGAGCCCATCGTGGAGAATCCCTCGATCGCTTCCTCGTTGGACGCCATCGCCCGGAACTGGGTGATGGCGTCCTCAGTGGCTGTGACCAGGTCATCAGCGGTGGTGATCTCGTTGTAGCCCTGCTCTGCGATGCGCGTCAGCACCTCGATGGCGATGCGCTTGGTTCCCAGCTCACGGACCCGGTTGACGTAGTAGCCGACGTTGGCCGCAGTCGGCACGAACGACGACAGGTCATTGATGTAGATCAGGCCGCCGGCCTCGTCGAGCTTCCCAGTCCGGTCCAGCTCGGCGCGGACGCTGACGACGTCGGGGATCTCGCCGTTCCGGTACAGGTCGACGATCGCGCGGAACGTCGGCCGGTGCTTGGTCCGGTAGAAGTGATCTGCCGAGAGCTGTGTGAACAGGACATTCGCAGCGTGGGGCGTGAGCATCGCGGCACCGAGGGCGGACTTCTCCGCATCGATGTCGTGGGGCAGCATCCGGAATTCGTCGCTCATCAGTTGAACTCCCCCGGGGTGCGCTCTTCGTAGCTGTCCCAGGTGCGGATGTGCGTCTCACGGTCCGCGGGCTGGTCGGCCCAGCGCTCGCCGTTGAGCCACGTCGTCGGGTGCGGGATGAACTTCGGGTCGCGAGATCGCGTCGGGTCGTCCCGGTATTGCTCAACACCCTTGATGATCAGGGCGGAGTCAACACCGGCAGCGATGGCCTTGGCCCAGGCGTTGCGGGCGTGGCCCTTGTCGACCTTGCGGGGGTAGGCGTCCCAGAAAGCAGCGAAGGCAGGGTCATCATCTGCGGGGCGCAAGCCCCGCTTCCCCCTCGGGGGGGTAGGGGGGTTACTCATGTTCCCTGTTCCCTGTTCCTTTCCTTTCCCACGGTGAGCACTCAGTGAGTCCTCAGTGAGTCGGACGCGAACGCCCTCTGAACGCTCATCAGTGCAGGCCAGGGCTAGTTTCACCGGGGCAGAGTCAGCCTCTTCGGGGGCAGGAAGCTTGCTCTTGGTCGGACGGTTGATTCGCTGGTGCTCATCCCATCCGCACACGGCCAGATATCGACGTCCGCCGACCTCGTAACGAGCTATCAGTGAGGACTCACTGAGGGCTCCCAGATCTTTCTCAATGTCGGCGGCGGTCCGGTCGTCCAGCGGCCACAACGCGGCCTTGATGAGCCGCGCCTCGTCGACGCACCGGCCCTCGTCGTCGCAATGCGTCCACAGTCCGATGAAGGTCAGCCGCGTGGGCAGATCCAGACTGGCGATGGACAGCGACGTGAAGAACTCCGGCTTGATACTGCGAATCCGCGCCACCGGTGGCGCCTCCCTCGATGCTGGTGGTGCTCTTACTTGGACGACGAGAGCGGGGCCTGTCTTCGACGGGCCGCCTCGCCAATCCCCTGGATAGCTCGGGTGCTCGACTCCACTATATGCCATTACCCATGGCATATGGCCATGGCCAATCGTCATGGCTTACGATGGGCACATGACGCACAGCCACGCCCTGATGCCTCGCCCCGTGTGCGAATATGAATCTGTGGACACGGACCGCCAGCAGCGCCTTCGTCGCCTCGCAGCCGCCTACAAAAAGCGCACCGAGGCCGCCGAAGCAGCTCACGATGAGCTGGTTGCCGAAGTCTTGGCCGCGCTCGACAACGGGGAGCAGCAGGTTGAGATCGTGAGAGAGATCGGCTTCACCCGTGAATGGGTGCGCCGCAAGGTCGTCGACGCGCGCAAGAAGGCCGCGTCCTGATCCGTCCCCTCCGCCGACCACCGACCCCACGAGACGCGCCACGACCCCCAACAGGGAGTCGTGGCGCTTTTGCGTGCCCGGCGTCATCAAGGCGCCACCGCGAGCTCAACCGCAGGCAGCATGCCGAGGGACAACCCCAGGCCAGCCGCGTACATCTCAACCGTCGACAGGTACCGCGGCCCCGTCCGGGCCTCGAACGTCTCCAGCGTCTTGTAGTGCAGGCCGACCCGGGCGGCCATGCGCCGGTAAGGAGCACCGACGAACCGGCGCAGGTCCGGCAGTGCGTCCACGATGTCCAGTCCTTCAGCGAGGACCCGGCCCTGATGTGGGAGCACGATGCGGGCGTTGACCGCGCTGGCGTAAGCGACCGCCCGGTGGAACAGCGGGCTGTCCGACCCTGATGACCACTTGCTCAACGTCGACTTGTACGTGCCGAGCTGGCCGGCGACGACGACCAACGTGATCCCCTGAGAGCGGCGGTGCTCATCGAGTCGCTTCATCAGGTGCGTCATGACGCCTCCGCCAGGTGCTTACGGGCGCGGGTCCGAGCCGACGTCAGGCCGTGGCGGCTGCAGCCGAGCCGTTGCGCCACCGCTTCGAACCCCACCCCTCGGCCGAGCAGCTCCTCGGAGTCGTGCAGCAGTTCCAGGTCGCGGGCGAGGCGCGCGTCTTTCGGCTGGTTTTGTGGCCGGGGGTGAAGCGGCAGCGTCAGTCCCTTGTTGGCGCGGGCGCGCTCACGGGCCCGCTCCGTGAGGCCTCCCCATACGCCGTACCGTTCGCGGGCGATGCCGTACTCGGCGCACGCCCCCAGGACGGGGCAGCCGCTGCACATGGCTCGCGCGCGTTCCCGAGTGACGTTGGGCGCGTACCAGCTCTCCGGGTCCTGCTCGCACGGCTTGGGCAGGGTCGTCGTCGGGTAAGGGGCGTTCATTGGCTGGCCTCCTTGAGGTCTGCGGGCAGGCCGGCCAGCCTCAGCGCGACCCGAGCCGACGCCTCGAATGTGGCCGCGGCCACCCATGTCTCTCCGTCGTGGACGGTGGGTCGCATCGCCATGAGAGTCCGTTCCACGTCCTGGGCGAACCGCTGCAGGAGCTGCTCTTTGTGGGCGGCGAACTCGACCGCGACGAGGCGGCGAACCTCGGCGCAGTCGGCGTGAGGGGCGATGGTCTCGGCGCTCACTGGGTCACCTCCCAGTGGGCGGGCACGTCCTCCAGCAGCACGTACGCGGCGAGGAACTCGGGCAGGCGGTGCGTTTTGGTGTACGTGGCGCTGTCGTTCTCCAGGTACGACATGCCGCGGACCTTGCCGTCAGCGACGGTCGTGACGAGGAACCGGCGGTATGACTCGGCTCGGCCGGCCCACACCTGGGCGCGGCGAACGGCGGGCTCAGTCACGGATGCCCTCTCGGCGGTGATCTCAGCCGCACGCCGCTCGGGGCAGGTCGCGGAGTGCTCGGCTCCCTCGCCCTCGACGTCGGCGGAGGGGCAGCAGTACAGGAGGGTCACGCGGCCACCTCCAAGTCGAGGCGGGCCAGCAGCAGACGCAGCGCGTAGACCGCCTGCTTGGGGACCACGCCGTTGCCGAGAGCCTTCAGCTGGGCGTTGCGCGGCAGGCCAGGCACTTCGGTGACGTGGCCAGCGGGCAGGCCCATCAGCCACTCGACGAAGACAGGCGCAAGGCGTCCTCGATCGTCAACTGGCCCAGGGGCAGGTCGTCCGAGGACGTGCTCCCAACGGGCGATGGCGGGACCGTAGGCGCCCCATTCGCGATCGGCAGGATCACCTGCGAGAGCGGCGGCCGGAACCCCTCGCTCGCTCGTCGGCCCGGGGTTCCCGTGTCGCTCGCCCGCGGGGTCGACAGGAGCGCTGCCACCACTCCGGGCAACAACAACTCGCCTCGGTTGTTGCGCTGATTCCCGTGCGCGTTCGTCGAGGTCGGCGTCGGCAGGAGCGAGACGACGGTCCGCAGGTCCGGACCGCCCGTCCCGTGCGCGCCGGCCCCGTTCGTGTCCGAGGTCCGCGGCGTAGGCAGCAGTGCCGGCAGGCCAGGCGAGGAGGAACCACCGGTTCCGCTGGTGGGTGGCACCGACGTCGGATGCTCGAACACCCGTCCATTCCGCATCGAACCCGAGGTCGGCAAGACCGGCGAGAACGACGTCAAGTCCAGGTCGTCGAGCAACGATGGCGGCCACGTTCTCCAGGACGACGAGTCCAGGTCGTAGAGCGCGCACTGCGCTCTCGATGGCATACCAAAGTCCACTGCGATTCCCTTCCTGGATCCCGGCGCCGCGGCCGGCATAGCTGAGGTCCTGGCACGGGAACCCGGCGGTCAGAATGTCCACCGGCTCAACTGCGGACCAGTCGACGGCGGTGATGTCTCCGCGATTCGGCACGTCCGGCCAGTGGTGGGCGAGGATCCGTGCCGCGTACTGGTGCTTGTCGTCGGGGTCGTACTGGCAGTGCCAGGCCATGGCCCCTCCGAGGACGTCCATCACGGCCAGGTCGAGTCCGCCGTAGCCGGTGCAGAGACTGCCGATGCGGGGGCTCATTCGGTCTCCTCGAACACGTCGTGTAGGTCAGGAGTGTCGCCGGCCAGGCACATCCCGGCGAAGATCAGCCCGGCACCGGTGAGGCCGGCCAGGGCGAGCATCAGCGCTCCCATGGCGTCTCCCGGGCGTCGAAGACGTCAGCGACAAGGCGCTGGTCGCGGTCGGCGTCGAAGTAGCCTTCCGCGGCCATCTCGGCGCCTACGTCGCGCAGGCGGCCGATGAAGCGGCGGGCGCGGCGGACCTGGGCGACATGGACGGCGCCGGCCGCAGCCGCGAGCACAAGGCTCGCGACTGCGACGTAGACGAACGGCGACCAGCCCAGATCCGCGGGCTCCATGAGCAGCAGCACCACGACGCCGGCGGTGGCCGTCACGGTCACCGCCGACGCCAGAGCCACCACGAAGACGGGGAGTCTCATGACTGCTCCCCTGCGGGTGAGCCGTGCTCGATCAGCCACACGGTGGCCTCGACGAGGTCGCCATCGGTGAGGCCGAACTGCCCATCGACGTGGATGACCAGGAAGTCGCCGACGCCTTCGTGCTCGCGGAGGTAGGCCTCGTCGAGGTCGGTGAGGTCGTCGTCCAACCACACGAAGGGGCGGCCCTTCACCCAGTCGGCGACGTGCGGCGTCTTGAACATGACGTCGACGCCACGGTCACGCCACCGGTTGTCGCGGTCCACCTCGATCACTGGCAGCTCGGGCAGGCCGATCTTCGGGCTGATCTCGGTGTTGGCGTCGTGCTCCCACGTGGTCGCCCACACCAGGTCACAGCCGACCGTCGCGGCGAGGTCGAGGAGTTTCGGCCCATGGGCAGGGTTGAGCAGCATGTTGTAGCTGCGCCCGTCCGCTGAGCACTTCGTCCTGAACCACTCCGGGCCAGGGCGGCGGAACGGGTTCAGGACGCCGTCCACGTCGATCAGCAGCAGAGGTCGGGTGGTCTCGGCGCTCACGAGGCACCCCCGGCGGTCTTCGCCTCTCCCTGGGCAGCGGAAGCGGGGGCGGGCATCGGGAACCCGGCAGCGGGGCTGTACGGGACCGCGCCGACAACCGGCCAGTCCGCGACCGCCTCGTCCGTTTCGTAGCCGCACGACCCCCAGCAGTCGGTGACCATCCACCGGTGCTTGGACGGAGGGGACGGCCATAGGACCGCGAGGACTCGCCCGTTCGGCTTCCGGCGGACCGTGCCGAGCAGATCAGGGGCGGGGACGGGGGTCTCGGTGCTCATCGGGTCTCCTGCCAGGGGTACGGGTTGGTGAGGGAGATGGGGGCAACGCCAGCCGGGATGGTGGCGGTCGTCGCTACCGGAGTCGTGGCGGCCACACGGCGAGGCCGGCGGCGACCACGGCGGCCCTTCTGCGGCATCAGCAGGCGGCACAGCCGCTCCAGGGCTCTCATAACCCGCGCACCCCTTCGGCGGCGTTCTGCTCGTCCACAGCCGCGCTCCACCGGGCCGTCTTGCCGTCGGCGTCGTGCGAAAGTTCCCCGTCCGGAGGAGGGACCGGCGCCCCCAGCGACGCGCACGCCACCGCGTACCCCTGCGCCGTGTCGTACTCGACCTGCTCGTAGTGGGCTTCGACGCGCTGCGCGTGGACCTTCTCGTCGTACCGGTGCTGGGCGTCGTCGAGGACCCGCTTCGCGTCGGCGACCTCACGGGAAAGCTGATCGCAGTCGGCGGTCAGTTTCCGGGCTGCCGCCCCGCGCTGCTTGTACTGCTCGAAGTGCCGGTAGTAGGCGGCCTGGTTGTTCTGGGTGACGGTCTGCCGGACCTCGTCGTTCGGCCATGCCGGGGTGGTCGGGACGGGGGCGACGAGCTGATCGGATGCCTTGTTGGTGCGCATTTCGGTGGTTCTCCTTGAAGTTGATGGGAGTCCGCCGCCTCCGCGCCCACCCCCGATGGAGGGCGCGGAGACGACAGAGGGAAGGGGAAGGTCAGGCGCCGGGGACGATGAGCGCGCTCACGCGGCGTCCTCCGAGAACTGGACGGGACGCATGTCGCCGGCCGGGCGGAGTGCCTTCCAGATGTGCGGGCGCGGGTCCCGCTCGTCCAGCAGCATGAACAGCCAGCCGCGGAGCGTAGACGTGGAGGCTTCGAGCGCGTAGTCCTTGCGCGTCCACCCCTCTGGCATGCGGGTGAGGATCTTCTCGTGGTAGCGCTCGGTGTCGTAGAGCAACTCGTGGGCTTCCCGCTGCAGGTCTCCGGCGAGGTTCTTCACCCATGCGTGGAACTCGTCCGGGAGGGGCTCGCAGATGTCAGCGACGGTCTTGCCTTCACCGAGGAGTTCCCAGACGCCGCGGGCATTCAACCCAGTGATGATCTTGTGGAGGGCGACATAATCCGTCTGCTTCAGCTTCACCATCTGCCCGGACTCGACCAGCCGGACGACCAGCCCCTCAGCGCCCGAACGGGGCGGCATCGCCAACGCATCCGCCAGCGTCGGCACGTTGAACACCTTCGCCGCCGGCCCAGCCCATCCCCGGATCTCATCCGGCCCGAGAACCTGTCCGGTCGCGATGTCCACCCCGCCGAGGAGAAACAGGTCGTCCGCGCCTCCGTAGTCACACACGATCCGGTTAGCGGGGTAGACGATCTCGAACAGGACCGTGACCCCCTCGGGCGGCAGGAAGTCGTTGTAGCGCCGCTGGAGAACGTCGGTGGCGTGTTGGGCCTGGTCGCTCGTGAACGAGCCGCGGGTGGCGATAACGAACCCGCCAGCGGCCGGGTACAGGATGCCGAGCGAGCCGTCCATCTTGTCGACCACGACGGCCTTCGCCGACGCGTCCAGCTCGCCCACCATCGGGTCGCCGTAGTTGAAGAACTTGCGGAACGGTCGGGCCTTGACCCACCCGCCCGCGTCCGTGATCAGGCCGCGGCAGGCGAGGGTGGCTCCATTCCACTCGTCCTCGTACTGGGTCTTCTCCGTGTAGTTGTAGATGAACAGCGGCTCGGTGGGGTGCTGCTGCACCCGCACGAACCCGCCCTCGACCGCGGCTTCCAGGTATTCGAGATCTAGCAGTTCAGAGATATGCAGCTCGGCCACGGTGGGCCTCCTGTCTGGGGGCGGGGTGCCTGTCTCCCCGCATTGCGAGGGAGACAGGCAGGGGGCAGGTCAGGGGTGATCGAGGTCGGACGGCGACCCGTCCGTGGCGAGCGGAAGGCCGTCGCCCTGGGCGGCGATGGACGCCTCCTGTAGGTCGAGGCAGGGCTTACACCGGCCGCACGGCTCCCCCGCTGCTGCGGGGTCCGTGGTGGGGCAGGTAGGCGCCACGTACGGGCAGGCGTGCGGCGCGGGGACCATGACGTCGCACCAGGAGCACAGCTCCCACGCGACGACCGGGCCAGCCGTCATGACGTCACCTCGATCTGCCGCAGCACGGCAGCCTCGACGTCCTCAGGCAGGTTCCACAGGCCGAGCCGCCCCTTGCACGACACCGGCTCGACCAGCGGGCGGGGATTGGCGAGCCTCCAGTGACGTTGGAAGCCGAAGGCCCACTTCCCGCACTTGCAGCAGTCGGTGAAGCCGTCCACGGCGCAGACGTCGACGAGCTCGACCACCGCGACGATCGCCGACACAGTGGTCTTCAGCACGTAAGCGCCAGCCAACTCGAAGACTCGGGCCGCCGCGTCATCGCCGTCCCACCGGGCGCCCGCGTGGATGGCGAGCAGGCCCCGGTGCGTCGTGTCCCACGTCCGGTTCTCGATGTCCTTGCCTGCGTAGCCGATGGCCCAGGCCCACGGCTGGCGAACGGTCAGCGCCTTCATGACGTCACCGCCGCGATGTCCTCGATGACCTGCCACGTGCCGTCAGCCAGCGGGTAGGCCCAGCCCAACCACGCCACCAGCACCGGCACCAAGGCCGGGTCAGCAATTGAGTTGCGGCCGATGATCCACCCGTGCTTCTCGGCGTCCAGCTCCCACGGCCGGTCGGTCAACATGCCGTGGCAGCCGCTCGTCCCGTCCCCGCACACGACCAGCAGGTTCGTGACGTCGTTGATGCGCGGGTCCGACGACCCGCCCATGCCCCGGTTGCGGCGGTGGTGAATCGACGCGGGCCGGCCGGAGACGACGACACCGCACACGATGCACGTGTCCAGGTCGCGGTCCCGGACGGCCTGCCGTACGGCGGGCGTGGGGCCGGTGTTGCGAGGCGCCTTCTTCGCCGGGGCCTTACGGGTCGGGGTCGCGGCACCCGCCTTGAGCCCCTTGCCGCGCGCCATGGGCTTCTTCGCCATCAGGGGCGTGGTCCGCTGGAGACCGTTGCCGCGCTTCACTCCGCACCTGCCTCAAGGGCCGGGCGGGCGAACCGCTCCAAGACGTCGGCGAGCTCCCCGGACTGGTAGGCCGCAGCGATCGCATCCTCAGCACCCCCGGTGACCTTCGTCATCGAGTAGGGGTTGCCCTGGCCGACCTCCACCCCGGGGACCTCGTGGCCGTTGGCGTCCACGTTGACGCCGTTGGCCTTGCACCCATCCAGGACCCGCCGCTCGAACGCCGGCCGGACCGTGGGGACCAACTCGACCTCGGTCGGGTGCTCGGCCTGCGCCCACTTGGTGAACGCGACCCGGTCAGTGACCGCCGCGGACGTGCGCCCCTTGGCCTGGCTGACCGATCCGATGACCGTCCCGTCCGGGAGGACCGCGTTGGTGCGGTCCCCGGGCAGGGCGGTGGCACGGATCTCAGCGTCTGCGTTGGTCTTGGCGGCCTTCAGCCGCTCGGTCATCGCCTTGAGGACGACCTCGACCAGCGCCAACTCGTTGGAGATCACGCTGCGGCCTCCGTTCCGGCGGCGAGCTGCGCGCCCAACGCCTTGATGCGGGCCGCGACCCGGTCCGCCTCACCGGCGCTGATCTCCTGGCCGTCCAGGGCGGGCCGGATCTGGTCCCACACCCGGCGGAGCTCCACCTCGGAGGAGGCGTCCTCGGCCAGGGCCAGCAGTTCCCCCGCCTTCGCTGACAGGTCCTCACCGTCGGGCGACTCAGCGCCCGCCTTGGTGGTGGTCAGGGCCCGCACCTGCGCCTCGACCGGGTTGCACTTCAACGCGTCGAAGACGAGCCACTCCAGGGTGAACTGAGGGGCGGGGACGGGCTTGTCGACGCCCGGCCGGATCCCGGCGTGAACGGAGCGGGCACCAACGACGATCGGGGCGTGCTCGCGGGACAGGCGCACCCACACGGACGCGTCGAACGCGAGGTTCTTGTGGCCTTCGACCTTGTAGTCCTTCGACCCCTCGACGGGGCGGCCGGACTGGTCAAGGGACGCGACTTCCTTGCCGCGGGCGGTGACGACGACGATGCCGGGGAACGTCATCAACATCGTCATCAGGCGCCGGTGGCGGGCGGTGGCGTCGTTCCACAGGTTCATCGACACCTGAACCTCGGCGCTCGGGTCCGCCCGAAGCCGCTTCTGGTTGGACGTCGACCCCTTGGCCCGGTTACCCGCCCAGTCCTTCAGCAGGTCCCACTCGGCGGTCATGGAGTCGATGACCAGCACCACAGGGGGTTCGCCGGCGTCGGCCGCGCGGCGGGCTTCCTCGCGGACTTCGGAGACCTGGTTGAGGATCGCCGCCCAGGTGCCGTCGTGCTCGATGACGAGGTAGCGGGCGCCGGGGATGGCGCCGTACTCGTCGGCGGCGCCCTCGTTCAGGTCCAGCCAGTACGTCTGGCCGACCTTCTCGGAGGCGGACAGCTCGGCGCACGCCCAGCTCTTGCCGCTCTTCTCCCCGCCTTCGAGGAGGATCAGCGGCCACGGGACGATGCCGGTGGGGCGCCGTGTCTTGATTGCCATCAGCGGTGTGCGTCCTCTCGGGGTTCGTAGTCGGCCTGCTCGTTCCGGTATTCGCGGTCCTCCGGGGAGTCGTCGGGACTCCATGGGGTCCAGGTCACGGCGGGGAACGGCTCGTCGGCGTGGGCGAGGTGGGCGGACATGGCGTCCTCGTCGTCCGCGGCGGCCAGGACGTCACCCGTGGGGGTAGCCAGCTCCGGCGCGGGCTTGAGGGCGGTGACCGACTCCTCAGAGATCGCCCAGTGGTCGTGGTGCAGCCACTCGGCGTGCAGAACCTTGGTGTCCGCGAGGCGCTGCACTTCCTCCACCGGGAGGTTGAGACGGGCAGCGGCGGCGGTGAACGTCAACCAGCGGGCACAGGTCACCGGCTCTCACCGCCTGGCTCCTCGAAGGTGAACCGCTGCCCGGCGAACTCCTCGCCGACCGTCACCAACCGCAGGGCCGCGATGTCCGTCTCGCGGGCCGACAGGACCAGCAGCCACCGGCCGTTGATCTGCCCGTGCAGGTGGACGCGCCGCTCGTTTTTGGTCTTGACGCCGATCAGGCCGAGGGCGTCGAGGCCGCCGCTGTCGCCGCTGTAGGACACCTGGTGGCAGTGGACCCTCTCGACGTGACCGGAGGTCCAGGTGACCTCGTACGTCTGGAGGGGGCCGTAGTCGTAGTCGCTCATGCCGTGCCTCCCTGAGAGGGAGAGGACTCAGCGGGAGCGAGGGTCTTCGCCTTGTCGTACTGGGCGATGCCCCACACGATCGCGTGGCAGCACCACAGGAACGACCAGTTGTAGTCCTTGAGCTGCCACTCCCACGCGTCGTAGAAGCGGAACGGCTCCCCGCTGGCCCCTTCGGGCAGGTACTCAAAGTCGTTCAGCGCCGCCCGCGCGTCGTGTTCGTGCTCGGTGTTGTACTCGGCGAGGTCGCCGTTGACCTTCTCGTTCCACGCCTTGGTGACGCCGGGGTAGTGCTCCTCGGCCTCTTTGAGGTCGTCGGCGACCTGCTTGTTGAACAGATCCTGCGAGTACGTCATGACGCTGTCGTGGCTCGCGATGACCTTCTCGTCCCAGTACGTGGGGTTGATGCCGCCCTGCCAGCTGGACTGCCGGAAGAAGCCGAGCATGTCCGGGGTGCAGGAGAATGCGTAGCCGTCCACGTCGCCGGCGAAGGCGAGCTTCCCTGGCCAGGTGACCAGCTCGAACCAGTACATGCCGGTGCCCGGCTGCTGGAATCGCAGGTGGCGATACAGGCCGTCATCGTGCAGGACGGTCATCTCGTGGGCGGCAGTTTCGCGGGCGAACCGCTCGGCCATGTCGCGCTCGGTCCTGCTCATGCGTGCACCTCGATCTGCTCAGCGGGGGTGAGGGATGCGGCGGTGGTCTGCTCGGACTCATCGGCGGGAGCCTGGGGCTGCTGGGTCTTGGCCTGGTGGGTCGAGCGCCGCCCGCGCGGCACGCCCTTGATCTCGGCGCGGGCGGCCTTCCGCCACACGCGGGCCTCGGGCCTCACAGGGCACCGCCCGCCGAGTCGACGCGGACGCCTGTAGCGGTCCACCGGGGGTTGCCGTAGTAGTCGCGGACCTCGTACTGCACGTAGGTCACGCCGCCGGAGCGCAGCTCACGGGCAGCGGCGTGCCAGGCGTCCCGGTCCAGCCGGTGGCGGCCGTTCCTGATGCCGGCCAGGGAGCCGTACCAGCACGGCACCGCACCCCAGCCGATCAAGTCCTTGTCGCCCGGCACGACCGCATACCACGATTCCTCGGGCAGCAGCGGCGTGTACTCGCGCACGCCTGCGGGGTGGTGGACGCGGGCCACCGCTCCGGCCGGGACGTGCAGGATGGCGACCTCGGTGGCCGTGGGGCGGGCCTCAACGAGGAGGCGGGTTGCGATGGCGCTCACGAGGCCACCGCCGCGATGGCCTCGGGGCGGTGCGCCAGCGTCAACGGCCCACGCGTCGCCCGGACACCGTCGATCGTGTAGACCGTCCGCGTGTCACCCGGGTCCGTCGCCAGGTACAAGCGGGCCACGTCGCCGGGCTGCGGCACCTCCACAACGCACCAGCGGTCGCCCGCGGCGTCCCGCCAGACGTCGCCCGCCAGCATCTCGGTGTTCTTGGCGACGTGCGCCCACACGGTCACCCGCACGCCCTGGTAGGGCGCGGTCACCGCGAGACGCACGTGGTGGTCGTGCTGCCGCTCCGTCGGCTCAACCCCGAGGAGAGCGGCGTACGCGGCCACGGCCGCCCGCTTGTCCTCGTCGCTGTCCGGCCCGACCTGCCCTTCCAGCTTGTCGACGGCGGCGGCCGACAGGTGCCAGCCGACGGGCGGCAGGCCTCGGGAGGCGATGTCCGCGAGGACGTCGATGGTGTGCGCCTGGTCGACGGTGGCGGTCACCGGGTGCCGCCGTACTGGGCGTCGAGGCGGGCGGCCAGTACGGCGTACGCCTCCTGCTGTGCGGGCGTCATGTCCGCGGCGGCGAGCCGATCGAACGGCTCCTCGGCGGCCTGCTCGGTGGCGAGTTCCGCGACGGCCTTGCCCGCGTCCTCGAACCCGTCCTGCGCCTCGGCCAGGCGGGCGCTGACGTTCGACAACTCCGCCACCAGCACGGCGGGGGCCGGGAGCCACCCGTCCCGGGTTCCAAGCTGCCCGCCGGGCGGGGTGGCGTCGACGACGTCCTGGGCGACCCGCTCGGCGGCGATGGCGAGCGACTCGCACGTCCTCCGCAGGGCGTCGAGCACGACGGCCCGCTCGTCCGGGGTGACGGTCAGGGTCGTCAGCAACTGCGCGGACTCGGCGAGCTTCTCGGCGGTCATCACGGCGACCGACGTCGGGGGGAGTACGGTGTTCATGGCACTTGCTCCTCAGGATCTTGAGTTGAGCGGTTGTCTTGGGCCTGGCCGGTTGCGTCGGTCAGGCCCGCAGTGCGTCAGGAAGTAGTGGGGGCCTCGTCCGCGAGGTCGAGAGCGCGGAGCTCCTCGAACCGGTCGAACGCGCCGAGCAGGGCGAACGCGGTCGCGTAGACCTGCACCTGGGGGCTCACGTGTCGGCCCCGAACAGCTCGAACTGGGGCGTGTGCTTCGCGGCGTACCAGCGGTCCCAGACCTCCTCGAAGAGAGGAAGGTCCTTCTGCGTCCAGGCGAGGGTCTGCCGGACGCTTCCGTTCGGGATCTCCGCCTGACGCTTGCCCGGCTTGAAGCCGTGCTCCGCCTCGTACAGGGCCGCGGCCCGCCGGCCGAACGTGGACTGCGTGGCCTCGACGTCCTTCTTCTTCAGCCCCTTGGACTTGAGGAAATCGGGGACGTACAGCGGCAGGTCGTCGGGCTCGATCTCGGGCTCCTCGCCGAGGCCGATCGCCGCCTGCACGCGCATCTTCAGGCGGACCCATTTGCTGTCCAGGTAGCCGTCCGCGGCGGCGAGCATCTCGATACGAGCCTTGGCCAGTTCCACCCGGTCGATCGCCTCGGCGCGCTGCTCGTGCGTCGCGACCTCTTCGAGGTTGAGCAGGTAGGCACGGACGTCCTTCGCGACCGTGGAGTCCACCAGGAGCTGGCCGACGTTGAGGATCGCCTTGCGAGTGAAGATGGTGGCCGACCGTGCGTTGGGATTCGCGGCGGACAGGTTGTCCGTCGCGAACGCCCGGTACTCCGCGCCCTTCAGCACTCGCAGACCGTTCTCGGTGAGCTCGGCGCGGTTACGCTGAACGACCTTCTCGATCGTGCCGGGCGTCACCTCGTAGTAGTTGGCGACGATCGGGATGTCCGCGTGGGCACCGTCAGGGAGGAGGCTGAGCGCCTTCACCTTGTCGAGGACGTCGACACGGTCCACGTGCTGGGCGCGCAGGGACGGGGACTCAGTGAGAGCGAGCTCGTTCACGCTGCCTCGCTCTCGGTGGCGGCAGGCGCGCTGTGGTGGACCGATCCACCGAAGACCCGAGCTACGAGTGCCAGGTCGTCCGGAGTAGGCGCCCCCCAAGAGTCAACGAGTGCCTGAACGTGCGACTCTTGCGCTTTTGCGACGAGGCGGGCGATGCGCTCCGCGTCGTAGCAGGCGGCCATCAGGCGGCGTCCTCGACGCCGACGGAGCCAGCCTTGTCCCGGTCGATGGCGGAAAGGTCGATGCCGAGGACGGCGACCAGCCGTTCGGCTTTCACCGTGGGGAGTGCCTTGTTTTCCAACTCCCAGTTCCGCAGAGCCGGCGCGGAGACCTTGGCTCGTTCGGCCAGGTCAACCACGCTAAGCCCGCGTATCTTCCTGAAGGCTCGGAGGGCGTATCCGTTTTGACGGATGGTAGAAGTAGGCGGCATGTAGGAAACAGTAGGAAACAAGAGGACTCACGTCAACCCACATGGCGAACTGATAGGAATCATTCCGAATCAGTTTCTTTGGTGTACCTGACACCCCACCCGCCACAGTGGCCACGCTGAGCAGCGCCCCAACTAGTCGACTAACATCGGTTGACGTTTCCTACTGTTTCCTTCAAGCTCCATTGAGAGCGCACCGAGAGCCGCAGCCTCCCAGGAGCATGCAGTGAATACCGCCCTAACCGCATGGCAGCGACTAGGCGACTTCCTAGTCGCCCGCCGAGTCCAGCTCGACCCCCGGTACAAGAGTCGACGGACCTTCGTCGCCGAGACTCACCCGGGGAAAGAAGACAGCTGGTACCGAATGATCACCAGCGTTGAGAACGGCAGCCGGGACAACTACTCCCGAGAGACCCTCGCAGCGATGGAGGGCGCATACCAGCTCCCACCCGGCTCGATCAACCGATTCGTCGCAGGAGAGGGGTTAGAGCCACTCCCGCAGATCGCGGCAACGCGCACGCCAGGCGGCATCGAAGACCGGGCATCTTCCGCTTTCATGCGGGATGCGATGGACGAGTTTCGCGCCGCGGCCGGCTTCAAGTCTCTCGCGGAGGTTCTCGTGCAGCGAGGGATCCGAACGTCGGAAGAGGTCACTCGAAGCGATCAGACCCGGCATGATCCGATCGTGTCCGAAATCATCGACGACCCCGAGATTCCTGAGGATGCCAAGGATCGAATGTTGGCCGCCTACTCAGATATGCGCAAGCAGATTTTTGAAGCCGTCAGAGAATCAAAGAAAAAGCCGCGAGATTAGGTAAACCTCGCGGCCCTTTCATGCGTCGCCCTACAGAGTTCGCTCCTCGACCACTGGGTGCGAACCGGTATCGGCATAGGCGCGGGCCGCGTCGATATGCGCCCGAGTCTCCCCCCTCCACCGGTTGGTCACCAAGCGGTCGGCGCTAAGCACCTGCCTCCCCATTGTGCTGGCATGCTCCCTGGCTGTCGCTTGCACGACGGCTTCGTGATGGCGAATCGCAGCCACTACGGACAGCGTTCCCGCCATGGCGGCCAGACCCAGGAACATCTTCGTTGGCATGACATCTGCGATCATCTCCGCTGCAACTACACCCCACCCCGCGTACGCGAGAAGGGTCAGGGTTTTGCCGCTTGGGTGGATGTTCATCAGGGGGTCCCGCCTTTCGGCCGCTTAGGCGTGCACGGCCCTTTCGCGACTGTCGTCCCCACGGCGTTGCGATAAGTTCCATCACTGTAGGTGCCTTTTGGTCGTGGTGTGAATAGGACTCGCGGCATTATTTCCCCGGACCGATATTCGATTACCGGTGCGCTCACCCGTCACAACGCAGAGTAATTAAAATCTCAACAAATTGCCACGGTGTGTAACTAATGCCTGTCTTGTCGCGTTCCGAGGGCCAGGATTCCCTCACCTTTGAGACAGCACGAGCCGCTCCTACCTTCGCACCCGACGCGTCACACGCACCGACTCCTCGTCAGGAGGAGTGCGCCGCCCCGGACCTATCGGCAAAATCTCGATCTTCTCGAAGATTCCCGCGATGACCTCCCGCCGCTGAACTACATCCAGTGCCCCCCACCGCTGCGGCACCTGTTCCGGCCCCGCCTCCACCAGGTGGCCGATCTGCGGCGAAAACCGCACCCGGCGCGAACGCCGCTCCAGGACCTCGATCTCCGCCAGCTCTGCCGCCTCAACCGCAGCCACGGCACGCGCCGACAATTTCTCCTCGGCCGCCTGCACGTAGAACTGGTCCAGGTAGGCTCGCTTGCCTTCGATCTCCGCGAGGATCGACCGCAACTCTGCTGCGCTCTCATCGTCGCCGACCATCATCGCCGCCAGCTCGGGATGCTGCAGGTAGCGGATCACCAAGCCCTCGATGTACTCGTCCACCCTGCCCACGTGGCGGGACACGTGGAACGACGGGCCACCGCCTGGGGCGGCAGGCTTGCAGGTATAGCCGAATCTCCCTTTGTTCTTGAAGATCCGCACTCGCGACCCGCATACCCCGCACACTGCCAGACCGCTAAGCAGGTGCTTGATGGATGACGGCCGCTGCTCACCGCGCGCCGGATCGGTCAGCTTCGACAAGCACACGTAGTAGACCTGCTCATCCAAGATAGGCGGAAACCACTCGGGGCTCAGGACCCGTTCCCCCAGATGTGTCCGGTACCCGATGTAAGCGGGGTTGAGGATGAGCCGCTTGATCTGAGTGCCGCGCCACATCGCACCTCGTGGCGAGAGGATCCCCTCCTGGTTGAACTGCGTCGCGATGGCCGTTAGTGGCATCCCGCGGGTAACCATGTCGGCGATGGCCCGGACAGTCGCGGCCTGCTCCGGATGGATCTCTTGGCCGACGAGCTGGCCTGTCGTCGCGTCGTAGACGCGCTGGAACCCGAACAGTCGCTTACCGTGAGGCCTGCCCTCAGCGGCTCGCGCTCGTGTGCCACGCCGGATCCGCTCGGACACTTTCTCGCTCTCGTACGCCGAGTCGACCCCGTCCTCGGCGAGGGTCCGCCAGTCGCGGGGTCGGCGCACGTCGTACGTACGGTCATGTGAGGTGATGTGGATCAGCACGCCGTCTCGGCGGCAGGTGTTCAGCAGTCGTGCCCACATCTCCAGTTCGCGGTCGCCGCGCGACGGCTCCCACAAGACGATGACGTCGAAGCGGCCGGCGGACAGTTGCTCGACGAGGCGTTCCCAGTCGGGGCGGGTCTTGCGAGCAAAGCGGGAGGCGGAGCGGTCGTTGTCGGTGAAAACCTCTTCGACGTGCCAGCCGTACCGGTCGCAGGCTGCGACGTTCGCGGTCTCCTGTTCGCCGACCGATCGGGCGTCTCTACGCCTATCGGCGGACACGCGGTCATAGACGGCAGCTCTGAGCAGGTCTTTCGCGGGGGTCATCTACTCGAGGGTAGGGGAAAAGACCTGTCTATGCAGCAGTCTCATTCGACACGACGGACAACGGCTTGGACTCGGCGTCCTCGGCGCCGGAGAAGTCGAAGGTCCGCTGGCCGAACGGGTAGGAGTAGGCCGTGTCGCCGGGGCCGAGGAGCGTGGCCCCGCTGGAGGGGTTGATGCACCTCTCGAACTTGATGGCCTCGAAGGTGCCTCCCGCGTAGTGCAGGACCATCTCGTCGGGCTGGGTGCTGACCCGGGAGCAGCCGCTGAGCACGAAACCGAACACCACCACTGCGGCGACCGCCAGCAGGAACCACTTCACCAGGGGCCGTCTCGCGCCGGTCCTCTGTGCGTTCATCGCTTCTCCCTTTACCTTCGCTTTACCGAAGGCGGATCCTAGTACCGCACGGTCGCCGGGCTCGGTGTAAGAGAAATACGTCCGTACGCCGGTGGCAAGGGAGATCGGCTTTTCTCCTCCGGGGAGATGCGACGGGAGGACGTGCGGCCGGCCGCCGGGGCGGTGGCGCCGCTGATCCTCCCCCCTGCGGGAAACTCATCGCGGCGGACAGGGAACCGGAGGGCGCCGGGCGGCGGAGTAAGTGCCACGTGGCGGTACCTCTACCGGACCAAGCGGGCGATCTGGCAGTCCGCCGGCGGAGAGGAGGACGGCGCGCTCCTGAAGAAGCTGCCCGCAGACACCGACGGGATCCGTGCGCGCCGTAAAGTCGGGGGGTGAGCAACCTGGAGACAGTCCCGCAGGAGACCCTGTGCGCCGCCGCCCCCGCCGCCGGGCCGGTCGTCGAGCGGCTGACCGGCCACGAGGTGGCGCTGGGCGGGCCGCGGGCGATGACGGTCACGCGCACGCTGCCCAGCCGGGGGCGGCGGATGGTCGGCGCGTGGTGTTTCATCGACGACTACGGCCCCGAGGTGGCCGCCATGCGGGTGCCGCCGCACCCGCACACCGGGTTGCAGACGGTCACCTGGCTGGTCTCGGGTGAGGTGCTGCACCGCGACAGCGTCGGCAGTCTGCAGGAGGTACGGCCGGGCCAGCTCAACCTGATGACGGCCGGGCGTGGCATCTCCCACGCGGAGGAGTCCGCCGAGGCGCTGCTGCACGGCGTGCAGCTCTGGGTGGCCCTGCCGGACGGCGACAGGCACGTGGCCCCGCACTTCGAGCACCACGCCGACCTGCCGGTCCTGACCGAGGGGGATGCGCGGGTCACCGTGATCATGGGTTCGCTGGGCGGTGCCACCTCGCCGGCCCGCGCCTATACGCCGCTGCTCGGCGCGGAGGTCACGATCTCCGGCAGCGCGGTCCTGCCACTGGAGCCCGGCTTCGAGCACGCGGCCCTCCTGCTGTCCGGCGAGGTCGAGGTGGCCGGCACCCGGCTGGACCGCGGGACGCTGCTGTATCTGGGCTCCGGCCGGCCGGACCTCGCACTGGGCGGGCAGGGCCGCCTGCTGCTGCTCGGCGGTGAGCCGTTCGAGGAGGAGATCGTGATGTGGTGGAATTTCATCGGCCGCAGCCACGACGAGATCGCCGCCTTCCGGCAGAAGTGGGCGGAGGGCGAGGACTTCGGCACCGTCCACGGCGCAGGCGGCGCTCCGCTGCCCGCCCCCGCCCTCCCGACGACCCGGCTGAAGCCCCGGGGCCGCGTCCGCTAGCCGTGTCGTCTCTCGTCGCCCGCGGTTCTGTGGCCCCCGGCCGGACCGGGGACGCCGGTCAGTCGTCGACCGTGTGGACCGGGGAGCCGGACGGCGAGCAGCGCACCTCGATCTTGACCTTGGTCTCGTCCGACTCGAACTCGACGCGGGCCCGCTCGTCCGGCCCCCGGTCCACGCTCTTGACCTGGAAGCCCTCCTTGGGACTCCAGGACCGCAGGGTCACCAGCCCCTCCTCGCACCGGGCGATCGCGGTCCCGCCCTCGGTGCTGATCAGCCGGCTCCGGTCCTTCGAACCCGGGGAGACGGCCGGCGTGGACGTCGGACGGGGCGTGGACGCCGGATGGGACGCGGCCGCCGGGGTGGAGCGGGCGAGCGCCTCACCGATCTCGGCGGAGGAGAGCGGGCGGTGCGCGGAGGACGTGAGCGGCTCGCCCAGGAGGTTGATCACCCCGACCCCCGCCACGGTCGCGAGGGATCCGGTGATCAGCCATCCGGCCATGGCGAAAGGGAGGGGTCGGCGCACGCGTCCACTTTCGCACCTCGGACGCTAAGACGTGGTTAAGGCCCCGATAACGAACGTAGGCAGCGGGCCCCGGCCCGGCTAACGTAGCGGCAAATGTCCAATGTGCTACTCGTCGAAGACGACGTCGCGATCCGCACCTCGCTGACCCGGGGCCTGCGCGACCGAGGCCACGCCGTGTCGTCCGCCTCCGCCGCCCTCGACGGCCTCCGGCTGGCCGTCGAGGAACGTCCCGACCTCGTCGTGCTCGACCTCGGCCTGCCCGACCTCGACGGCCTCGACCTGCTGCGCATGCTCCGCGCGGTGAGCCGGATCCCGGTGATCGTGGCGACCGCGAGGGACGGCGACGCGGAGATGGTCAGGCTGCTGGACGCGGGGGCCGACGACTACGTGGTCAAACCGTTCAGCGCCGCCCAGCTCGACGCCCGGATCCGGGCGGTGCTCCGGCGTACCGGCGGAAGCCGTACCGACAGCTCGGTGACGGTCGGCGGCCTGCGGGTGGACCCGCGCACGCGCGAGGCGACCCTGGACGGCGCGGCGCTGGACCTCAGCCCGAAGGAGTTCGACCTGCTCCACTACCTGGCCGCACGGCCGGGCGAGGTGATCACCAAGCGCGAGCTGCTCACCCACGTCTGGCAGATCCCGTACGGCGGGGCGGACAAGACGGTGGACGTCCACCTCTCCTGGCTCCGCCGCAAGCTGGGCGAGACCTCCGCGGAACCCCGCTACCTGCAGAGCGTGCGCGGTGTCGGCGTGCGACTGGCCGCTCCGGCATGAGGCGCTGGCTGGCCCTGCTGGTGGCGGCGACCACCTCCCTGGTCCTGATCGCGTTGCTGGTCCCGCTCGCGCTGCTGGTCCGTACGGTGGCCGAGAGCGGAGCGGTGAGCCGGGCCGGGAGTGAGGCCGACTCGATCGCGGTGGCGGTGGGAACGGTCGACGCCGAGACCCTGCGGCTCACCACCGAGCGGGCCGCGCACCCGGTGACGGTCTTCCTGCCGGACGGCCGGGTGATCGGCGTGCCCGCCCCCCGGTCGGCTGCCGTCGAGCTCGCCTCCCGTGGCCGCAGCGTCACCGCGGCGGTCCCCGGTGGGCGGGAGATCCTGGTCGCGGTCCAGGGAGCGCCCGGCGGCACGGCCGTGGTCCGGGTCTACCTCGACGACGCCGACCTGGCCGAGGGGGTGCCCCGGGTGTGGGCCGGGCTGGCGGCCCTCGGTCTCGCCCTGATCGGGCTGGGGATCGGCGTGGCCGACCGGCTCGCCCGTGCGGTGATCCGGCCGATCTCCTCGCTGGCCCGGGTGTCGCACCGGCTCGCCGGCGGCGACCTGTCCGCGAGGACCGTGCCCGACGGTCCCCCGGAGGTCCACGCGGTCGGTCTCGCGCTGAATCACCTCGCCGAACGCATCACCGGCCTGCTCGCCGAGGAGCGGGAGAACGTGGCCGACCTGTCCCACCGGCTGCGCACCCCGCTGACCGGGTTGCGGCTGGAGGCCGAGTCCCTGGGCGACCCCGAGGAGGCCGCCCGGATCGAGGCCCGGGTGGACGCCCTGGAACGGGCCGTCACCTCGGTGATCATCGAGGCCAGGCGGCGGGCGCAGGATCAGGACCGGTGTGACGCGGTGGCGGTCACCGAGGCCCGGGTCGCCTTCTGGTCGGTGCTCGCCGAGGACCAGTCACGCCGTTTCACGCTCCACCTGTCCCCCGGCCCGCTGCAGGTCGGGGTCGCCGCCGGCGATCTCTCCGCCTGCGTGGACGCGCTGCTCGGCAACGTCTTCGCGCACACTCCGGAGGGGGTCTCCTTCGCCGTGCGGCTGGAGCCCGCCCACGGTGGCGCGCTGCTGACCGTGGCAGACTCCGGCTCCGGCTTCGCCACGCCCGCCCTCCTGGGGCGTGGCGAGAGCGGCGCCGGATCGACCGGGCTCGGTCTCGACATCGCCCGCCGTACGGCGGAGTCATCGGGCGGCTCCCTCTCTCTGGGGACCTCCGAGACGGGCGGAGCGAGCGTGACGCTCTTCTTAGCGGAGGCTTAGCGCGGCCCTATCGTGATCGCGGCGAAGCTGAATCCATGAAACAGATCACCAGAATCACCATCGCGTCCATCGGAACCGCCGCCCTCCTGGCCGGCGGGGGCGGCATCGCCCTCGCCGCGGGTCAGGCGGCGGTCTCCACCACCACGACCTCCGCCACCACGACCGCGTCCACCGCCGCAGCCGCCGCCTCGGCCACCGCGTCGGGCATCTCCTCCAGCAGGGCCGTCCAGATCGCCAAGAAGCGCGTTCCCGGCGCACGCGTGACCGAGGTCGAGCGCGAGTGGGAGCACGGCCAGCGCGTCTGGAAGGTCGAGCTGTGGAAGAGCGGCCGGAAGTACGAGATCTACGTGTCGGCCAGGACCGGAAAGGTCATCAAGCACGAGCGTGAGCAGGAGCACCGGCATGGGCACGGCTCCGACGACTGATCAGCAGGAGCCGAGTACGGCCTGCATGGCGTCCTTCTCGGCGGACGTCACCCACAGGTCGTACTTGACCTTCACTTCGATCTGGCGTGAGACATAGGCGCACCGGTAGGCGCGGCGCGGCGGCAGCCAGGTCGCCGCGTCACCGGCGCCCTTCTGACCGTTCAGCGGGCCGTCGGTGGCCAGCAGGTTCAGCGGATCGTTGGCCAGCTCTCTGCGCCTGCTCTCCGGGAGCCGCTGGGCGCCCTTCTGCCAGGCGTCGGCGAGGGCGACCACGTGGTCGATCTGCACCGCCATGCTGGTCTTCTGGCCGCGCTCGAATTTGATGGTCTTACCGCTGTAGGGATCGTCGAGGACCCCGGTCAGCACGATGCAGTCGTGGGTGCCCGGCTTGAACGTCTCGTCCTTGAGATCGCGCTTGAGGACGTCGTTGCGGGTGTCGCAGCCGTTGTGGTCGACATCCGCCCACGCGGGACCGAACTCGTCCCGGTCGAAGCCGGTCATCGGGGCGCGCCCCTTGACTTCGAGCTTCTTCAGGTCCTTGAGCGCGGAGGCGGAGGACTGCCCCGTCCCGGCGGTCTGGTCGCCGGTCCCCTGACCGGCGAGACCGCAACCCGCCATTGTGAACGCGATCGTCGTGACGACCGCACCGCGTACCAGCGCCGACCGCGCCATGCCACCTCTCACGTGCATTCATTACCCATGAACTGGCAAACTACCCCATGTATCGAAAAGGATAGCGATAAGGAAAGCAGCGCCTCAGGTGATGAGGATTCCACCGTCTACCGGAATCACGGCCCCGGTCACGTAGGACCCGGCATCGGAGGCGAGGAAGATCGCCGCCGCGACGAGCTCGGCCGGGTCGCCCGGACGCCCCATCAGCACACGGTGTTCGAGCTGCCACGCCATGTATCCCTCAGCGTACTGCTCGGTCATCTCCGAGGCGAAGAAGCCGGGCTCGAACGCGACGCCGAGACCCGAGGACGCTCCGGTGACGATCGCGACCTTGCCGTCCAGCCGGAATCGATCCAGCATCCAGATCCTCCTCCTCGATGCGGAACCCACCGCACGGAATACGCAGAACAAGATTCTAGAGGCGGAGAACGCACCGCCCGTGAGGGGGTTCCCTCACGGGCGGTGCGGTGCGTCGAGGCGGCGGCGAGGAGCCTGCCGGAACGTCTCTACAGGCCGTACTCCTTGGTGATGCGCTCGTGCCGCTCCACCTCGACGTCGACGGCCTTGGCCAGATCGAGCCAGGCCAGCGGGTGCACCCAACGCTCGGTGGCGTCGTCGAGCAGCGCGTCGACCTCGACGGGGGTGACGTCCGGCGGGACCGCGATCCAGCCGAACACGCCCTGCAGCCGCTCACCCGAGGTCGGGTGGCTCACGGTGTAGTTCTCGTCGCTGTAGACCCACATCGGCCAGCCGCGCTCGGCCAGGACCTCGTTGAACTCGGTCCAGTCGGCCTCACTGGGGGCTGCGCCGTCGAAGAACCAGCTGGTGTAGCCCCCCGGGCGGAGCATGCTGACCGCGGCGAACGGCGGGATGAAGTTCTCCTGATCCTCCGCCTTCTCCGGGATCGGCTCCAGCAGCTGCGGGTCGAAGACGACCAGGTCACCGGCGTTGTAGTCCATGCCGGGAGGCTGCGGGATGGCCAGCCGGGCGGTGGCGGGGCCGGTGCGGAGGCTGATGACCGCGCGCTGGCTGCCGTCGGGGGCGGGCAGGATGACGCGCACCAGGCCCATCTCCTCCTCGATCGGCCCCTCGGCCGACTGGAGCGGCATGCCGACCTGCGCGGCGCCCGCGCGGACGGTCTCCCAGTCCTCGGCGGCCGTCGCCATAGTGATCATGCGCCAGACGTCCTCGGGCTCGGCGTCCCCGGCGTCGAGGAGCGCGCGCAGGATCTGGGCGCCCTTGGCGTTGTCGCCGTTCTGCTGCACGGCGCTGGACCACAGGCGGCTCGCCTCGGCGCCCGCACCGGCGTCGGCCGCCGCCTCGCCCTCGGCCGCGGCCTGCTCCCAGCGCTCCCGCGCGCGGTGCAGACGGCCCAGGGCCAGGTGTCGCTGGGCGGCGGGGAGCCGCTCGGCCATCTGCTCCAGGCGCTCGTCCTGGCGGGCCTCCATCAGCAGGCCGGTGAGGTAGGAGACGTCCTGCGGATCGGCGGTCGCGATGTCGCCGGACTCGACCAGCATGGTCCAGTAGATGTCGGCGCCCTGGGCGGGGAAACCGAGGAAGCCCAGCGTGGTGGTGTGCCGCCGGGTGGCCTCAAGGTCCTGTCCGGACAGCGGGGCCAGCCAGCCCACCCAGCGCTCGGGGTCGGCGTTGAAGCCGTCGGCGGCGTCGAAGTAGGCGACCAGCTCGGCCTCGGGGCCGGGAGCGTCCTGCGGGGTGACCCCGTCGGCGGCGGTGCGCAGCGCGGCGATCCGCTCGGCGATGTCGCCGGGGTTCTTGAGCTCCCCGGCGGCGGACTCGGCGATGTCGGCCAGCGACCGGGCCTGCCACACCCCCTGCCTGGCGACGGCCAGCTCGCCGGCGATGAGCGCGAGCTCGACCCGGGCGCGGTAGCCGCCCATCATGGCGAAGTAGTCGACCCACTGCTTGAGCACCCGGCCGAGCTGCCAGCTGTTGGTGATCTGCGCGGTTCCGGCGAGTTTGCCGATGGCGTGCGCCCACTCGACCCAGTCGCGCGGGTGGTCGCCGACCACGTCAAGGTCGGGCAGGGCGTCGACGGCCTCCTGCACCCTGTCGAGGGTCGCGAGCACGAGCGCGCGCAGCACGCCGTCACGGTGCTCCTTCGCCACCGGGTCGTCGGGCTTGAAGTCGGCCGCGGCCGCGAGCGCGGTGAGCGCGTCCTCCGCGCGACCGGCGGCGAGGAGCGCGCGGGCCGAGGCCGCACCCAGCTCCCAGCTCGCCTCACGGCCGACGGCGCCCAGCTTCGCCACAGCGGCCTCGGCGTGGGTGATCGCCTCGTCGACGCGGCCGGCGTCCACCAGGGCCGCGACGTACTGCTCGGCGACGGCGGAGAAGGCCAGCGATTCGGGCTCGACCTCGTGGGCGGCCAGAGCCGCCAGCCGCTCGGCCGCGTAGCCGGGGCCGTCGGTGTTCGCCTGGGCGACGGCCAGCGCGATGACGGCGCCGGGGGCCGCCGGGCAGTCACGGACGTCTTCGCGCCCGGCGAACTCGACCAGCGTCTCCGCGTCGGCCATCGCGACCGCGCCCTGGGCGCGGTCGCCGACGCGGCCGATCAGGTGCCAGTAACGGGCGTAGAACTCAAGCCAGGGCAGCTCCAAGTTCTCCGCCTGCTGCGCGATGGCCGGCGCGAGCACGTCGAGCTGTGAGTATCGGCCCTCCAGCGCCTGCGCGGGCACGTCGCCGATCGCCATGGCCAGACCGGTGTGCCCGGCTTCGTGCAGTTGCCGCTGGGTGTCGCCGACCCAGGCCCAGATGTCCACGTCCATGAGACGTCAGTCTGCCAGGTCGGCGGGCATGCCCCAAACGACTTGGCAGACGTGCGAGCCATTACAGGATGAGTTCTCCCGATGCGACCAGAACCGCGGGGCCCGCCAGATAGCTGGTGTGCTCATCAAGGGTGACGGTGAGGGTCCCACCCGGAACATCCACGGCCCAGGTGCCGGTCGTCTCTCCCGCCAGCTCAGCGGCCGCCACGGCGGAGGCGACCGCACCGGTGCCGCAGGACCGAGTCTCCCCCGAGCCGCGTTCGAAGACCCGCATCACGACCCGGCGCGGACCGACCGGGTTGAGCAGTTCGATGTTCACCCCGCCCGGGAACACCTCGGGGTCGAAGGCGGGCTGGTGGCTCAGGTCGAGCTGGACCACCGGGTCACCGATGACGCAGGCCAGATGGGGGTTGCCCATGTCGATGTGGAGACCTTCGTACTCCCGGCCGGCCACGGTCGTGTGACTGCGGCCCAGCACCCGGGGCCGGCCCATCTCCACGCTCACGTCACCGCTCTCGGCCAGCCGTACGCGCTTGACCCCGGCCCGGGTCGCCACACCGAACTCACCCGCGCCTGCCAGCCCCGTGTCGACCAGGTAGCGGGCGAAGACCCGTATCCCGTTACCGCACATCTCGGCCATGCCGCCGTCGGTGTTGCGGTAGTCCATGAACCACTCGGCCTCACCCGCCTGGTCGGCCACCTCGGGGCTGAGCTTCGTCCGCATCACGTGCAGCACACCGTCGGCGCCGAGCCCGGCCCGCCGGTCGCACATCGCCGCCACGACCGTGGCGGGCAGTTCCAGCTCACCGTCGGGATCCGGCAGGATGACGAAGTCGTTCTCGGTTCCGTGTCCCTTTACGAATCGCATATCCCGACTCTAGCCGCGCCGGCCGGACGCCTCTCCCCGCGTCCTGATCAACGGCGTACGCTCGCGAGCGCCTGGTCGAGGAGGTCCGGAGCCGTCTGGGGGAGCCAGACCACCCGGGGGTCGCGGCGGAACCACGACTCCTGACGGCGGACGAACCGGCGCGTCGCGCGGACCGTCTCCTCCATCGCCTGCCGTTCGGTCCACTCGCCGTCGAGGAACCTCAGCACCTGGGCGTAGCCGAGCGCCCGGCTGGCCGTACGGCCTCCGGCGAGTCCTCTGGTGGCGAGCTCCCTGACCTCGTCCACCAGTCCGGCCTCCCACATGCGTTCCACTCGTGAGGCGACCCGCCCGTCCAGCACCTCTCTCGGCACCTCCACCCCGATCTGCACGCTGTCGTAGACCGCGTCGTAGGAGGGCATCGTCGCCGAGAAGGGCCGCCCGGAGAACTCGACGACCTCCAGCGCCCGGACGATCCTGCGGCCGTTGCCGGGCAGGATCGACTCGGCGGCCCTGGGGTCGCACTCGCGGAGACGTTCGTACAGCGTTGCCGGGCCCGTACGCTCGAGTTCCGCCTCCAGCCGGGCACGGATCTCCGGGTCGGTGCCGGGAAACTCCAGGTCGTCGAGAGCGGCGCGCACGTAGAGCCCGGAGCCGCCCACCAGGATCGGCACGACGTCCCTGGCCCGCAGGTCGTCGATCAGCGGCCGGACCAGCGCCTGGTATTCGGCCACGCTCGCGGTCCTGGTCACGTCCCAGATGTCGAGCAGGTGGTGGGGGACCCCGCGGCGCTCGGCCATCGGCAGCTTCGCCGTTCCGATGTCCATCCCCCGGTAGAGCTGCATGGAGTCGGTGTTGACGATCTCGCCTCCCAGCCGGAGGGCGAGATCCACCGCGAGATCGGACTTTCCGGCCGCCGTGGGCCCGACGACGGCGATGACTGGTAGCTGACGCACGGAACAAGTGTGTCAACTACTCGGCGGTGCATGGGAAACGACGGTCCCGCACCGGACGGGCCGCCGCCGGAGCCTGCGGAGAACACCGTGGCGAGACCTTCTTTTGGCGCGGATTTTTGTTTCCATCGACCATAAAGCGGACACGCGACTTTAAGAAGGACGGAGATGGTTCTTCTAGCCCATACGGAATGCATGACGTTGATCGGGGGACTCACCTATGTCGATCTTCGACAAGGTCAAGAGCATGCTCGGCGAGCACAGCACCAAGGTTGAGGAGCTCGCCAACCAGGGCATCGACAAGGCAGCACAGATGGCCAAGGAGAAGACAGGCGGCAAGTACGACCAGCAGATCGACAGCGCCGCCGACATGGCCAGGAAGCAGGCGGACACGATAGACGGCCAGACCGATACGTACCAGGAGCCTGACGAGACCACCGCGTCTCAGGTCCCCGGTGAGACGACCCCGCCGGAAGGCACCGGCGAGACCGGCACGCCTCCCTACCCCGGCTAGACCGACGCGACTCTCTCGCGGACCGCCCGGGTCTGTCCCCGGGCGGTCTCCGTGTCTGCGCGCTCAGTCCCAGTCCAGGGTCGGCTGCAAGTATCCCTCCATGGTCAGCAGCCACCGCTTGGACTCCACGCCGTCTCCCCCGCTGAACCCACCCAGCCCGTTCCCGGCGACCACCCGGTGGCAGGGGACGATGATGGGGAGGGGATTCGCCCCCATGATCGATCCGATCGCCCGCGCGGGAACACCCGTCCCGCTCCGCGCCGCCAGCTCACCGTAGGTCACGGCCTGGCCGTACTTCACCGTCTCGTACAGCGTGCCGAGCACCCTGCGCTGCGCTGGAGAGGTCAGCCTCCAGTCCACCGGAACGCCGAAGGCCCGCAGCCTGCCCGCGTAGTAGTCGGCGAGCTCGCCGAGCGCCGCCGCCGTCCGGCCGGGCTCGTCCACCTCGACCAGTTTGAGCCCCTCCAGCACACGGACCCTGAGCCCCTCCTGCCGGCTGCTCCAGCCGACGCCCGCCACGCCGTCCTCCGTGACGGCGACCGTCATCTCACCCAGCGGTGTCGGGACACTCCCGAACGCCACGGTTCCTACCATGTCGACTGTGTCCCTTCGCGAACTCATCGTCCTCGGCACCTCAAGCGCGGTGCCCACCCGCCACCGTAACCACAACGGATACCTCCTGCGGTGGGACGGACAGGGCTTCCTGTTCGACCCCGGTGAGGGCACCCAGCGCCAGATGATCCAGGCGGGTGTGGGCTCCCACGACATCACCTGGATCTGCGTCACCCACTTCCACGGCGACCACTGCCTGGGGGTTCCCGGAATCGTCCAGCGCATCGCCAGGGACGGCGTCACCCACGGGGTCCAGGCGGCATACCCCGCCACCGGCGAGACCTACTGGCGCCGCCTGCGCCACGCCAGCGCCTTCACCGACACCTCGGTGATCGTCGAGCGCCCCGTCTCCGGGCCGGCCGTGACCTTCGGCGCGGGCCCGGTGGCCCTCACCGCCCGCCCGCTCTCCCACCCCGTCGAGTCCTACGGCTACCGCCTCGACGAGCCGGACGGCCGCCGGATGGTCCCCTCCCTCCTCGCCGGGCGGGGCGTCCGGGGCCCGTCGGTCGGCGAGCTGCAGCGCACCGGCACGGTGACCGCCCCCGACGGCACGACGGTCCGGCTGGAGGAGTGCAGCGAGCCCCGCCCCGGCCAGAGCGCGGCCTTCATCATGGACACCCGGCTGTGCGACAACGCGTTCGCCCTGGCCGCCGGCGTGGACCTGCTGGTGATCGAGTCGACGTTCCTGTCCGCCGAGGCCACGCTGGCCAAGGAGTACGGTCACCTGACCGCGTTCGACGCCGGCCGGGTCGCCGCCGAGTGCGGGGTGAGGCGGCTGGTGCTGACGCATTTCTCCGAGAGGTACGGCCTGGCGGACGAGCCGTCGTTCCTGGAGGAGGTCCGTCGCAGCTTCGACGGCGAGGTGGTGCCGGCCAGGGACCTGATGCGGGTGCCGGTTCCCAGGCGTAACTGACCGCCGGACGGCGCCGGCGGGATCGGGTCCAGGCGCTGGACTGCCCACCCCGAGCCCCTGACGCAGCCCGCGGCCGGCCGTGGGCAAGCTCGCGACGGTCGTGACTCCGTGGCGAGACATGGCTAGTCCGACCCGGCCGTAACAAGAGATCCGGTCGATGCCTAAACTGCCTTGGATCATGAGTCGGCCGGTGGTCGGGTGAGCGGCCGTCGCGAGCACGAGGTCGGTGACGTGGACCCCCGAAACGTTGAGACCACCGGACAGATCGTCTCACCGACCCTGGTGGGCAGGGACGAGGAACTCCAGCGGCTGTTGCCGGCCCTGGCCCGTCCACCGGCCGTGGTCGTGATCGAGGGCGAGGCGGGGATAGGCAAAACCCGCCTGGTGGCCGAGTTGGCCTCCAGGCCGGAGCTCGCCGACCGGCCCGTGCTGACCGGCGGCTGCGTGCACATCCGCGAACCGTTCCCCCTCGGGCCCGTCGTCGAGGCGCTTCGCGGGGGCGGCGAGCACCTGACCGCCGCCGGCTTGTCACCGGTGACGGGGGCGCTGCGCCCGCTGCTGCCCGAACTCGCCCACCTGCTCCCCGCGATGCCCGAGTCGCTGGGCGACCGGGTCGGCGAGCGGCACCGGGTCTTCCGCGGGTTGGCCGAGCTAATCGGCTCTCTCGGTCCGGTGGTGCTGATACTGGAGGACATGCACTGGGCCGACGAGCAGACCGTCGAGTTCCTCGGCTACCTGCTGTCCGACCCGCCCGCCGGGCTCTGCGTGATGTTCACCTTCCGCGGCGAGGAGGTCGGCCCCGGCGTCAGGGCGCTGACCGCCCGGCTGCCCGCCTCCGTCGCCCGCGTCCAGGTTGCGCTTCCACCGTTCGGCACGGCGGCGACCAGCGAGCTGGCGGCGTCGGCCCTTGGCGCGGAACGGGTCTCCGAGGATTTCGCCTCCTACCTGTGCGATCGCGCCTCGGGGCTGCCGTTCGCCATCCAGGAGCTGCTCGCCCTCCTGCGGGCGCGGGGCACGCTGGTACGACGGGGCAGCGGGTGGGCGCGCAAGACCATCGACGAGCTGGACGTGCCCATCGGGGTGCGGGACTCGGTCCTGGAGCGGGTAAGCCACCTGACAGCCGCCGCCCGGGCCGCGGTCGAGGCCGCCGCCGTGCTCGAAGTGCTGGTCCCGGTGCCCGCGCTGGTCGCCACCTGCCGGGTGTCGCGACAGGAGGCGCTCGACGGTCTGGACGAGGCGCTGGAACGCGGCCTGCTCCTTGAGCAGTCGGGCAAGGTCGGGTTCCGGCATCTGCTGGCCGTACAGGCCGTCTATGACAGCATCCCGCTGTCGCGGCGGCAGGACCTGCACAGCCGCGCCGCCTCGGCCGTCCGGGAACTGAACCCGGTACCGCTGGGGCAGGTGGCCCACCACCTCCGCCACGCCGGCCTGGTCCAGGACTGGGTGGAGGCGGCGGAGAAGGCCGCCGACCGGGCGATCGCGCTCGGCGACGACTCCGAGGCCGTGCGCCTACTGGAGGCGGTCCTGCGCCACGCCCCGCTGGAGGACGGACGACGGAGCCGGCTCGCGGTGAAACTGGGGTGGGCCTCCACCGACGCCCGGCAGGAAGTGAACGTCGTCGGCCTGCTCAGCGACGCACTGGGACGCGAGCTGCCCCGGGCGGTGCGGGGGGAACTGCTCTTCCTGCTCGCCGTGAACCTCGAGAGGGCGGCGGACGAACCAGAACGACAATGGCAGGTCTTCGCCGAAGCGGTGGAGTACCTGGACGGCCAGCCCGCTCTCGCCGTGCACGCGATGGTGGGGTTGGGTCTGCCTACGACGCCGAACGTACCCCTGGCCGAACACGTGGCCTGGTTGGAGCGGGCCCTGGAACAACTGCCCGCGATCGACGAGCCCGCCCTGACGGTCTTCATCCTCGGCAAGGTCGCCATGGTGCTGACGGCGATGGGGGATCCGCGCTGGGCCACGCTGGCCTCTCGCATGCTGGAGCAGACCGGCGGTGCCCCTGCGCACCGCCGGGAGGTGATCGCCTACAGCTCGCTTGGGATGGATGCCTGCTACGCCGGACACCACGAGATGGCCGAGCGTCTGCTGACCGCGGCGATGCGCGGGGCGGCGGGCTGCGATGCCACCCGAATGGCGGAGATATTTTGCCGCAAAGGGCTTGCGGTGCTCGCTTACTCCCGAGGCACATGGGATGGCCTGGCGGAGGAGGTGGCCTTCCTGGTGGATCGGCTCACCGACCGCCCGCGCTATCGCGCCCTCGTCGACGCGATCGCCGCCTGCCTGGCTCTCGCGCGCGGCGAGCTCGACGCCGCCCGGCGCCAGCTCGACGATGTGGTGGATCGCTGCCTGGCTATGGGCGCGATCGACCTGCTGCCGCTGCCGATGAGCTCATACATCCGGCTGGCCACGACACAGGGCGGTGGCGCGGCGGTGATCGAGAGGGCTGAAGCGGCCTGCGCGGTCTGGGAGGCCAGGGGGCTCTGGCCTGTCTCGGTACGTACCGTGCCCGCCCTGGTGGAGGCTCTCGTCACCGCGGACCGGCTGGAGGAGGCCGAAGAGCTGGTGAGCCGCGTCGAGCAGCGCTTACGCGGGCTGGACGCGCCACTCGCGCCGGCCGCGCTGGCCCAGGCCCGAGGACTGATCACGGCCGGGACCGCGCGTTGGCAGGCCGCCGCCGACCAGCTCGTGACCGCCGCGGAGGCGTACGACCGCCTCCGCTGTCCGTACGAGGCCGCCCAGGCCAGGGAGCAGGCGGCCGGCTGCCTGTTCCGTCTCGGCGACCGGCGCGCCGAGGATCTACTCCAGCAGACCCTCACCGAGTACGGCCGGCTCGGAGCGCGCTGGGACCTGGACCGCGCCGCGCTGCTGGCCCGCCGTCAGGGCGTCTCCTCGCCCGCCCGGCACCGCAGCGGCCCGCGCGGCTACGGCTCCACGCTGTCGCCCCGCGAGGACGAGGTGGCCAGGCTGGCCGCGACCGGGCTGTCGAACAAGGAGATCGCCCGGGAGCTGTTCCTGTCGGCCAAGACCGTCGACAAGCACCTCGGCGCGGCACTGCGCAAGCTCGGGCTGCACTCGCGGACCGCGCTCGCCCACCACCTGCGCGACGGGGCCGGCTAATTGATGGGGCGTTTACCCCATAGGTAGGCATCCACCTCACCCGTGACCCTTGTGGCATGTCCGAGATCAACCCGCAGCATGCCGAGCCGGACCCCGATGAGGAGGACGAGAGCGTCCCCGAGCCGGCTGAGCTGCCCGACTCCGATGACGGCTGGGTCGAGCTGTGAACCGCCGGCCGTACCCCACCCCCCTCCCGAGGAGACTCATGCCAGGCTCGAAGCGACGGTTACGCGTATCCGTCGTCGCCGCGATCACGATCGCGACGATGGTGCCGGTCACGGCGACGTACGCCGACCCCGGCACCGCCCAGACCCCACCCGCGAAGGACACCGTCGCCCTGGACGGCGTCGCCCCCGGGCCCCACGAGATCACGCTGATCACCGGTGACACCGTGACGCTCGGAGACAACGGCGGCGGCCCCTACTCCATCGACGTCAAGCCCGCCAACCGCCCCGACGGAGTCCAGCCGGGCTTCCTCACCAAGACCGGCCCCGGCGGCGTCTACGTCTACCCCACCGACGCGCTGCCCGCGGTGGAGTCGGGCCGGGTGGACCGGGAGCTGTTCAACGTCAAGTACCTCGCCGAGAACGGCTACACCGACGCGCAGAGCAAGCAGGTCCCGGTGCTGGTGCAGTACCCGAAGGGACAGCGGGCCGCACGGTCGGCAGCCGACGCGCTGCCGGCCACGACCGCCACCGCGGATCTGCCGAGCATCAGCGGCGCCGGGCTCCGCGTCGACAAGGCCGGAGCCGGGCAGTTCTGGACCGAGGTGCGCGGCGTGGCCGCCCCCGAGCAGGGCCTGGCCTCCCGCGCCCTGGCCAAGGGCGTCGCCAAGCTCTGGCTGGACCGGAAGGTGCACCTCACCCTGGCGGACAGCGTGCCGCTGATCGGCGCTCCGCAGGCCTGGGCCGCCGGCCTGGACGGCACCGGGGTGAAGGTGGCCGTGCTCGACACGGGCGTGGACACCAAGCATCCCGACCTGGCGGACCGGATCGCGGCCTCGCAGTCGTTCGTGCCCGGCCAGGAGCTGGCCGACGGGCACGGCCACGGCACGCACGTCGCCTCGACCATCGCCGGCTCCGGCAGCGCGTCCGGCGGCAGGAACAAGGGTGCCGCGCCCGGCGCCCGGCTGCTGGTCGGCAAGATCCTCGACAACGCGGGCAACGGGGATTCGTCCTGGGTCATCGACGGCATGGAGTGGGCCGCCTCCAACGGCGCCAAGATCGTCAGCATGAGCATCGGCGCGGGCGTCACCGACGGCGGCGACCCGATGAGCCAGGCGGTCAACGAGCTGACCGCGAGCACCGGCGCGCTGTTCGTGATCGCCGCCGGTAACAGCGGCCCGACCCCGCAGACGATCGACACGCCCGGCGCAGCCGACGCGGCGCTGACAGTAGCAGCCACCAGCAAGACCGACACGCTGGCGGCCTTCTCCAGCCGCGGCCCGCGGCTGGACGGCGCACTCAAGCCGGACATCGCCGCGCCGGGTGTCAACATCGTCGCGGCCCGATCCGCGGGGACCAGCATGGGGTCGCCCGCGGACGAGTACTACACCTCCGCCAGCGGCACCTCGATGGCGACCCCGCATGTGGCCGGCTCGGCCGCGATCCTGGCCCAGCAGCACCCGGACTGGACGGCCGCGCAGTACAAGGCGGCACTGATGAGCACAGCCAAGGATGACGGGTTCACCGTCTACGAGCAGGGCGCGGGCCGGGTCGACGTGGCTCGGGCGACCAGCCAGAAGGTGCTCGCGACCACCCCGAACCTGGACTTCGGCGCCGGCCCCGACGGGAAGGATCCGGTGACCAGGCAGGTCACCTACGCCAACCTGGGAGACCAGCCGGTCACCCTCACCCTGACGCCCACGCTGAGCACCGGCGGCAAGCCGGTCGAGGGGGCGCTCTCGGCCGATCAGACGCTCGCGGTCCCCGCGGGCGGCACCGCCACCGCGACGGTCACGCTCAACCCGGCCGGCCTCGACTACGGCGCCTTCACCGGCGCCGTCGTCGCGGAGACGGACGGCATCAGGATCACCACGCCGGTCGGCCTGTACCGGGAAGCACCGAAGGTGACCCTCACCGTCAAGACCATCGGCAGGGACGGCGCCCCCCTCACACCGATCTCGATGGACACGATCGACGTGACCGGTCCGTACGGCAACGCCGGCTCGGCCTACGTGGTCGACACCGGCGTCGTCGCCACCCGGGTTCCTCCGGGAACGTACAGCGTCATGCAGCTGGCGCAGTGGGTCGACGACGACTCCAGGATGAACTGGGGCTGGCTGAGCGACCCCGAGGTGGACGTCACCGAGGACACCACGATCACCCTCGATCTCCGCAAGGCCGGCCAGGTCCGCTTCACCACCCCCAGGCCCGCGGAGCGACTGAACAACGCCTTCATGGAGGCGTACCAGCGGACCACCACCGATGGTGTGACCTTCGCCGGCGGGCTTTCACATCTGTCGTGGGACGAGGTGTGGGCCACCCCGACAGAGCGGGTCACCAAGGGCCGGTTCCGGTTCGTCTACCAGCAGACCCTCGGCCAGGCCGAGGTGCACCTGGCCGTCACGGGTAAACCGAAACTCGACCTGCGGGTCTTCTCCCCCATTCACTGGGCGACGATGAAGAACCCTGACGGCACGGAGATCGAGGACCAGAACGGTTTCCCGGGCTGGACCCCGTTCACCGGTATCCAGGACCTGCCCGTGGTGAACGTGGGAGAGGGACGGCCGGAGGACCTCGCGGGTCTCGACCTCAAGGGCAAGCTGGCGTTGATGGAAGCCGGCATGACCGAGGGCATCTTCGGCCCCGTGTGCGGAGTACAGATCGAGCGGCTGCAGGCGGTGCGCGACGCCGGCGCCGCCGGGCTGGTGGCGTTCCCCTCGCTCCCGTCCGAGACGATGGCGCGCTGCCCCGTGCCGCTGAACATCACGCAACGGCCGTTCACCGGCCCGAAGAAGGACATCGGCATCCCGAATGTGTCCCTCTCCGCCCGTGAGGGCCTTGCCCTGCGCGACCGGATCGCCGAGAAGCCGGTGTCGGTCCGGGTGACCGGGACTCAGGACACGCCGTACACCTACGCGTTCAAGCAGTACGAGGAAGGCCGGATCCCCGGATCGCTGCACCGCACCTACACCGCCAGGCAACTCGCCCAGGTCGACGTGGAGCACCCCGCTTCCAGCCCCACCACCGATTTCAGCGACTGGCGGTACAGCTGGAAACAGGACGACGAGATCCTCTGGGCGGAGTCCATCGAGGACGGCGGGCACCGGGTGTCCGCCGGGCCGAACACCCGGCGGGACTACATCGGACCGCTCTCCGCGGAGATCCTTCGCCTGAACTTCAGCTCCGCGGGCCGGCCGGGCTCTCCCCGCGAGACGACCAGCGTCATCGACGTGTACGACCAGCCGATCCGTACCAGGCAGCGCATGTTCGCCGGACCGCGCACGCCCGGCGGCTACACGGCCCCGGACAAGGTCTACCGGATCCCCGACCCCGCCGCGCCGTATCCCGCGACCGTGGGGCTGAACACGCCGTGTGACGTGTGCCGCCGCGGCAACGTCCTGTTCCCCATCTTCCACACCGTCAGGCAGAACGACGGCCTCCAGCAGCACGACGACATGTACGGCATATTCCGTTACACGTACCGGCTGTCCCGGGATGGTGTGGAGATCCCGCTGACACCGGTCCGCGGTTTCCCGGCGTACATGCTGCCGGCCGAGCCCGCCACCTACCGGCTGACGGCGACCGACGCGCAGACGGACGTCGCGTGGACCTTCACCTCGGCGAAGCCCACCAAGGACACCGTGCAGCCGGGCCACATCTGCGGCGTCATCTCGAATGACCCGTGCCGGCCCGAATCCCTGGTGTACGTCGCCTACGACCTCGGCTCCAGCTTCGGCGCGGACAACGCCGTTCCGGCGGGCAGGAAGCACACGTTCACCGTCAACGTCAGCCACGGGCCCTCACTGGAGAAAATGCCGGAGATCGCCGGACTGAAGCTGTGGGCCAGCACCGACGACGGCAAGCAGTGGACCCCCGTTCAGGTCAAGCAGAAGAAGGACGGCACCTTCACCGCCACCGCCACCTACCCGGAGTTCGACCGCACCACCGGCACCGTCAGCCTCAAGGCCGAGGCCTGGGACACCGCCGGTAACCGGGTCGAGCAGACCACTCTCAAGTCCTTCACCCTCCGCGCGGCGACCGGCCCGCGGTAGACCTGGTGGTCTGGCGGTGGCCGTCATGGACCACCGCCAGACCACCATGACCAGAGGGTGCGTTCCGCAGATCCCATCACCCAGCGGAACGCGCCCACCGCCGTACTCACCGGTTGTATCCGCGCCACCAACCACCACCGGCATGTCGGGGACAAGAAGTCACGGTCTCCTTGGACCCGGCCGGGATCACCTCGTCCAGCGGGCGACGAAGTAGCCGACGCCGTAGGGAGCGTCGTCGTAGAGGATCTCCCCGTTCAGGGAGCCTCCCGCACCGCCGAGGACCTGCAGGGCGGCGCGTCCGGCGACCCACAGCCCGGCGGCCTCGCCGGGGTCGAGCCCCGCGAGCGCCGGAGCCTCGGCCCGGGCGAGCGCCTCGACGAGCGCAGTGTTGTACGGCTGCGCACGGGGGTCGAGGTATCCCGGGGACTTCTCGGTGAGGCAGGCGGACCCGTCGGCCATGACGAGCATCGCCACGCGCCCGGCCGCGGCCGCCAGCCGCTCGCCGAGGGCCGCGCACTCCGCCGGGGCCGCCTCGAAGGAGACCGCGTGAAATCCCGAAGCGGTCAGGCCCTCCCTTTCCAGAAGCCACCGGCCGATCGACAGGGACAGCGGCAGGACGGGCTCTCCCTGCCCGGTCCGGACATCGAGGCCCCAGGGCGCCAGGCTTCCGGCGGCGTCCGCGCCGTAGGTGACGGACAGGTCGGCGCCGCCTGCCACGACGATCACGTCGGGATCGGCGTCGCGCAACGCCCCGACCGCCGACGCACAGGCTGCGCGGAGCTCGTCGAGCTCCATGGCCGCGGCACCGGCCAGCTCGGGGACCAACAGGGGAGGGTGCGGGCACACGGCCGCGGCGACAAGCACCTCGCCAGACTAATCCAGACCGGTGGAGCCGTCCTCGACGGATCGCTCACCGCCCCGTGACGAGGAGCGGTCCGGGCAGCGGACGGGGCACGGTGAGAAGTCACCGTGCCCCGTCTCTCGATCACGCCCCGGCCTACCGGCCCTGTGGGCCGCGGAACGGAGTCACCGCGCTCCGCGGACCGAGACGCTCAGCGTTCCGCTCGTGTACGGCCCGCATCACCCTCCGGCGCCCATGGGAGCCACATATCCGGGAGGCCCGTCACTGCGGGGGTCGACCTGACCGTCATCCGACTGCTGCGGGCTGCTCTGCTGCTCCTTGGCCGGCTTGTCGGCCGCCGGGCTGCCGGTGCCGGAACCGCCCGAACCGCTCTTGGCGGCCTTGCCCGCGCTGGCGTCGGAACCGGTGCCGGTAGCCGTACCGGGGTCTCCGCCGGAGGTGTCCTTCTGCCCGGACGCGACGTCCGGCTGCCGGTCGGGCTTCTGCTTCCCGGACTTCTCGGTGCTCTCGCCCGATCCGGGATCCTGCGAGGCGCCTTGGGCGCTCTCCGGTGGCTGCGGCACCTGCGCGGTGCCGGGGTCGTCCCCGCCGCCGTTCGTGACGGCGAAGAGGGCGCCTCCGCCCAGCAGGGCGGCGGCGAGGACGGAGAAAACGGCTATGGCCGGGCCGTTTCTCCTGTTTTTCCTACGAGGGTTCGGCCCACCTGCGGGGCCGGTGAGGACTTCTGGCTCTCCGGGATTGACCGGAGACGGAGGGACGTGCATGGGGAAAACTCCCTGCGGTTCTCGGGGGGAAACCTCCACGGCTTCCGAGGGTGCCGAACCACAGTAGTCACAGCAGGGAAGTGCTCGCACAGCAACAACAGACGAATCACGAAATATCATCACTTGTGAAACCTGAGCCGCCGCCGTATGCATATGCCCCGAAGAGAGCGGTCCGGGTGCCCGGATCGCCGCTCCCACCGGGGTTTGCGGTGGACGGACTCCCGGCGTCCCCCGTCCGGCAGAGCGGCGGACCGGGTCAAACCGGTCTCACACAAAAAATCACCCCGTGACCGCTCGCGGCGCGGCCCAACCCGCCGGCGGCGCGGAGCCGCCCGAGACATCAGCCCGCCGGCGGCGCGGAGCCGCCCGGGACATCAGCCCGCGACGCCGGATCTCAGGAGGGGGCGGAACAGCCGGAGGCCTCGGGGAGCGGAGCGGGGCGGCCGATCGAGGGCATGCCGAGCATGACCCCGGGACCGGCACCCGCCGGCCCGCCCTGCCGGGCCTCCCAGGCGTCGCCCGCGCGGGTACGGCGGAGCTTCAGCGCGGGGCCGTCGGCGACCAGATGGTGCGGCGCCGCGTAGGTGACCTCGACGCTCACCACGTCACCCGGGCGCGGGACCTCGGCACCCGGCGTGAAGTGGACCAGGCGGTTGTCGGGAGCGCGGCCGGACAGACGGCGGGTCGCCTCGTCCTTACGGCCCTCCCCCTCGGCGACCAGCACCTCGAGCGTCCGGCCGACCTGCATGCCGTTCTCCGCCCAGGAGATCTCGGTCTGCAGGGCGACGAGCCGCTCGTAGCGCTCCTGCACGACCTCCTTGGGGATCTGGTCGTCCATGGTGGCCGCGGGGGTGCCGGGGCGGATGGAGTACTGGAACGTGAAGGCGTTGGCGAACCGCGACTCGCGCACCACGTCAAGGGTGCCCTGGAAGTCCTCCTCGGTCTCGCCGGGGAAGCCCACGATGATGTCGGTGGAGATGGCGGCGTCGGGCATGGCGGCACGGACCCGCTCGATGATGCCCAGGTAGCGCTCGGCCCGATAGGAGCGGCGCATCGCCTTGAGGACGCGGTCGGAACCCGACTGCAGCGGCATGTGGAGCTGGTGCATCACGTTGGGCGTCTCGGCCATGGCCGCGATGACGTCGTCGGTGAACGCGGCCGGGTGCGGGCTGGTGAAGCGGACCCGCTCCAGCCCGTCGATGTCGCCGCAGGCCCGCAGCAGCTTGCCGAAGGCCAGCCGGTCACCGAACTCCACACCGTAGGTGTTGACGTTCTGCCCGAGAAGGGTGACCTCCAGCACGCCCTGGTCGACCAGGGTCCGCACCTCGTTGAGGATGTCGCCGGGACGGCGGTCCTTCTCCTTGCCGCGCAGCGCCGGCACGATGCAGAACGTGCAGGTGTTGTTGCACCCGACGGAGACCGACACCCACGCGGCGTAGGCGGACTCGCGCTTGGTCGGCAGCGTGCTCGGGAAGGTCTCCAGGGATTCCTTGATCTCGACCTGGGCCTCCTGCTGGACACGCGCCCGCTCCAGCAGCACCGGCAGCGAGCCGATGTTGTGGGTGCCGAACACCACGTCCACCCAGGGCGCCCTGCGGACGATCTCCCCCTGGTCCTTCTGCGCCAGGCAGCCACCCACGGCGATCTGCATCTCCGGGTTGCTCACCTTCGAGGGGCGCAGGTGCCCGAGATTGCCGTAGAGCTTGTTGTCGGCGTTCTCCCGGACGGCGCAGGTGTTGAACACGACCACGTCGGCCGTCTGCCCCTCGGGCGCCGGGACGTAGCCCGCGTCTTCGAGAAGGCCCGACAGGCGCTCGGAGTCGTGCACGTTCATCTGACACCCGTAGGTACGAACCTCGTACGTGCGGGCGCTCTCCACGGTGACAGTCATCTCAACAGACAAGGGTAGGCGCTCCGCACGGCCTCCGGGTACGGCCGGCGACCGAGATCGTCTCGAGATTGCGGCAGGAAGGGTGACAGAACTCACTGAACCACGCGAAATGACACATGATCCCGCCGCTCTCGCAGCGATTTGACAGAAGCTGGACAAAATTTTACCTGAAACGGGCAGGTCGTGATCTGATCGGTACCGCAGGGTTAGCCTGAGGTGCCCTCTACGGAATTACCTTGTCCACCATGACGGAGAACGGGGACACAACTCCTCTGGTCGTGCTTGCGGATGTCAACAAGCACTTCGGTAACCTGCATGTCCTACGCGACATCAATCTGACGATCTCTCGTGGCGAGGTCCTCGTCGTCATCGGCCCCTCGGGCGGCGGCAAGTCGACCCTGTGCCGGACGATCAACCGGTTGGAGACGATAGACAGCGGAACAATCACCTTTGACGGGCAGCCGCTCGCGGTCGAGGGCAAGACCCTGGCCAGGCTCAGGTCCGAGGTCGGCATGGTGTTCCAGTCCTTCAACCTGTTCGCGCACAAGACGATCCTGGAGAACGTCACACTCGGGCCGATCAAGGTCCGTGGCACCGCCAGGGCCGAGGCCGAGCGGCGGGGCATGGAGCTGCTGGAACGGGTCGGGATCGGTGCCCAGGCGTCGAAGTACCCGGCCCAGCTCTCCGGGGGTCAGCAGCAGCGCGTGGCCATCGCCCGGGCCCTGGCCATGGACCCCAAGATGATCCTGTTCGACGAGCCGACCTCGGCTCTGGACCCGGAGATGGTCCAGGAGGTGCTCGACGTCATGATCGGCCTCGCCCAGGAGGGCATGACGATGATGGTCGTCACCCACGAGATGGGATTCGCCCGCCGCGCGGCGAACCGGGTGGTGTTCATGGCAGAGGGCCAGATCGTCGAGGAGAACACCCCCGAGGAGTTCTTCACCGCCCCACGGACCGACCGGGCGAAGGATTTCCTTTCCAAGATCCTTACTCACTGAAGTTCTCTTGGCCAGCCGCTCCCCCAGAGAAGACGAAAAGAAGAGGTAACGGAACATGCGAGTACTACGTGTCGGTGTGGCGCTGGCAGCCGTGGGTGCGCTCACAATGGGCCTCGCGGCCTGTGGCGGTGACAAGACTTACTCGTCGGTCGCCGAGAAGGTGAAGGACAGCAAGAAGGTTGTCGTCGGCACCAAGTGGGACCAGCCGGGACTCGGCCTGAAGAAGGGTTCCGAGCCGGAGGGCTTCGACGTCGACGTGGCCAAATACATCGTGAAGCAGTTGGCAGGCGGCGGAGACGTCGACATCCAGTGGAAGGAGTCCGCCTCCTCCAACCGTGAGCCCTTCCTCGCCAACGGCACCGTGGACATCATCTTCGCGAGTTACTCCATCACCGACGAGCGCAAGAAGAAGGTGACGTTCGGCGGCCCGTACATCGTGGCCCACCAGGACACGATGGTCCGCGCCGACGACGCCAGCATCACCAAGGCCACCGATCTGAAGGGCAAGCGGATCTGCCAGGCCGCCGGCTCCAACTCCTACAAGCGGATCACCGACCCGCCGCCGGACGGCAAGCTCGACCTCGACGCCCAGCTCGTCGGTGCCGCCAACTACTCGGAGTGCGTCGCCAAGCTCGGCGGCAGCAACCTCGACGCCGTCACCACCGACGACCTCATCCTTGCCGGTTTCGCCACCCAGGCGGCCGCGTCCGGTGGAAACTTCAAGGTCCTCGGCGACCCCTTCACCGACGAGAAGTACGGCATCGGCCTGAAGAAGGGCGACACCAAGACCTGCGAGGCCGTCAACGCGGCGATCACCAAGATGTACCAGGACGGCACCGCCAAGCAGCTGCTGGACAAGTGGTTCGGCAAGACCCAGGGCCTGAAGCTGCCCACGGAAGCTCCCACGTTCGAGCCCTGCGCCTAGTCCGATCTCTCACGTAGCGGCCGGTGGCCCGGCCTTCCGGGCACCGGCCGCTTGCCGTCCCCTGGTGGAGCACGATGGATGAACTGATCAAATACGCGCCAGCCCTGCTGGGCGGTTTCCTGCACAATGTGCAGCTCTCTCTGGTCTGCGCGGTCCTGTCGCTGGTTCTCGGCACGATCCTGGTGTCCATGCGGGTCTCGCCGACGCCGGTCCTGCGTGCCGCCGGAGCAACCTACGTCAACATCGTGCGGAACACGCCGCTCACCCTGGTGCTGGCCTTCTCCGCACTAGGTCTCAGCGACACCCTCGGGCTGAGCTTCTCCAAAGAGCCGAGCAGCAACGCCTTCTGGCTGGTGGCGCTGGGATTGTCGGTCTACACGGCGAGCTTCGTCTGCGAGGCGTTGCGCTCGGGCATCAACACGGTGCCGCTGGGGCAGGCAGAGGCGGCCCGCGCGATCGGGCTCACCTTCTTCCAGTCCCTACGAATGATCATCCTCCCGCAGGCCTTCCGCGTGGTCGTGGCCCCGCTGGGCAGCGTCATGATCGCCATGATCAAGAACACCACCGTCGCGATGGCCGGCGGCTACCTGGCGGACTCGGCGTTCGTCATGAAGGACACCTTCGACCAGACCGGGGCGTCGATCCCCATCTTCCTGGGAGTCATCGTCGCGTTCATGGTGATAACCCTGCCGATCGGCTTCTTCACCGGCTGGCTGGCCAACCGGCTGGCGGTGGCCCGATGAGCTCCCAGGCCAGCGTCCTGTTCGACGCGCCAGGACCGCGCGCGCGGCTGCGCAACAACACTCTGACCCTGCTCTCAGCGGTCGGGCTGGCGGCGATCGCCTACTTCGTCTACGCCAGGTTCGACGCGAAGGGGCAGTGGGACGGCAAGATCTGGAAGCCGTTCCTCGAATCCACCACCTGGGTGGACTACATCCTTCCCGGGCTGGGCGGCACCCTCAAGGCCGCGGGACTCGCCGCGGTCTTCGCGCTCGTCTTCGGCGCGGTCTTCGGCCTGGCCAGGCTCTCCGACCACAGGTGGGTCCGGATTCCCGCGGGCGCGGTCGTCGAGGTCTTCCGCGCGATCCCGCTCCTGCTACTGATCTTCTTCATCTTCTACCTCGCCCCCAGCGTGCTGGGTGGCGGCGACTACGCTTTGTTCGCGCTCGTGGCCGGCCTGACCCTCTACAACGGGGCGGTGCTGGCGGAGATCGTCCGGGCCGGAATCCGCTCGGTGCCCAGGGGACAGTCCGAGGCCGCTTACGCGATCGGTCTCCGCAAGGGCGGCGTGATGCGGCTGGTCCTGCTCCCGCAGGCCGTCACCGCGATGATGCCCGCGATCGTGAGCCAGCTCGTCGTGCTGCTCAAGGACACGGCACTCGGCTACATCATCGCCTACGTCGACCTGCTGAACATGGGCTTCAAGATCATTCCCGCTGTCAACTTCGGGTCGCTCATTCCGGCCGCGATCGTCATCGGGATCATCTATGTCGGCCTCAACATGACACTCAGCGCCGTGGCCACCCGGCTGGAGAAGCGCAGCCGCCGCAGCCGTAAAACCTCGGCCCGGCCGATCGTCCCGCCCGGAGCGGTCGCGGTCCCCGGCGCCACAGGCGGTGTGTCCGCGGTGGACTGACGCGGCTCCGCGCCGGGACGGGCCGCCGGTCACGGTGGGCCCGTCCGGGTTCTGTCCGATGGTGATCCACCCGTCAGGGGTGGATTGCCCAGGTTCCGTCCGAGGGCGGTCACCGGTCGCGGTGGCCGCCCTCCGGCTTCCGGGAAACCCCGGGTCATCGCATGTCACGCCGGATGCGCGCCATACCGACGACAGGCGGCGGGTTATCGGGCAGGATTGCGCCATGTCCCCCGAGCAGGTCGTCCTGCCGTACGCCACCTGGCCTTCGCCGATCTCCAGCACCGGGGTGGCCCGGTCCGGGCTGCGCCTGGGATTTCCCACCGTGCTCGGCGAGGAGGTGTGGTGGACCGAGGACCGTCCCGCGGAGGGCGGCCGGACCACGATCATGCACCGAGGCGCCGACGGCGCGCACCGGGAGCTGCTGACCGCGCCGTGGAGCGCCAGGACCCGGGTCCACGAGTACGGCGGGCGCTCCTACGCGGTGGTCCCCGGCGGAGGCGTGGTGTTCGCCAATCTCACCGACCAGCGCCTCTACCTGCTGCCTCCCGGCGGGAAGCCCCGGCCGATCACCCCGCAGCCCGAGCGGCAGGCCTGGCTCCGCTACGCGGACATGATCGTCCACGACGGACAGGTCTGGTCCGTCCAGGAGCGGCACCACGACGACGGCGGGATCAGTCGCTCGATCGTGTCCGTCCCGCTGGACGGCGGCGAGGCGCCGCGCGAGCGGGTCAGCGGGAGCGACTTCTACGCCTGCCTCGCCATCTCCCCCGACGGTGAGCATCTGGCCCACATCTGCTGGAACCACCCCCGCATGCCGTGGAACGGCACCGAGCTGCGGGTCACCCGGCTGGCCGACGGCTCCTCCTGGACGGTCAGGGGAGGTCCCTCCGAATCGGTGCTCGCCCCGCAGTGGCGTGACAACCAGCACCTTTATCTGATCTCCGACTGGTCGGGCTGGTGGAACCTCTATCAGGTCGGGATACACGGCACGTCACTCCGGGCGCTCCACCCCGTGGAGGAGGAGTTCGCCGGGCCGCTGTGGCAGCTCGGCGCCTCGCCGTACCAGGTGCTGGCCGACGGGCGGATCGCGGTCCTGCACGGGCGGGGAGACCTACGGCTGGGCATCCTCGACCCGGCCGGCGGTGTGCTGGCCGACCTGGAGGTGCCCTACGACGGCTGGGACGCGGTGCTCGCCTCGGACGGGCACGTGCTGGCCGGGATCGCGTACGGCACGGCGGTGCCCCGGTCGGTCGTCCGGGTGGACACCGTGACCGGGCAGGCGCGGGCGCTCCGCCGCGACGTCGACGCGCTGCCCGACGCCGCCTACCTGCCGCGCACGCGGGCCGTCGAGGTCGGGGGCCGGTCCGGCCGCCGAGTGCACGCGTTCCTCTACCCGCCTTCGAACCCGAAGGCCCGGGGCGACGGCGCCCCGCCATACGTCGTGTTCGTCCACGGTGGCCCCACGGGACACAGCACGGGCGCGCTCGACCTGGAGAAGGTGTTCTTCACCAGCCGGGGCATCGGCGTGCTCGACCTCAACTACGGCGGCTCCACCGGCTACGGCCGCGCCTACCGTGACCGGCTCCACGGCCAGTGGGGCGTGGTCGACGTGGAGGACTCGGTCGCCGCGGCCGAGTGGCTGGCCGCGACGGGCCTGGCAGACCCGGAACGGATCGCGATCCGGGGAGGAAGCGCGGGTGGCTGGACGGTGATGGCGGCCTGCTGCGCGTCCGGCGCGTTCGCCGGCGGGGTCTCCTACTACGGCGTGAGCGCGCTGGCCTCGTTCGTCGCGACGACCCACGACTTCGAGTCTCGCTACATCGAGTGGCTGGTGGGTCCCGCCGACCCCGTCCTCTATCGCTCACGCGAGCCTCTCGGGCAGGTCGCCGGGGTGGACTGCCCCATGCTGCTCCTGCAGGGCCTGTCCGACCCGGTGGTCCCCGCCGCCCAGTCGCAGGCCTTCGCCGACGCCCTGGCCGAACGCGGCGTCCCGTGCACCTACCTCACCTTCGAAGGCGAGGCTCACGGTTTCCGCCGCGCCGAGACCCGCAGCGCGGCGCTGGCCACCGAACTCGCCTTCTACCAGCAGATCTTCCGGCGCTGAATCAGCGCGCGAACTCGGTGGCCCTGGACTCGCGGACGACCGTGATACGGATCTGACCGGGGTAGGCGAGCTCCTCCTCGACCTGCTTGGCGACATCGCGGGCGATCACCTGGGCCTGGATGTCGTCGACCGAGTCGGGCTTCACCATGACCCGGATCTCCCTGCCCGCCTGCATGGCGAAGACCTTGTCGACGCCGTCGTAGGAGGTGGCGATCTCCTCCAGACGCTCCAGCCGCTTGACGTAGGCTTCCAGCGACTCGCGCCGGGCGCCTGGGCGTCCGCCGCTGATGGCGTCGGCGGCCTGGGTCAGGACGGCCTCGACGGTCTTGACCTCGACCTCGTTGTGGTGGGCCTCGATCGCGTGGACGACGTCCTCGTGCTCGCCGTACCGCCTGGCGATCTCGGCGCCGATGAGCGCGTGGCTGCCCTCGACCTCATGCGTGAGTGCCTTGCCGATGTCGTGCAGGACCGTGCAGCGCTTGAGCAGCATCGAGTCGAGTCGCAACTCGGCCGCCATGATCCCCGCGATGTGGGCGGACTCCACGAGGTGGCCGAGCACGTTCTGACCGTAGGAGGTGCGATAGCGGAGCTGGCCGAGCAGAGTGATCAGCTCGGGGTGCATCTCGGTGATGCCGAGCTCCATCAGCGCGTCCTCACCGGCTCGCACACAGAGCTCCTGGACCTCGGTCTTGCTGCGCTCGTGCGCCTCCTCGATCCGCTGGGGGTGGATGCGGCCGTCGAGGACGAGCTTCTCCAGCGTCAGCCGGGCGGTCTCACGGCGGACCGGGTCGAAGCACGACAGCAGCACCGCCTCCGGTGTGTCGTCGATGATCAGGTTTACCCCGGTGGTCGACTCGAATGCACGGATGTTACGGCCCTCGCGGCCGATGATGCGCCCCTTCATCTCGTCGCCGGGCAGATGAAGGACGCTGACGACGGACTCGGCGGTCTGCTCGGTGGCCACGCGCTGCACGGCCAGCGTGACAATCTTGGTGGCCCGCTTCTCGCCTTCCTTGCGGGCGTCGGTCTCGATCTCCCTGACGATCAGTGCGGCCTCACGCTTGGCCTGGTTCTCGATCTCCCGGACCAGCTCCGCCCTGGCCTGCTCGCCGGTGAGACCGGCCACCCGCTCCAGGATGGCCTTGCGTTCCTCGGCGACCCGTTCGAGGTCCTCCCGCCGGTCTGCGAGCTGGACCTCCGTCTCGGCGAGTTTGCGTGCCCGGTCGGCCTGGCGCCCGGCCTCCTCATCGAGGCGCTGTTCGCGCTCGGCCAGCCGGTTCTCCCTGCGTTCCAGGTCGGACCGGAACTCCTTGAGCTCGTACTTCAGCACCCGGTTTTCGGCCTCGGCCTCCTTGCGCAGCCCGGCGGCCGCCTCGACGGCGGCTTCGGCCCTGCGCAGGATCTCCTCCGCGTCGCGCTGGGCCTTGACGCGGATCTCGGCGGCCTCGTGTCTGGCCTCCTCCAGCGCGGCCTGGATCTCGGCCTCCTGCTCAGGAGAGGGACCGCTCATCCTCCCGCTCACTCCACCGGTGCGACGCAGCAACACGATCAGCGCGGCTGTCATCACCACGGCAAGAACCGCAACCGCTCCCGCCAATATGACGATCACAACCGGATCCATGCGCGCTCCGCCTTCCTCGCGTCGCAGATATCAGGCACGCGAGGGGTCACACGCACGGCACGGAATGTCCAAGTGCTGGCGTCACCAGGACAGATATGAACTCAGGCCCGCCACCGCGCCGGCTGATCGCGCCGCCACGGCGTCTACCCGCATCCGTCTAGCTTGCTCGTCCGTAATTCACCGTTATGACAATCCGCACTGCGCGGAGTAACTCCTCACTGCCGTCGAGATTAGGCGTCAAAGAAGTAACGGGCAAGCAAAGAAGCCTTGGGGATCGGCTAAACATGAAGGTTGGGGTTTCTTCACTCACCATCTCCGGCAGAGCACGGTGAATCGCCGATCTCTTGATCCCATCCGGGCCTGCCGGCACGGGACAGCACTCGCCCGGACGGGCCACACGCACCATCCCGGCGTATTTCTTACTCGTCGTACGGGTAATCCGGCTCTGCCGAAAATGCGGAATTTTCCGCCTCTTCGCTCTCAAGTGCCTCACGGACCACGCGGAAGGCAAGGCCGGGACCGTATCCCTTGCGGGCGAGCATGCCGGCCAGCCTCCGCGTCCTGACCGCCGACTCCAGACCGCGGGTCGACGAGAGCTTGCGCGCCACGAGCCTGCGGGCCGTCTCCACCTCCTGCTCGGGGTCGAGCTGCTCCACCGCCTCCTTGACGGTGTCCTCAGCCACCCCGCGATGACGCAGCTCCGAGGCGAGCGCCCTGCGGGCAAGACCTCGCCCGGAGTGGCGCGAGCTCACCCATGCCGCGGCGAACGCCTCGTCGTCGATGAGCCCGACCTCGGAGAACCGCTCCAGCACGGCCTCGGCCGCCTCGTCGGGCACCTCACGCTTGCGCAGCGCCTCGGCGAGCTGGGCACGGGTGCGCGGCGCCATGGTCAGCAGCCGCAGACAGATCGCCCGCGCGACGGCCCGCGGATCCGTTGTTGGCCCCTGACTCGCCGGAGAACCATCGACCGGCCCGTCGGGCAGGCTCCCCGGAGCGGAGCTCCGGGACCGCTTACCCCCGCGCCGGGACCCACGCCCGCCCCGGCCTCGGGATTCCGCGCCAGAGCGGCCTCCCGACCCGTATCCGGAGTCGTCAGACGGGGCGGAACCGCTGCCACCGCCCGCGACGGAGTCTTCCCACGCATCAGGCTGATCCTGGCGCGAACGCCGCGACCGGCTACCTCCTCGCCTGCCCATCCCGGAGGAATCGGCCTCCGGGAGATCCGGCCAGGCCCCCCAGTCCCTTGGTCCGGCCGCGTCAGCCGGACCGGAGTCAGATCCCGTCGTCATCGGTCAACCGGCTCAGACGTCACCCGGCTTGGGAGTGGCCGCCTTGGAACCGCGACCGGATGCGGCGGCCACCGGGACGGAGGCCGGAGCCGCAGGCGGCGGGGTGGCCGGGGTGTCGAGGCGCGGGCCGATGCCGAGCTTCTCCTTGATCTTCTTCTCGATCTCGTTGGCCATGTCGGGGTGGCTCTTCAGGAAGTTACGGGCGTTCTCCTTGCCCTGCCCGAGCTGGTCGCCCTCGTAGGTGTACCAGGCGCCGGACTTGCGGACGAAGCCGTGCTCGACACCCATGTCGATCAGGCCGCCCTCACGGGAGATGCCGACGCCGTAGAGGATGTCGAAGTCGGCCACGCGGAAGGGCGGGGCCATCTTGTTCTTGACGACCTTCACCCGGGTGCGGTTGCCGACCGCCTCGGTGCCGTCCTTCAGCGTCTCGATGCGGCGGATGTCGAGGCGGACCGAGGCGTAGAACTTCAGCGCCTTTCCACCCGTCGTGGTCTCGGGCGAACCGAACATGACGCCGATCTTCTCGCGGAGCTGGTTGATGAAGATCGCGGTGGTGCCGGTGTTGTTGAGCGCGCCGGCGACCTTGCGCAGCGCCTGCGACATCAGGCGGGCCTGGAGGCCGACGTGGCTGTCGCCCATCTCGCCCTCGATCTCGGCCTTGGGCACCAGGGCCGCGACCGAGTCGATGACCAGCAGGTCGACGGCGCCCGACCGGATCAGCATGTCGGCGATCTCCAGCGCCTGCTCGCCGGTGTCGGGCTGGGAGACGAGCAGCGCGTCGGTGTCGACGCCCAGCTTCTTGGCGTATTCCGGGTCGAGGGCATGCTCGGCGTCGATGAACGCCGCGATGCCGCCGGCCTTCTGGGCGTTGGCCACCGCGTGCAGGGCGACGGTGGTCTTACCCGAGGACTCGGGACCATAGACCTCGACGATGCGGCCACGAGGGAAGCCGCCGATGCCCAAGGCCACGTCGAGGGCGATGGAGCTGGTCGGGATCACTTCGATGGGCGCGCGGGTCTCGTCACCGAGGCGCATGACAGAGCCCTTACCGAACTGACGCTCGATCTGGGCCAGCGCGGTCTCAAGCGCCTTCTCGCGGTCGTTAGCCGCCATGGGAGCCCCCTGAAGGGTCGCGGGTTGAATCGGTTGCCAGAAAGCTACGGGGTGCCACCGACATTTTCTGAACAGCACGCCACGGGTGGCGGCGTGTCCAATATAGCCGAACGACTGTTCGATCGTGGCTCAACGGCATCACGTGTTCCAGGGGCGGCGCAGGCCACAGAAGACGGCGGACCCCATCCTGGAAGCGACATTTCCGGGCGTTCCCCCAGACATGTTGTCACCGGACTGACCTGCGGTGATGCTGAAGGCAAACGATCCCGAGGTGCCCGACGTGACCACCGCGTTCGCCCGGCAACGCCTGGCCCACCTTGAGTCCCTGGCCGCCGAGCTGCCCGGCCGGGGGCTGGTGGGCCGCATGCTCGGAGCCGGAGCCCCCGTGCTCTGGGTGTGGCATCCGGACAGTGGGAGACAGACGATCGTCTTCGCCAGCCCGGCGGGGGACGGCTGGCTCTTCCTGTGGTCCCCGGACGGCCAGGAGAACACCGAGGACCCCGGGCGCGTGGCCGATCTGGTCGGGAAGCTGCTCACCGGCACGCCCTAGACCGGACACGCCGGTCGGACCGGCCCGGCGCCGACGGCCCGTCAGCGCAGCCGGGCGGGGACGTCGGACACCCCGCACACGGCCCGCCAGACTTCCTTGGCAGCGATGCCGTCGGCCAGCGCCTGGTTCACCGTCCGGCCGCCGAGATCGGCGATGACGTAGTCGCGGGCCCACGACTCCGCGTACGGGTCACCGAAGTGCAGTCTCATCCGGCTCCAGAACTCCGACAGGCGCATCCTCCAAGTGTGGCCCCTCCCCGTCGTGCTCATGACCGGCGGACTCGCGCCCGGGACGTCCCGGGCGGGCGATGGCCGCCGGGCCGGTGGCCTTCTTTTTGTGACGCAGACTCCAGTGGAGACTTATCGCAGCGCTCTGTCGATCGCGGCGAGGGTCGCGTCGTCCAGCATCTCTCCGTGCCCACCGACGAAATAGCGCTCCACCATCTCGAACACCACCGTTTCGCTTCGGGCGATCTTCTCCGCGACGTAGTCCGGTCCCGCTTTGGCGGACGCGTCACTGCGCATATAGGTCAGGTTCGCGAAGTACGGCGTCACCCACGACAGTGAGTTACGGGTGAACGAGTCACCGATGAGCAAGGTTCTGGGCTTGAACAGCGGGGCTCGGGTCGACATGTTGGCGGTGACGAACGACAGGGGCATCTGCCCGTCGTCCTGCCGGACCCGCTTCACGCCGTCTCGAACCAGTGTCCACTGGTCGATGGTCTCCTTGCGCGGTGTGCCGAGCATCGTGCCTATGTCGCCCTCCCGGACCATCTGCCCGGTCTTGACCAGCCGGGTGCCCTGTGAGAGGCCGGGGTCGAGCGCCCGAGCCAGTTCCGTGCCGTACAGCCCGCCGGAACGCTCGTTCCAGTGGCTATCGGTCCGCCAGTACGCGGAAGCGCCGGACTCCTGTTGCAACCGCTCCAGAGGCCCGCGGAGATCCATGTACCCCGGCAGGCGTGCCGCCTTCAGCGCGGCCCAGAATTCCTGCTTGCGCTTTCTCAAGCACGCCTGACCGAGGAAGCGCGCCGGCAATCTGCCGGGATACACCGTGGTCTTGTCCGGCGCCACAGTGAACACAAAGCGCCTGCCGGACTTCCGTACGATCTCGGCCAGCCTGCGCGTCCGGTTCAGAGTCTCGGTGATGCTCCAGCGTGGTCGGCACGCCTCGATCACGTCGTCTCCGAAGTAGAGCCAGCCATCGCGACCCTCGATCACACGGGGATATGTAGGTTTCTTTCCCGTGTTGTACGACGGTGACTGGCCGAATATCCCTTCGGATATGGAGACGTTGCCACGCACGGCGTACTGCCGCAACGGCAGGTGGGCCACGGCCCACGCCTCGGCCTTGGGGATGAATTCCCAGCCGTCCGACAAAGCGGGCAAGTCCGGCAGCTTCCGGTTCTCGATCTCGACGGCCCGGTCGCCCACGGCGAAGGCCAGCGCAGGCCCGAAGAAGAACAGCCCCGCCGCCAGCAGCATCGGCAGCCGCCGCGGACGGCGGACCTGGATCCGGGGAGTCGTCGGTTCGGTCTCGACAGCGGTCAACGGCGGCCTCACTCAGAACTGGTAGTACAGGAAGGGGCTGAAGGTGCCCGCGGCGACCAGCACTGCGGCATAAGGGGCGGCTACCCAGGTCATCACGGTCCGCACCGCCGTCACCGCACGGCCCTGACCCGACTGGATCAGCGGGCCGAGCGCGCGCGAGGCCGGGAGCAACACCACGGTCAGTGCCAGCGCCAAAGTGAGCGTCCGCTGGTGGTTGAGCGCGAACGCGGCGAACTCGTCCAGCTCCCCCGGCCGCCAGGTGAACATCGCCTGGAGCACGCCCGTCGCCTCGGTCATGGTCTCCGCGCGGAAGAACACCCAGCCCATCACGACCAGCAGGAAGGTCACGGCGCGACGCAGCACCGTGGCCAAGATGGTGCGGGGCGGGCGATCCCAGCCCAGTAGCCGTTCGACGACCAGAAGGCCGCCGTGATACAGGCCCCAGACGAGGAAGGTCCAGTTGGCACCGTGCCAGAAGCCGCAGAGCACGAAGATGATCAGCAGGTTGCGGTAGGTGCTCAAGGTGCCGCCGCGGTTTCCGCCGAGCGGGATGTAGACGTAGTCGCGAAACCAACGGGACAGGGACATGTGCCAGCGTCGCCAGAAGTCCGTTACGGAGCATGCCGAATACGGCCGGTTGAAGTTCTCCGGAAGCCGGAACCCGAGCATCATGCCCAGGCCGACGGCCATGTCGGAGTAGCCGGAGAAGTCAAAGTAGATCTGGATGGTGTAGGCCAGCGCCGCCAACCAGGCGGTCGGAGTGTTGATCTGACCACCGGCGTGGGCGAACGCGGCGTCCGCGACCGGAGCGATCGTGTCAGCGACGATCACTTTCTTGGCCAGGCCCAGGGCGAAGCGGGGGAACCCGGCGACGAAGTCGTCATACCTGTCACGGCCGGTGTCGGCGAGCTGTTCGGAGATCTCGTGGTAGCGGACGATCGGTCCGGCGACGAGCTGAGGGAACATCGCGATGTAGGTGATGAACTGAACCAGGCTCTTCTGCGCGGGCCTGCTGTGCCGGTAGACATCCACTACGTAGGAGAGGTGGTGGAAGGTGAAGAACGATATTCCGATCGGCAGGGCCAGATTCACGATCGGACTGTGGCCCAGCCCCAGCGCGCTCGACACGGCGTCGATCTGCCGGCTGGCGAATCCGCCGTACTTCCATATGGCCAGGATCGCCAGGTCCCACCCAACCGCCGCGATCAGCACACCCCTGCGGGCCCGGGGTCGTTCCAGCAGCCGTACGGAGTCGATCACGAGACCGGCGACGTAGTTGACGACGATCGCCGAGAGCAGCAGCACGGTGTACGGCCCCGCACCCCAGGTGTAGAAGACCAGGCTGACCACGGCGACGAGGGCGTTCCGCCAGCGCGACGGGAGCAACCAGTAGACCAGCAGCGTGGCCGGCATGAAGAACCACAGGAACAGGGGGGAGGAAAACGACATCGGTGTCCTGGATCGGAGATGGGAGACGGCCGGACCGGGCCTCGCGGGAGGCGGGCGCGCACGGCCGGGCGGGGGACGATCGCCTGGCTGATCCCGGGCCCTCGCGAGCCGGCGCCGCCGGGCGGGCAGGTGTTCAGCCTGGAATCCGCAGGCCTTTCCCAACTGCATAACATGCGGTCAGCCAAAGACGGCCCTGAGCGGATCCTATTGTGCCGGGATGCCGGTCAAAGGCTTCCGACGGTAACCTGGCCCCACCATACCCCCGATAATTACATGACATGCTGAATCAGCATGCTACCGAAGATGGCGCCATCCGATGGATAATCGGCTACATCCACGGACGTGGCGTATGAGTTTCCCCAGCTAGATAGCGTGGCACCATGAAATGAGGACGGCCATCGCGTGATCTGTGAGTGTGGCAGGTAGCACTTCACCAAGAGAAGTGGGCAGGATCGGTCACCGAAGGCGCGCGCCTGGCCCGTTGGCTGGAGTCGGCGCGCCAGGTCGCCTCCGCGCCCGCCCGGTCAGCGCCGGCCCTGGTCAGAGCATGTGGGAGCCGTACATCTCGCCGAGCGGGTCGGCGAGCAATTCCAGGCGGGCTCCGTCGGGGTCCCTGAAGTAGATCGACGCGCCGCTCTCGATCTGGTGCGACACGCCCGCGGCCTCCAGCTTGCCCCGTAACCGCTCCCAGGTCGACGGGTCCACGGAGATGGCGATGTGGTGGAGCCCGCCGAGAACTTCCTTGTAGGGGCCGAGATCCAGGCCCGGGAAGTCGAAGAAGGCCAGCAGGTTGCCGTTTCCGACGTCGAAGAAGAAGTGGTTCGATCCCCGGTAGTCGCGGTTCTCGAAGATCTCCGTGAGGGGGAACTCCAGGAGATCCTGGTAGAAGGCGATCGTCGTCTCCACGTCGGAGGAGACCAGCGCGAAGTGGTGCAGGCCCCTCGCGCTGCTCGGCGGGCGGCGCTGCCGCAGATGCTCCGTTCTGATCCGCTCACGTGCCGTCTCCACGGCCGGGTGGTCGATGCTCATCGCTGGCTCACCGCTCAATGCGTCGGATGTTCGTCTGGTCTCTATCTCCGTGATGGGACCCGGTGAACCTTCCCCAGCCGTCACGCCATGGTGGCGAGGACCTCCTCCACGATCTCCATGAAGGTGCCGGTGCGCCGGACCAGCACCACCGGCAGCTCAGGCTCCCGGATCAAACGAGAACCGCTCTCATGGAGGAGAGGACCAGGCGCTCGTCATAGCTGCGCACCCGAGGCGCATACGGACAAAACAGTTAATAGGCGGCTCGGACACCTTGATGGTGCTTTTCTCCCAACCGTAGGCCTCCGTCCCATGGGCGGATTCTGTCGGTGGGGCAATGCACTATGGAGCCGTGACCGGATCAGCGCTCGACCACTTCAGCCCTGTGACCAGGGGCTGGTTCACCGGAGCCTTCGCCTCGCCCACCGCCGCCCAGGAGGGGGCGTGGGCGTCGATCGCCCGGGGGGACAACACTCTCGTGGTCGCGCCCACCGGCTCCGGCAAGACGCTGGCCGCGTTCCTGTGGTCGCTCGACCGGCTGGCCGCCGAGCGCGCGGCCGCGACAGGCGGGCCCGCCGAGAACACCGCGGGCGGACGGGGGCGCTCGCGTGAGGACGACGTCCCCGCGGGGCGGTGCCGGGTGCTCTACGTGTCGCCGCTCAAAGCCCTCGCGGTGGACGTCGAGCGCAACCTCCGGGCGCCACTGGCCGGAATGCGGCAGACCGCGCGGCGGCTCGGGCTCGCGGTGCCGGAGATCTCGGTGGCGATCCGCTCGGGCGACACCTCGCCGCAGGAGCGGCGCCGCTTCGCGGCCAGGCCGGCGGACATCCTCATCACCACCCCGGAGTCGCTGTTCCTGCTGCTGACCAGCCAGGCCCGTGAGGCGCTGCGGGGCGTGGAGACGGTCATCGTCGACGAGGTGCACGCCGTGGCCGCCACCAAGCGCGGCGCGCACCTGGCCCTCAGCCTGGAGCGGCTCGACGCCCTGCTCCCCGAGCCCGCGCAACGCATCGGCCTGTCGGCGACGGTCCGGCCGGTGAGCGAGGTGGCCGCCTTCCTCGGCGGCTCCCGCCCCGCGACGGTGGTCCAGCCGCCCTCCGAGAAGGAGATCGAGATCGAGGTGGTCGTTCCGATCGAGGACATGACCGAGCTCGACGGCGCCCCGCGCCCGCCCCGGCCCGACGACGACGAGTGGCTGGTCGAGCCTCCGGCCCGGCGCTCCATCTGGCCGCATGTGGAGGGGCGGCTGTTCGACCTGATCGGAGACCACAGCTCGACGATCGTCTTCGCCAACTCCCGGCGGCTGGCCGAGCGGCTGTGCACCCGTCTCAACGAGCTGGCATGGGAGCGCAGGACCGGCGGGGCGGAGCCGTCGGAGCCGGTGCACTGGGCCGAGGGCTTCCCCGCGCCGCCGGCGTCCCTGTCCACCCCGGCGGCGATGATGGCGCAGGCCGGTGCCGCCAAGGGAGCGGTCCCGGAGATCGTGCGGGCGCACCACGGATCGGTGTCGAAGGAGGAGCGCTCCCAGATCGAGGAGGCGCTCAAGTCGGGGCGGCTGCCGGCGGTGGTCGCGACCTCCAGCCTGGAGCTCGGCATCGACATGGGCGCGGTGGACCTGGTCGCCTGCGTGGAGTCGCCGCCGAGCGTGGCCAGTGGCCTGCAGCGGATCGGCCGGGCCGGGCACCAGGTGGGGGCCGTCTCACGGGGCGTGATCTTCCCCAAATACCGGGGTGACCTGGTCCAGACGACCGTGGTGGCCGAACGGATGAGAAGCGGGGAGATCGAGGAGCTCCGCTATCCGCGCAACCCCCTGGACGTGCTCGCCCAGCAGATCGTGGCCATGACCGCCCTCGACGAGTGGACGGTCGACGAGCTGGAGACCCTCCTGCGGCGTGCGGCTCCCTACCGGACGCTTCCCCGCAGCGTGCTGGAGGCGACGCTCGACATGCTCGCGGGGCGCTACCCGAGCGAGGAGTTCGCCGAGCTGCGCCCGCGCATCGTGTGGGACCGGGTCACCGGCACCCTGCGGGGACGGCCCGGGGCCCAGCGGCTGGCCGTGACCAACGGCGGCACGATCCCCGACCGGGGGCTGTTCGGCGTCTTCCTGGTCGGGGAGAAGTCCTCCCGGGTCGGTGAGCTGGACGAGGAGATGGTCTACGAGTCCCGGGTCGGTGACGTGTTCGTGCTGGGCGCGACCTCCTGGCGGATCGAGGACATCACGGCCGACCGGGTGCTGGTCTCCCCCGCGCCCGGACAGCCGGGCAAGCTCCCGTTCTGGCACGGCGACAGCGCAGGGCGCCCGGCGGAGCTGGGCAGGGCGATCGGCGCGTTCCTCCGCGAGATGTCCGGCGCGGGCGCGGGCGCCGACTCCGGCGTCAAGCCGGGCCCCGGTGGAAAGGGAGACCACCGCGACGATTCCCGGCCGGGCGCCTCCGCGCGGAGCGGCCTGAAAACCGGCTCCGCGGAGCGGGGAGGTCCGGTGCCCGGCTGCGTGGATCCGGGTCCCACCGAGCGGGAGGATCCGGCGCGCAGAGGCGCGCTGGAGCGGATCAGGGCGGCCGGGCTCGACGAGTTCGCCGCGGCCAACCTGCTGTCCTACCTGGCCGAGCAGCGAGAGGCCACCGGATATGTGCCGGATGACCGGACACTGGTGGTCGAGCGGTTCCACGACGAGCTGGGCGACTGGCGGGTCGTGGTGCATTCACCGTACGGAGCGCGGGTGCACGCGCCGTGGGCCCTGGCCATCGGGCGGCGGCTGCGGGAGCGCTACGGCGTCGACGTCCAGGCCGTCCATTCCGACGACGGGATCGTGCTGCGCATCCCCGACACCCTGTCCGGCCCCCCGTCGGACGTGGCGACCTTCGACGCCGAGGAGATCGAGCAGATCGTCACCGAGGAGCTCGGCGGGTCGGCGCTGTTCGCGGCGCGGTTCCGGGAGTGCGCGGGGCGGTCCCTGCTGCTCCCGCGCCACACTCCCGGCAGGCGCACTCCGCTCTGGCAGCAGCGGCAGCGGGCCTCGCACCTGCTGAACGTGGCCGGCCGCTACGGTTCGTTCCCGGTGGTACTGGAGACGATGCGCGAATGCCTGCAGGACGTGTTCGACGTCCCGGGGCTGGTCCAGCTCATGCGGGATATCTCGGCGCGGCGGGTGCGGCTGGTCGAGGTCGAGACCTCCCAGGCGTCGCCGTTCGCGGCGTCGCTGCTGTTCAACTACGTCGGCGCATTCATGTACGAGGGGGACGCCCCGCTGGCCGAGCGCCGCGCCCAGGCGCTCGCACTCGACACGAGCCTGCTGGCCGAACTGCTGGGCCAGGCGGACCTGCGCGAGCTGCTCGACCCCGATGTGATCGCCGACACCGAGCGCGAGCTGGCCCGGCTGGACCGGTCGCTCCGCGACGCCGAGGACCTGGCCGACCTGCTCCGTTCGCACGGCCCCCTCCTCGCGGCCGATGTGAGCCTGCGCGAGGGTGACCCGGCCTGGCTCGCCGATCTGGAGAGCGCACGGAGAGCGATCCGGGTACGGGTGGCCGGACAGGAGCAGTGGGCGGCGATCGAGGACGCCACCCGGCTGCGCGACGCGCTCGGCGTGCCGCTGCCGGTGGGGGTGCCGCACGCCTTCCTGGAGCCGGTGGACGACCCGCTGGGCGACCTGGTCGCCCGGCACGCCCGCACCCGCGCTCCCTTCCCGGCCGACACGGCCGCCGCCAGGTTCGGCATCGGCCCCGCGGTAGTCACCGACACGCTGCGCCGCCTGGCCGCCTCCGGCCGGGTAGTGAACGGGGAGTTCAGGCCGGGCGGCCGGGGAGAGGAGTGGTGCGACGCCGGGGTGTTGCGGATGCTGCGCCGCAGGTCCCTGGCCCGGCTCCGCAAAGAGGTGGAGCCGGTCTCCCCCGAGACCCTGGCCGCCTTCGCCCCCGCCTGGCATGGCATCACCGGCAGTCCGCAGCGGGGCAGGCCGCCCATCGACGCGCTGGTCGGCGCGGTCGAGCAGCTCCAAGGCGCGGCGGTGCCCGCCTCCGCGCTGGAGACGTTGATCCTGCCCTCGCGGGTGCCCGGATACGATCCGTCGCTGCTGGACGAGCTGACGTCCTCCGGGGAGGTCGTCTGGGCGGGACAGGGATCTCTCCCAGGCGGGGATGGCTGGGTGGCTCTGTACTTCGCCGACACCGCCCCCCTGCTGATGCCCGAACCGCTGGAGATCACCATGACACCGCTGCACGGGGCGGTCGTGGAGGTGCTCGGCGGCGGCGGGGCGCTGTTCTTCCGGGAGTTGGCGAGCCGGGTCGGCACCCTCATGACCGGCGTGATCCCGGACGACGCGGCGCTGGCCGCCGCCGTATGGGACCTGGTGTGGGCCGGGCGGATCACCGGTGACACCCTCGCACCGCTGCGGGCCACGCTCGGCACCGGCCGTCCCGCTCATCGTCCGGCCGCGACGCGCAGGCGGCGGCCGGTGCTGCCCACCCGGAGCGGGCCGCCGACCGTGGGCGGTCGCTGGTGGCTGCTGCCGCAGGCGGCCGGCGATCCGACCCAGCGGGCGCACGCCCAGGCCGAGGTGCTGCTGGAGCGGCACGGCGTGGTGACGCGGGGCGCGGTGACCGCAGAGCGGCTGCCCGGCGGGTTCGCCGCGATCTACCAGGTGCTCCGCGCCTTCGAGGAGAGTGGCCGGTGCCGCCGGGGCTACTTCGTCGAGGGGCTGGGCGGCGCCCAGTTCGCCCTCCCCGGAGCCGTCGACCGGATGCGCGCCACCGCCGCGCCATCGGGTGACGGCGCACCCGACCCGTGGAGCACCCGGAAACCGGACGGAAACGGCCGGCGGGCGGTGGTGCTGGCGGCGGCCGACCCGGCCAACCCGTACGGCGCGGCCCTGTCCTGGCCCGCCCACCCCGGTGAGGTGTCCCACAAGCCGGGCCGGAAGGCGGGCTCCCTGGTGGTGCTCGTGGACGGGCACCTGGTGCTCTACGTCGAGCGCGGCGGCAAGACCCTGCTGTCCTTCACCGACGGCGACCGCCTCAGGCCCGCCGTGGACGCGCTGGCCCTGGCCGTCCGCGACGGCGCCCTCGGCAAGCTGACCGTGGAGCGGGCGGACGGCGCCGCCATCAACGACTCCCCCCTGGGCGCCGCCCTGGAGGAGGCCGGGTTCCACCCGACTCCGAGGGGACTGCGCCTGCGCGCCTAGGGACTCCTCTCCGCCGGCGGCGGCGTCACCGGCGGAACGCGGTGGCGTGGTCAACGACGAACCGGGCAACCTGCGTTCCGCAGACGTGTGTGCGGCATAGTGCATGCATCCTTGGGGTGAACTGCGGAAATGCGTCGACGCGCGCTGATTCGGCGTGTCACTAGTAGGGCTTGGTTACCTCGGGTAGGGGACGGTATGTCACCTGTTTGGGGGTGAGGGAAGATGACCCCTCAAGAACTCGAGGCCGTGCGGGCGCGGCTGGAGACGTTTGCCGCTGAGATGTTCTCCGGTTTCGCCCGTGCTGATCAGCGGCGGTGGGGCGAGCGGTATGTGCGCGGCCTGCTGACCGATGGAGCGCGTAAATCGATGGAGCCGATGGCGGCCCGGCTGGGCGTGGACCGCCAAGGGCTGCAGCAGTTCTGCACCGATGCCCCCTGGTCGCATCAACTGGTGCTGGCCGAGCTGGCCTGGCGGATGGATGCGGCGATCAACCCGGTGGCATGGGTGGTCGATGATGTGTCCTTTGTCAAGGACGGCGATGAGTCGCCGGGGGTGGCCGCGCAGTACTGCGGGGCGCTGGGGGCTTGTTCGTGAATAACTGTCAGAGTTGATCTGCGGGGCAGTCATCGGCGGACGTAATACGATCTTGCAGTTGCTCGAGCGTACGTGCGGGCGATCCGGGGATCGGCGTGACGGAGATTTTGTGCAGGTCGAGGATCCGGTGGCCATCTTGGAACTGGTTGGACAGGTTGGTGCGGGTGACGCCCAGCAGGCGGGCTAGGAGGGTGCTGGTCGCGGCCTTGCGGCGACGGAGTAAAGCGGTCAGGAGCCGGTGGAAGTGATCTAGGCTGCTGGTCTGCGGATGGAGGTAGCGGCGCGGGCGGTGGAAACGGCGTTGAAAGGCCGCCTCTGCCAGCGCGTCCCAGTAGGGCTCCGAGATCTGCACCAGGCGGGCGAAGTCCGAGCGCGGCATGCCGGTCAGGGCCGGATCGGTGAGCATCCAGGTCACGTCCGGATCGATCGGTTGGTTGGTCTCGGCTTCTTCGGAAAGTCTGGGAGGGGTGGGGGCCAGGGTGTAGTTCCAGTCGCCGTGGAATGCATCGGGTGTGATCGGCAGGGCATGGAACTCGGCGGGCGTGATGGCGGTGCCCAGTGGGTAGTTGCCGGTGTCCAGTTCGGCGCTGACTCTCAGTCCGGCCTCTGTTGTCGTCGCGGCGATCGTCTCGATGACGACCTGGTAGCTGGTCAGCGGGCGGCCACGCCAGTTGGCGGTGATGTGGCAGAACATCCGGTGCTCGATCTTGTTCCACTTCGAAGTGCCGGGAGGAAAGTGGCAGACCGTGATCTCAAGGCCGCTCTCGCGGGCGAAGTCGTGTAGTTGCTTCTTCCATGTCCAGTAGCGGGGGTTGTTGGAGCCACCGGCGTCCGCGGTGATCAACAGCCGGGTGGCGTGCGGGTGGTCGAGACAACCGCGGCGTCGCCACCAGCGGCGGACGGACTCCACCGCGAACTCGGCGGTGTCGTGATCGGTTCCGACGTTGACCCAGCCGCTGTTGGTGGCGAGGTCGTAGATTCCGTAGGGGATGGCCACTGGCTGGTCGCTGGTGACGAGGGTGTGGCTGTCCACCTTGATCGGGTTCTTTCCCGGTTGCCAGGTACGTCCAGGCCGGTCGCGGTTGCCGAGCCACTCTTTGGCTTTGGTGTCGATGCTGATCACCGGCTGGTCGTCGTCGAGGAAGGCGGCGGCGGTGGCGTTGAGATGGGCAAACTGGGCGTCGCGATCCGGATGCCGGGTGCCTTCGGTGGTCTTGGCCGTGCCCTGCAGGCTGTAGCCCAGGCCGTGCAGCAGGTGGCCGACGGTTGTGGCACCGATCGGATGCTTCTGCGCGGAAAGGGCATGGGCCAGGCTGCGCAGCGACAGCGTGGTCCAGCGCAGTGGGGAGACGGGGTCGCCGCGAGTGTGCGGCTCGATCAGTGACTCAAGGGCCGGTAGCAGGCCGGGGTCGGTGACTGTCAGCGGTTTGCGCCCGGCGCCCGAGGCCCGGATGCGGCGGGTCGGCGCGGGGTGCGTCTCCAGCTCGATGATGCCACGCGCGATGGTGGCGGTACTGATGCCGGAGGCTGCGGCCACCAGGGCAATCCCGCCATGGCCGAGCACGGCGGCCTCGCTGGCCAGGTAGAGGCGACGGCACCGCTCGTCAAGGTGCGGCAGGATCTGCTCGAACTTGGCCCGCAGCTCGGCTGCGGGTACATCTTCCTTCGAAGAGGCGGTCATGCTCCAGCGTCTCACCGTCGACCCGGTCCCGCAGATCAACTCTGACAGTTATTCACGAACAAGCCCTGGGCAAGACCGCGAACTGCCAGGTCGCGCCGAGCGTGCATCTGGTCACCGACGTCGCCTCCTGTCCGGTGAACTGGCGGCTGTTCGTGCCTGAGCAGTGGGATGCGGCCTCGCCGCGGGCAGAGGATCCGGCCGCGGTGACGGCGCGCCGGCGGCGCTGCCGAATCCCCGCCGACGTCGGTCATGTGCCCAAGTGGCAGCTGGCTCTGGACATGATCGACGAGCTGGAGAGTTGGGGGCTGGATCCGCCGTTGGTGGTCGCCGATGAGGGCTACGGCCAAGCCGGGGCCTTTCGCCTGGGCCTGACCGGGCGTGGCATCCCGTACGTGGTGGGGGTGCGTTCCGATACCGCGCTGCTGGGTGCCGGGGCCTGCCGGACCGTCGCGCCGTATCGGGGGACCGGGCGGCGGCCGGTGCCGCGTTATCGAGACAAGCCGCGCTCGGCCCGGCAGATCGTTACTGCCGCCGGGCGGCGCGCGCTGCACACGGTGACCTGGCGGCCCGGGTCCAAGGGACCGCTGCGCTCCCGGTTCGCCGCGCTGCGGGTGCGGCCCGCGGGCCGGATGATCCGCCGTGCCCATGCCGGTGAAGAGCTGCCGGAGTGCTGGCTTTTGGCCGAATGGCCACCGGGCGAGCCGGAGCCGGTCAAGTATTGGCTGTCCACCCTGCCCCGCAGATGGGGGCTGGAACGGACACTGTCGTGGATCTCCCAGCGCCGCCGCTGCGTGCGCGACCACGAGCGCCTATCCGAGCACCACGAAGCCATGGTCCTGTGGGCGATGATCATCCTCATGGGGCGGCGACTCGCACGATCCAACTGACACCGGTTGCCTTAACGATCGGCCTGTTCACTGGCACTGAGTAACGACGCCGCAGGCTTCGCGTCGTGCTGCGGACCGCATCGTTGCTTCCCCTTACAGGGCCTTTGACGCTGGGCTTCGACCCCGCCCGTTTCCAGACGAAGCCGCCAGCCTGCTGCCGGGCCTCCTGGCAGCTACCCGGATCGGACTTCCACCGGCAAGCGACGACGAGCTTACGAACATGCAGATCAGCCGCTATATCACGGCTTCACCTCCAGTTCTGCTGGGCGCACGAGATCGCCTCAGCAGCAAGCGGCCAAGGCAACCAAGAAAACACGAAGGCCCCTAACGACGTAGCGCCTGTTCAGGGGCCTTCGTGCATCTGTGCGGCCGGAGGTACTCGAAACCCCAACCTTCTGATCCGCAGTTCAGGGCAGGCGCCTTGTCGATGACAGCACGCACGGCTCAGGTGGTGGATACGGTGCGATGGAGAGTGACGCCTCGCCAGACGGCTATATAACTCCGGCCCTTAAACCTCTCTAGCGCGGGGCAGCGCTAGAGGCACTTGTTTACCTCTTCCTGGACCTGCTTCTCCTTCGCACCAAAGGCTTTGAAGTCATTGTCGACGTTCACCTTGCCATCAATGATTCCTTGCAATGTGGCCTGGTCACCGTACTTCATCAAGGCACCGACCATACAGTCCATGGTTGAAGCCGGAATATCCTTCGATTCCGGCTTCTCCTTCATCTTGTCGATCAAAGCGGCCTTGTCGATGTTCCCGGCACCAGCACTCCCCGCAGTGCTGTCCCCACCTCCACAGGCAGAGACCGTCGACACCAGGGCCAGAACTGTGAGGGCCATCGCGGCGGAACGAACGACACTCGAAATATGCATAAAAGAACCTTCCGATTGAGGGGGAGGCACGGCGAAAGAACGCCTTGAGGCGTCAGACACCCAACGACGTATCGCAGTGCTTGATCGACCACCGATGCATCAGGAACCCGGCGACAGGCACGCCGGGCGATTTGGCTCGGTGGAGAAACTTGCTGATGATCATAGTACGGAAGCCGTAGATCGTAATCCTTGACTGAAGGTGGCTGGTCCGTAACGCAGGGCAGCCGTCTTATGATCTTCGAGTTGTGATGCAAGAAGATGATCAGGCGGCTGCTGTTGCCATGGTAGGGGTCGAGGCGGCCCGCCGGTGTCTGGATGAGCTCATGGGTTCCATCGTCTGTTGTTTCCGCAGGCGGGAGCCGCGATTGCAGGCCCGCAAGTATGTGCGGGCATTGATGAGTGAAGCCCCCGATGCTCCTATGCTTGTCAAGCGGCGTTCTGAAGATGTTCGCTTGTGCTATTTCTGCTGATGAGGGCCTTGAAAAGCTCGCGGGCGATGTAGCGCTTGAGACAGCGTCGGAGCTCGGCTTTGGACTTGCCGTCGGCGGTGCGGCGCTCGATGTAGGCGCGGGTTGTGGGACACCAGGCCATGCGGGTCAGCGCGATCAGGTGAAGGGCCCGGCTGGCCTGGCGGTCGCCGCCTCGGGAGATCCGGTGCCGGATGGCCTTGCCGCTGGAGGCGGGAATCGGAGCCTGCTTTCCATCCGCCTTAGCAGGCGCGGTAGCGGCGCACGGCGGTGTCGGCGCTCACGTCGAGGCCCCGAACTCCCAGCTGTGTCCCCAGGGGCAAAGTGGCCTAACGAGGTCGATCAGGAATGCCGTCTGAGCTCAGGTGGCGATAGACGATGACTCCGGATCGGCAGCGCGGCAGGCGGATGCGGAGGGCACCTGCCTACAGCGTTCAATACTGGGCAGGTACTCCTTGCGGATTCTGGCGAAAGGAGCCGACCGTGCCTGACAACGTCGTACTGAACATTCGATTTCACCCGGTAGGCGGTGAAGACATCTCCGTGATGAGCGGGGATTTCGACGGGGAGCACGAAGCGTTGGAGGCGATCGCTCGTGCTCTGGACGAGCGGCGCAGCCTGGTGTTGGCCCGGGCGAGATATAACCGTGAGACCAACATGAATGGCCTGGTCATCAACCTGGCCAACGTGGTGTCGGTGCGGGTGTCGAAGACAGACAGCGCCGAGACGGGCCAGTACCTGTAACGGCGGACTTCGCGGCAAACACGCCGGGACCTTCGTCGGCGCCCCGCCCGGGTTGGGCGCGCGGTACCGCCGGCTGGGAGGGATCGTCGATGGCGATCTCGGTCGGCAGTCGACGGGGAGCAGACCAGACGGTCGGCCGCAAGTACACGCGCTCGGGCGGCATCGACATCTCCCGCCTGTATGAGGAGATTGAAGGAGGGCGCCTGTGAAAGCTCCGATCCTCACCGCTCTGGACCTGCCCGCGGCCAGCCCCGGCGGCAGCGTCGAACTGCTGTATGACCTGTATACCGGCGCTGCCCCGCTGATCGACGCCCAAGTGTTCATGCTCAACCCCGAGGCCCCGCACACGGGCGTCCCGGCGGGGGTACATCTGCTGGCCGTGGGCGGCAAATGCCTGGACGGGCCGCTGTTCTGGACCTACGTCGAGAAACTCCGCTACGCCCTCGCCGCACGGATCGACCCGTGCGACGTCGGTGTCGTCCACCTGCAACACCTGGCCTTCGGCGCCACCGCGGCCCTGATCCGGCTGCTGCCCCGCCACCCGCATCTGGCCCTGGTCCACGGAACCGACCTGCTGCTTGCCGCCGCCCACCCCACCCAGCGCCGCGTTCTGCACCAGGCCACAAAAGCCGCCCGCGCCATCGTCGTGCCCACTGCGGCCATGGCCGCCGAACTTCACCGGCTGGCGCCCGACGCCCGCTGCGCCCGCCTCGTGCACATTCCCTGGGGCATCCCCGACCAGCTCCTGCGCACCCCGCCCCGCCCGCGGCCGCGCCGGGAGGGGCCGCTGCGGCTGCTGTACGCCGGCCGCCTGACTCCGAGAAAAGGCGTCGACGTCGTGGCCGCCACGCTGACCGCCATGCCCGGCCTTCACCTGAGCATCGCCGCCCCGCCTGGCGAGTACGCCGCCTGCGCGGCCCGCCTGGCGTGGGCCGGCTGCCGTCCGGCCTATCTCGGCTGGCTGCCCCGCACCGAGTTGTGGCAGGCCTTCGCCGACCACGATGTGCTCATCGTGCCCTCCGTCACCCTGGAGGCCTTCGGCCTGGTTGCCCTCGAAGCCCAGGCCTGCGGCCTGCCGGTGGTGTATCGGCTGGTGCCCGGCCTGACCGAAGTCTTGGCCGAATCCGCGCTGGGCGTCGACCTGGCCGACCTCGGCGCCCTGGCCCAGATCCTCATCCAGCTGCAGACCGACCCGGCCATGCTGACAGACCTGCGCGCCGCGGGCCTGCGCAACGCCGCCCGTTTCCCGCTCAGTGCCACCGCTGCCGCGCTGAACGCGCTCAGCGAGCAGATCGTCTGAGGACATCTCGTGGCCCACCCGCATGACCAGATCACCCAACTCCTTGCCGGCGGGGTGCGCGAGCAGGTGTTCCCCGGCGCGGTGTGGGCCATTGGCGACGCCGACGGCAATGTGGCGTTCTTGGCGATCGCCCGGCAGTACGCCAAGGACGGCAAGCTTCAGGGGATGCTGGAGCACCTTCACATCCCCCACACCGGTTCCGGGGTGCCGGCCAGCGCCCTGGCGACGCGCAAGCCCGCCAAGACGACGGTGGCGGCTCACGGCGTGAGCGTCCTGCCCGGCCGGCAGAAGGTGATCAATATCGTCGTCGCCTCGCGGCCGTGGTTGATACGCCTGGGGTGAATCTGGAAGAGCTGAAGCACGACGTCGACCAGCTACTGCGCGCGGCCGGGTTCCCGCGTGCGACGAAGGAGGAGATGGGCGAGTCTGTCCAGTTAACGGCTCTGTCTCTCTCTTTCGGCTCTGTCTCTCTTTCGGTGGTGACGGAGCGTCAGGCCAGGAGGATGCGGTGGCGGAGCAGCGTGAAACCGGCGCGGCCGTGCATCTGGCGCATGATGCGCTTGGTCTTGGTGTTCACGCCTTCGGTGCCGCCGTTGTGGTAGGGCAAGGTCAGGGCCGCGCGGACGGCATCGCGGTCCTGGTCGAGGCCGCGGGTGAAAGCGTGCAGGTGAGGTAGATCGGCGGCACGGGCGGTGGTGATCCGGGCGTTGAGGCGGCCGGCGTTGCCGTCACGCGGCTGGAGCAGGTCGGCGAAGCCGCGGACGAGCCCGGCCAACTCGATCATCTCCGGGCAGGCGGTGGTGAGGTCGTCCAGCAGGCGCCGGCGGGTGTCGGTCAGATTGCCGGGCCGGGTGAGCAAGAGCCGGGCCAGGCGGCGCGATGAAAAGCGAAGTCGTCCACCCCCAGCACCCGGGGCACCGGTGGCTGCGGCAAGGGCAGGCGCAGCAGGATACGCAGGGCGGTATGCCGGGACAGGCGCATGGCCAGGACGGACAAGGCCCGCGTGCCGGCGCGTCCGGCCAGCTCGCGGACCACCGCGCCGATCTGGCAGGTCAGACGGGATGTGCGCCGCTGGTAGCGCTCCAGCACCCCGGGGAGCTGTTCGCGGAAGGTCTGGCGGCAGCCGCGTGTCGGGCAGACCAGGCGGCGGACCCGTACCACCACCAGCACGCGGCGTGCGTCGACCGGCACATCGGCCACGCTCCGCTCGTGATAGCCGTGCACGCGCGTCGTCTGGCCCCGCACCCCGGACAGGCGACCGACCCGTCCGGGGTTCGCGCCCGCACCCGGATCCGCTCGCCTTCGTCCGCCACGTCCTGCACTACCAGCGGCGATAACCCCGAAAACACCGTACTCACCAGTTCGTTGACATCACGCACAACTCACCGTGACGCAGCAGGACGTTCGGTCACCACCGAATCTGCGACAGAGCCGAAAACCCGTACAGTCCCGTCCCGTAAGCCGATCGTGCTACGGCGCTGTCATCGGCCACGCGGCGAGTTACGCCTTTGCAGCCTCGATCCGTGGGTTCGTCCTATTCGGGGATGATCGCTACTGCGTCGATCTCCACGAGCGTGCCTGGGCGAGCGTGTCCTGCGGTGGAAACGACCGTGATGGCTGTGCGGTGATTGCCCCACACTGATCGCGACGCCGCGTATCCCACCTGTGCGTCGACCCCATTGACGAGGTAGATGTTGAGTTTGACGACATGCTCGGGACCGGTACCCGCGACAGCAAGCACAGTCAGCACGTTTCGCATTGCCTGAGTGGTTTGCGCCTCAATACCGTCGAACAGGTTTCCGGTGCTATCGGTGCCGAGCTGGCCACCAACATAGAGCGTCCGGGCAGCGGGTGCGATCACGCCCTGCGTGAAGGCAGGGTTGCTGTGGAGTTCTTCAGGGTCGAGGTGTGTCGTCTTTGCGGTCATGAGTCTCCCCCAGAGGTGCCGGGTTCCGTGTGCAGGTAGAGGTCGCGCAGCAGGCAGACCTCGGACAGGTGGTGGATCAGCTCGCGGTGGATGTGCAGCACCAGATCGGCCATGGGCGCCTCAGGGAAGGGCTCCTTCGCGCCGATCGGGACCCGGAGCCCGGCCTCGCCGAGGCCGCGCACCCCGGCCAGCCAGAGGTCGAGCTGGGCCTCGATCTGGTCGAGCGCGGTGGCCGCGCTGCCGGCGTACTCCCAGGTCTCGTACGACGCCGCCGGCGCGCCGAAGTGCGCCGCGTTGCGCGCGGCGAGCACGCCGACGATGACGTGACCGAGTCGCCAGGCGATCGTGGTGAAGGCCGCGGGGACCGGCCCGGGGAAGGCGTAGTCCATCGTGAAGTCCCCGGCACCGAGCTGCACGGGCGCCGTCGAGCTGCCGCGCGGCCGCACGCTCCAGGCGTCCGGCACCGGCGACCAGAAGTACTCGTCGTCGGTGAGGCCGTCGAGCCGGGCTCGGAGCTGATGGTTCCAGTGGAACTCCCACTGCTCGCGCAGCGTCCGGTTCCAGTCGAGTTCGTCTGCATCCATGGAGCCACCCTGACACCTCTAGCGGACAGGATCGGTCCGCTATCTGGCAAGGTGGGCGACATGGACATGGCAAGCGGTGGCGAGCGGGGTACGACGGAGCGGGTGCTCACCCTGCTCGGGCTGCTGCAGCAGCGCCAGGTCTGGACCGGCCCCGAGCTCGCCGACCGGCTCGGGGTCACGCCGCGCACGGTACGGCGTGATGTCGAGCGGCTGCGCACGCTCGGCTATCCGGTGCATGCCAGCCAGGGTGTCGGCGGCGGCTACCAACTCGGCCCGGGGCAGGACCTGCCGCCGCTGCTTCTCGACGACGAGGAGGCGATCGCCACCGTGGTCTCGCTGCTCGCCGGCGCGGGTGGCGCGGTCGCCGGCGACGCCACACTCCGGGCGCTGACCAAGCTCGACCGGGTGCTGCCCACCCGGTTGCGGCACGAGGTGCGCGCGCTCTCCGGCTCGGTGGAGTCCTTCGGCGCAGGCCGCACGCCGGTCGACCCCGAGGCGCTCATGACGCTGGCCAGAGCCTGCCGCGACGAAGTCGAGGCCGGCTTCGACTACCCGTCCGGGAGCGAGGTGCGACGGCGGCGGGTCGAGCCCTACCGCCTGGTCGCCTCCGACCGGCGCTGGTACCTCCTCGCCTACGACCTCGATCGCGACGACTGGCGCAGCTTCCGCGTCGACCGGATGACCGATGTGTCTGCACGGACCTGGCGCTTCCGCCCGCGCGCGGCGCCCGACGCGGCGACGTACGTGCAGGAGGGTGTGGCGAGTCGGGTCTACCCGCACCAGGCGCGCTTCCTCGTGCACGCGTCGGCCGACACGGTGCGCGCGCAGATTCCGGCGTCGGCGGCCGTCGTACGACGGCGAGGGAGCGAGCTCTGCGAGGTGCTCAGCGGCGCCGCCAGCCTCGACTTCGTGCTCATGCACGTGCTCCTGCTGGGGCACGACTTCGAGGTACTCGACCCTCCGGAGCTCGGGAGGCGCTGTCGCGCGCTGGCGGAGAGACTGCTGTCGGCCGGTGCAACGATCTCACCGGTGCCGGATATGGAGGAGTCATGAGCCGCGACCACACCAGCGCCGAGATGCGGGTGCCCCGCCAGTGCCTCGTCGACGCGATCGGCAACGTCGACATCCTGCTGCAGATGCTCACCGGACTGTCGGCCACCTTCGGCGAGGACTGATCCAGCGGTTCGCCCATATCTGCGGGAACAGCGATGTCTTTACTCAACCGGGAGCCCGATTCCTTCACAGAGGCCGTACGCGGTGGGGGGAGCTACCTGACGAGTGGTGATCAAGAGAGATCGAGTGAACGCCTGTGTGGATACCGGGCCTTGAGTCCTCTGCCAAGGCCGTGCGCCTCGGTCTCTCTCGATCGCCACCCGCCAGCACACCGGTCTACCAAGATCGTGGTGTGAGCCCGCTGCAGGACGGACCGCTTCTGGAAACCGGGGCCATCGAGCCCTTACGCAGAGGGCGGGCCTGCGGCGGGCTGGGGTCACGAACTGCTGATCGGATGTCGAGCCGCCGAGCTCTCTCATTAGGGCGTGGCGTGCCCCTGCGCGGCTCACCTGCTGCAACGACCGATGAAGGAGACGCTGTTGAGGGTGACATGCGGAATCGACCGGGCGGAGAAGCACCACGACGTCGCTCTGGTCGACGAGACCGGCAAGCTGGTGGCCAAGAAACGCATCAGCGACGATGCCAAGGGCCGGCAGACCCTGGTCGAGCTGCTGGCCGAACACGGCGACAACCCAGAGGCGCCGATCCCGGTCGCGATCGAAACCGGGCGCGGCCTGATGGTGGCCTGTCTGCGTGCCACCGGCCGCAAGGTGTATGCGATCAACCCGCTGGCCGTTGCCCGCTACCGCGAACGCCACACCGTCGCCCGGTCCAAGTCCGACCACGCCGACGCACTGACCTTGGCCAACATCCTGCGCGTCGACGCCGACCACCACAGGCCGCTGCCGACCGACTCCGAACTTGTCCAGGCGATCGCCGTGCTCGCTCGCGCCCAGCAGGACGCGGTCTGGAACCGCCAGCAGCTTGCCAACCAACTCCGCTCCCTGCTGAGGGAGTACTTTCCCGCGGCGCTGAAGGCCTTCCAGGTCAAGAACATCGGGCTGACCTCACACGAGGCGAGGGCTGTACTGCAGGCGGCGCACACGCCCGCGGCGGCCGCCAATCTCACTGTCCGACGGCTGCACTCCGTGCTGCGCTCCTCGGGCCGCCAGCGAAACGTCGAGACGTGGGTTGAGCGCCTGCAAGAGGTTTTCCGTGAGGAGCATCTTCGTCAACTCCCGCTCGTTGAGGAAGCGCTCGGCCGCCAGGCCCAGGCGCTACTGGTGCAGCTCGATGCCGCCTGCCGCGCCGCCAACGACCTCGCCGAAGCGACCAGCGAGGCCTTCCACCGGGGCCGGCGGCTGAGCGGCGGCCCTGCGCGTCGTCTCCTGCGTGGCGGCGCGTCTCCCTCCTTCCAAGCCGGGCTGTCCGGCAGGGCGCCGTACAGCACCCGGGCGGTGGCGGCCAGGGCGGCGACGTCGGTGTGCGCCTGCTCACGTGCCGTACGGGCCACGTGCTGAGCCTGCCGTGCCGCCTGCAGATCCTGCAGGACCTCATCGGGCGAGGTGCCCTGCGGCAGCGTCGCGCTGCGGGCGACCTGGCCGATGATCCGGGCCGCCGCGCCGAAGTCGCGGAGGTGATGATCTGGCTGCGCAGCAACCACGGACGCGAGGTCAGCTACGCCGACATCGCCGCCGGAGTCGGCATCAAAGTCAGCCACCGGCTGCGGCAGGCCGTCCGTGTCGCCCGCGTGATCGCGACCAACCGGGGCGATCGCCTGGAAAGATTCATGCCCTCGACCGATCCTGCCCGGCGCAGGGTCTGGGTCACCCGTTACATGCGCTGCGGGCTCGGCGATGAGTTCAGCGCCCGCGACGCGATGTCGGCCGCACGAACGGCGATGACGGCGATGAAGGACATGCACCGCGCCACCGCTTTCACGGCCGGCAGTCCTGGGTCGATCGCGCGTCAGGAGTTCGAAACGATGGCGAAAGCCGCCGCCGAGTGCCTCACGAAGATCTCCGGCATCGACACGGTCGGCCCGCAGGTGGTCAGGCGCGAGAACACCAGTCTGCTCACAGGGATGATCGCCGATCTGGAGGCCCGCCTTGCCGAGCCGGCGGCGGGCTGACAGGGATCAGTTTCCCGCCCATCAACGCCTACCTCCAGGCGCGTCCCGGGCGGTCGAAACACCGGAAACTCGATATGGTGCCCAATGATGTCCCGAAGTGATCAATGCGAGCAAAGGCTCGCCACCGACCGCCGGTCCGATGTGTGAAGGATTGAACGCTGTGACGACGCTGCCACTTTCGTCCGCCGCCCTGCGCTCGTCCAAGACCCGGTGATCCGCAAGCGCGCCACGCGGCCCACGCGGCGGATCGACGTGACTGGCCTTCCCGAGGACATCGTGGCTCTCATCGACGCCCTCCAGCCCGGTGAGAACCTGGTCGTCACGCGGGACGGCCAGTCGTTCGCGACGATCTCCAGCACCATCGACGTGCTCCAAGGCGCCATCGTCGATCGCGACACGCCAGAGGAGGTCAACGACCAACCACCGATCGACTACGACAGCGTGACCGTCGTCGCCACCGCGATGAAGCTGTCGGCGGCGGCCCGGATGTCGCTGTCCACCCAACTGGGGGCGGACTACATCGTGCTCGACATGCACGCGGCTCCCGCAACGGCCGACGTGCTGCTGGCACCGCCGGTCAGCCCGCAGTTGATCGGAAATCTCCGATCAATGTTCCCGAAGGCTCGTGTCATCATCACCGAAGTCGAGGACGAGGAGCTCGGAGTCAATTACCACGGCCCGGTCCGACGCCTGCTCAACGCCGGTGCTGACGCCTACCTGCCCGCGGCGAGCGTCCCTCGTCTGGCCAGGCAGCTCGACTACACGCTCACTCATGGGCTTCAGCTCACCGGCGGGATCGCCACGCCGCTGGCGATCGAAGCGACTACGGAACCACCAGATCCCGAAGATGGCTGACCCCGCTGCCGCTCCTCCCGGTGAATCAAGAGATCAACTCGTTCGTCGAATGCCAGATGCCTCAGTCACGGCGCGCCTACGTGCCTAACGTGCCTTAACGACCATCAAGCAGCTGATCAGCTAGATCGCTTGGCAACCCTAGATAACGATCGGTGAGTGCAGGGTTGTGCAAGGTTTTCCGAAACTATCCGTGTGCGCACTTGCGGGAGTCATCAGGAAAGCCTGCACAACCCTGCACTTCCGCAGGTCAGACAGTCAACTGATCAACCAGTGCGCGCACCAGGAAACCGACCCCGAGCGGCAGCTGACGGCCTGGGAAGCACCTGAAACCCTGGGTCTCCTGGTCTGAGGGCCGCTGTGTTGGATGCTGAGATCAGATTCGGAACATGGACAGGGGAGCCGTGCAGAGGGTCTGCTCAGCGCCGAACTCCTCGAACGTGCTGATGGGGCAGAAGCCAAGGCGGGCGGCGAGTTTCAGAGATCGCTTGTTCGCGGTCTGGGTCACGACCAAGACCGGCTGGTCGGGGAGTTCGTCAGCCGCAGCGCGCAACGCGACCGTTGCGGCCTCGAATGCGAACCCCGCGCCCCATGCACTGCGCCGCAGTACATAGCCCAGTTCCAGTGCCTCGCCATCCTCGGTGACATGCCCAGGGTGATCGGTCGGCCGGCAGGCGAGCATCAATGTTCCGATAAGTCGGTTCGTCGTGTTGTCCGCGATGACATAATTGCCAGGCCTGGATGTCGCGTTGGCGGTTCCGATTGCTGCATCGAAGCGCTGCTCGACGTCACTCCGAGGCTGGGGACCACCGATGTATGCCTGAACCTCGGGATCGGTATAGAGCTCGATGAATCCTTCACGGTCGGCATCGTGCGCTTTGCGAAGCAGGAGTCGTTCCGAAGGGACTTCCGTGGCAGATAGCGTGCGCAATTGGCTCATAGGCCCATAACCATAGAACACGGGACCCTTGTCTGGGGCTGCCGCACTCGCCCGCGCCCGTGGCGTTGACGCGCACCTGGCCGGCCTCCAGGACGTTGCCACCGGTTCGCATCGCGCGCTCCAGCCAGCTGGACATGAAGCTCTCGACGATCCACCGGCGCGGCAGTGACGGCCAGCCTACTTGCCTTACGTGGCTTAACGGCCTTCAAGCGGCTGACCAGCTAGTTCGCTTGACAACCCCAGATAACCGCGGTCGACATCGGCGCCGCGGCGTGGGTGATGCTCGCCTGGCCGATCTGGATCCCGGCCTCCTTCAGCCACGCCTTCAGGGTGAAGGTCTGCACGTTCAACGACTCGGCGGCCTGGCGGATCGTCATCCCGCCGCCCAGCGGGGTCTGAGCGATCTCGATCACCCGGGCCCGCTCTCGGCGCCGCTCTTCTTCGGTCGGCAGATCGCCGCGTGGATCTGGCGCGCCGAGGGCGGCATACCCGCGCGCACGGTCGCCGCCTGGCTACAGTGCATTGCCGACCCCGAACGGCCCGGCCTGGACGGCATCGACGTGCTGGTCATCGATGAGGCCGCGATGGTCGACGACCGCGCCCTGGCGATCCTGATGCGTGAAACCGAGCGCACCGGCACCAAGGTCATACTGATCGGTGACCCGCTGCAGTTGCGCGCGGTCGGTGTCGGCGGTGCCTTCGCCGCAATTCACCGGCAGGTCGAGGGCCTGGTGCTGGAGGAGAACCGGCGTCAGGTCGACCCGATCGAACGCCAGGCGCTGCAGCTGTGGCGGGCTGGCGACCGCGGCGAAGCGCTGCACACGTGGAGCCAGGGCGGCCGGGTGCACGCCGGACGCGACGCCAGCGACACGTTGGCCGCGCTACTGGCCGACTGGCACACCGCCCGCACGCCGTATCGCGCCGATGCGCACGACGAGCTCGCTGCCGTCCTGGTGCTCGCCGGGTCGAACGCCGATGCCGAACGGCTCAACCTCGCCGCGCGGGCGATCCGCCGCCGGGCTGGGGAACTGACCGGCCCTGACCGGCTGTATCGGCTGCCCGGCGGCCGCACTCTGCCGCTCGCGGTCGGCGATCACGTGCGGCTGCGGACCAACGACTACCGCTCCCGCAAGAGCCGGGGACGGCGGGTCGACGTGCTGAACGGTTACCGGGGCACCGTGGTCGCGATCCACGGCGACCGTTCGGTGAGCGTGCAGTGGCGCCGGCAGGGCCCGGACAGGCCGGTCCTGGTTACCGAGCGAGTGACGCCCGCGTACATCACGTCCGGCGGCCTGTCGCACGGCACCGCGATGACGGTCGCCGCCGCCCAGGGACTGACCAGCGACCACGCGCTGATCTACGGGATGGGCCTGAACCCGCACACGTTGTACGCGGCGATGACCCGCGACCGGCTCAGCGCCCACCTGTACCTGCCGCGCAACTTGCTGGAGTCCGACGCCGACCGCGCCCGCCACGGCGAACCCCGCAACCCCGCCGAGGAACTGCACCGCACCCTGGACGCCTACGCCGCGACCCTGCAGGGCGATCGCGCCGACCGCCTCATCACTGAGGAGCCCGAACCCATCGCCGCGGTGCGCGCGCGAGCGGGAAGCCGCCGAACAGGCGCGGATCCAGCAGATGGCCAAGGCCAACCTCGCGGCCGCCATGCTGGAGCACGTCACGCACCCGCAGCGCCCGTACGGCCTGCTCAGCACCGAGGACCTGCAAGCGCGAATCGCCGCCGCGGCCGCGCAGACAACGGTCCTGGCCGTCCTGACCGCCGAGGCCGACTACCGCCGCCGGCTCGATACTGCCCGGCAGCGAGGTGAGGACCAGGCTCGCCGTGATCCGGCCGCTCCCGCCCTGGCCCGCAGGCGCCGCGAGCAGGCCCAGCAGCAGACCGAGGCCCGACGCCGCTCACGCGACCCAGGACGCACCTACCGGCCGCCCACCCCCGGCATCACCTTCAAGGGCCCGAGCCAGGGATACGGCCGCTGAGCACCCCAACCGTGTTTCACGAGTTTCGCGAGGCCGCTACGTGCGTGCGCGCGAGGCATCCCGGTCATCGCCCCGGCCGGGCCGGGAGCTCGTCTTATCTGGGGTTGTCAAACGAACTTGCTGGTCAGCCGCATGAAGGTCGTTAAGGCACGTTAGGCAAGTAGACGCCAACATGCCGAGCATGGCCGGGACCGGCGCGACGGTCTTCGAGCGCGTGGGGAAGCGATTGATCAGCGATGGGTCGTTGCGATGAGGCGTCGCAGTGCGGCGTGGGCGGGTGGGCCCCATGTGGGCTTGCCGCCTGGGCGGCCGTGGACGCCGGCGTCTCCGATGAGGATGCCGCTGAGGGCGCGGCCCACCGCCCATCCGCGGGCGCGGCGCAGGGTCGCGGCGTCCGGGGCCGGCTGGTAGGTGGCATGGAAGCGGTCGACGGTGTCGTCCGGCAGCAGAATCCAAGCGGCGGCGAGGTCGCAGGCCGGGTCGCCCGCGAAGAGGTCGCCGAAGTCGATCACGCCGCAGAAGGTGCCGTCCGCGGTGAGAATGTTGGCCGGATGCAGGTCGCCGTGGAGCCATAGCGCCGGGCCGGCCCAGTCGGGCGCGGCGGCGGCGTCTTCCCAGACCGCACGGACGGCGTCTGGGTCGGGGATGAGCCCCAGCTTGGTGGCCGAGGCGAGCTGCTTGGCGAAACCCTCGGAGTGGTCGGCCAGCGGCCCTCCGCGGTCCCGGCCGGCGGGCGCCTCATCGGGGGCAGGTTGGTGAAGTGCCGTCAGGAAGGCGGCCAGGGCGGTGGTCGCCTCCGCTGCGCGTGTGACGGGGGCACGGTCGGCCGGCTCGCCCGGCACCCAGGTGGTGACGATCCAGGGGCGCGGAAACCGCGCGGAGGGCTCGCCGAGGCGCTGCGGGACGGGAACCGGCAGAGGAAGGCGTGGGGCAAGAGCGGGCAGCCAAGTGTGCTCCTTGCGCAGCAGCGCGTCCGCAGACTGCGTCGCCCAGGGCAACCGGACGGCGAGGTCGTCGCCGAGCCGCCATAGCTGGTTGTCCCAGCCACGCGCGCCGAGCCGCAAAGGGTAATCGGCCAGGTCGGGGTGCTGGTCACGCAGCAGATCCCGCACCAACCCCGCGCTGATCTCGATCTCGGTGTGAGTCATGCGGAGCAACAGTAGCCGGATGGCGGCCCGCCCGTTCCTCCCCGGTTCAAGGCCATCAGACCAGGAGACCCAGGGTTTCGGGTGTTTCCCAGGCCGTCAGATGCCGCTCTGGGTCGGTTTCCTCCTGCGCGCACTGGTTGATCAGCTCTGCGAGGGCCACTCGGGCCGGTAGTACCGAGGTGGTGCACCTGACATGGGGGGCAGACAAGATAAACGTCAAGGGGGCAACGGCAGTCGGCACACGGGACAGAACAACAACTCTTTCCGGTCACTCAGTGGCGTCACCCCAGGTCAGCGCCTTCACATTGGTTCCCTCGCCGATTCCCGAGTTCCGCGTAATTAGCGGTCACTAGAGACTCCGACCGGGTAAACTTGCAGGTCAGAATGGTGTGACTAGAGCTGCGGCCTGAAATCGCCTAGAGAAACGCCTGGGCAGATTGCCCCGTTAGCTCCGGGTTTGGGTGGGTATCGTCTAGAGACGATGTATGTGAAGACCACCAGCCGGAAGACCAAGAACGGCACGGCAGTCCGCTACCTGCACCTGGCCCACAACGAGTGGGACCCGGTCGCAGGTCGCTCCGTGCCCAAAATCTTGCACAGCTTCGGCCGGGAAGACCAACTCGACCGCACCGCGATCACCCGGCTGGTCGCCTCTCTATCCAAGCTGCTGGACCCGGCCGAAGCACTGGCCGCCACCACGGCCCCCGGCCTGGCGTTCCTAGAATCACGCCCTTACGGCGGCACCTACGCACTGGACCAGATATGGCGCCGGCTGGGCATCGACCAGATCCTCATCCAGCTCCTGCAGGGCCGCCGCGGCCGGCCCCGTGACGTCTCGGCCGAGCGGGTGCTGTTCGCTCTGGTCGCCAACCGCGCCCTGGCTCCGTCGTCCAAACTGGCTGCCGCCGACTGGATCAGCAACGATGCCCACATCGACGGCCTGGCCGCCACCAGCGACGACGCCTGCTACCGGGCCATGGACTGGCTACACGACGTCCGCGAACGACTGGAGGCCGAGATCTACAACCAGGTCGCCAACCAGCTCAATCTGGAGGTGGACCTGCTGTTCTTCGACACCACCAGCACCTACTTCGAACTCGACGAGGCCGACGAGCCGATCGCTCGCGACGAGCACGGACTGCCGGTCTCCCCACCCGCATCCGCATCCGCATCCGCATCCGCATCCGCATCCGACGGCGACGGCGACGGCGACGGCGAGCAGGACAGGGCCGGATTTCGCACCTACGGCAAGTCCAAGGACTCCCGCGACGACCTGCCGCAGATCGTCATCGGCATGGCCGTCACCCGCTCCGGCATCCCGGTCCGGGTATGGTCCTGGCCGGGCAACACCTCCGATTCAGCGTTGATCCGGCAGGTCAAGGACGACATGCGGGACTGGACCCTGTCCAAGATCGTGTGGGTGGCCGACCGCGGGTTCGCCTCCGCGGCCAACCGCCGCTACCCGCGCAGGGGCGATCATCACTACATCATCGGCGAGAAGCTGCGCTCCGACAGCCCCGAGATCACCACCGCGCTGTCGCGGCAGGGCCGCTACGCCGACATCACCGCGAACATGCGCATCAAAGAGGTCAAGGTCAGCGAGCACGAACGGTTCGTGATCTGCCACAACCCCGAGGCGGCCGCCCGCGACGCCCACGTCCGCGAGCAACTCATCACCCAACTGCGCGAGCTGATCGACGGCTCCGACACGCTGAGCGTGATCAAACGGGCCGAGCTACGCGGGAAGATCAGCGCCAGGCCCGCGCTGAACCGCTATCTGCGCACCACCCCCGGCGGGCGCTTACGGATCAACGCCCGCGCGATCAACGCTGAGGCCAACCTGGACGGCAAATACCTGCTGCGCTGCTCGGACCCGCATCTACCGGCCGCCGACATCGCCGTCGGCTACAAGCAGCTTTTGCAGGTCGAGCGCGGCTGGCGCGACATGAAGTCGATCATCGATCTGCGGCCCGTCTACCACCGCCGCGAGGAACGTATCCGCGCCCATGTCATCTTGTGCTGGCTGGCCCTGCTGCTGGTCCGCATCATCGAAAACACCGTCGGCGACACCTGGGTGAGCATTCGCCGTCACCTCAACCGTCTGCAGATCGGTACCTTCCATGGCCCCGCGGGCCGCTTCCGTCAGCGCACCGAGCCCACCAAGGTCCACCGCGACCTGCTGACCAAACTCGGTATCGCTGCGCCCCAGCAGATCATCGAGCTCGCTGCTCTCTCCTGATCCTTCCTAAGCTCGGACCTGTGCGCGGACTAGAGAAACGCCCATCCGGTGTGTCTCCACGCGTTTCCCCAGGTCAAGCACCGGTTTCGAGCTCTAGCCGCTCCGAATTACGCGGAACGCAGGACCAGTCCGCACAGCAGCAACCGCCTGGGGATCCCGGGCGCTGCCTTCGGTGAGGGGTGGGCATGGATGGTGTGATTGATGCGCGTGCGTGTCAGCACAGCCTGACACGCACGCGCCTGTCAACCCAGCTTTTTCAGCCTGACAGCCTGCTTGAGGAAGACGATGCCGTCGATCATGTCGAGCTGGGCCGGGTCCAGCGGGAAATAGGCGAAATCGTGGGAGATGCGCGGGGCGGGCTTCGTGACGGCCTCGGCCAGGCGGCGGGCGTCGATGAGAGAGTGGTCCCACGGGAGCGTGGACAGGAGGCCCTCGACGGTGTCCGGGGACGGAATGTCGTCGCCGACCGTGCCGAGGGCCGAGGCCAGAAAGGCGTACCGGTCGCCCAGGTGCGTTTCGGCGATCGCCCCCGCGCTCCACCACTCCAGCGTCTGGTCGCCGAACGGCATGAGGCTCTTGTTCCGCTGCAGGTGAAGGTTGCTGGCGAAAACCAGGGCCGGGCCTTGCTCGGCGACGGCACGCAGGTTGGCGGCCATCATCGCGTCCCGCAGGGCCGACAGCCGGGTCCACCGTTCCGGGGAGGCGTCGGCCAGCCAGTAGTGGTAGCGGAGCAGGCCGACGGCGGTGCGTCCGTACAGTGCCGCCTGTTCCCTGTCCTCCGCGCTCAGCCGCGGCACCTGCGTGTCGAGCAGCGCCACCAGGTCGTCGGCGAGCAGGCGCAGCCGCTGGGCGTCGGCGGACTGGCCGATCGACTGGGACGGATCCATGGCCGTGGCCTCGTTCGACCACCGGTCGTCCGGGCCGAGCAGCGCGTCGAGGGTTTCCATGGTGCAGGGAAGGGGGCCGTCGAGGAGGGCGTAGAGGGCGGTGAGCGCCTGGCGCGGGCTCTCGGCCCAATACTCCAGCGGGCCGTCGAAGCCGAAGAACCGGAGCTTTTCGTCATGCTCCTCGTTGTACGTGCGCATCCAGCGCACGAGCTCGCGGTTGGCCGGGGACGCGCCGAAGCCGTGGCTGAAGCCGCGCTCCATGACGTCATCGAGCGTGCCCGCGCCCGTCGTGATGTAGTCGTCCACCACGAGGCCCCTGAGGCAGTCGCTCTCGATGGCGAAGGACCGGTAGCCCTCATGCTCGACCAGATGCCGGAAGATCTCGTTGCGCAACTCGCCCAGCTCCCCCACGAAGTGCCTGGCCTCGCCAAGGCCGAGCAGCAGGGGCTTGGCGGGAAGCGACCGGAGGAACGCCGAGACGCCCGCGCCATCGAGCGGCCGGGCCGTGTCCTTGATATCCATACCTTCGACGGTATCGCTGAACACTCGGTGTAAACTTTTCCCTGTAAATCCCCGCTCTCATCGCGACGGACCTTCAATCGGTGATGCATCCATGAGGCCAGTGGACCTGGCGCGCGAGCACGGCCTGTCCACCCAGGCGATCAGGAACTACGAGGACGCCGGCATCCTGCCCGCCGCCGAACGCACCGTCCACGGCTATCGCACCTATACGCCGCTGCACGCGCAAGCCCTGCGCGCGTTCCTCGCCCTCGTGCCCGGGCACGGTCACCAGACGGCCACGTCGATCATGCAGGCGGTCAACCGGGGCGCCACCGAGGACGCGCTGCGGCTCATCGACGAGAGCCACGGCCAACTCCTCGACGACCGCCGCACCCTCCAGGCCGTCGAAGCCGCGCTCCGCGATCTGGCGCCCGCGCCGCAGGAGCGCGGCGACACGTTCATCGGCCCGCTGGCCAGGAGACTCGGCATCCGCCCTGCCACCCTGCGCAAATGGGAGAACGCCGGGCTGGTCCGGCCGCGCCGCGATCCGCAGACGGGCTACCGGATCTACAGCGCGGCCGACGTACGGGACGTCCGGCTGGCCCACCAGCTCAGGCGGGGCGGCTACCTGCTGGAGCAGATCGCCCCGCTGATCGCTCAGGTCCGCTCCGCCGGAGGCGTCGCCCCGCTGGAGTCGACCCTGCGCGACTGGCAGGCCCGCCTGTCCGCCCGGGGCCGCGCCATGCTCAAGGGCGCCGCCGACCTGGACGCGTACCTCCGCGCCCGCGAACCCTGAGGCCGAGCCACGTCCACCACAGGAAACGGCATGGCCACGGAAGGAAACCATGCATGAGTGACGGGGCATTTCGCCTGATCAATGGTTCAGCATTCGATCAAAATAGGTGTTCCGCGAACTGTTCCGATGAAAGGGCCTTATCCGGAACACTTGGAGGCGTGAACGGAACCCGGGTCGGCTACGCCCGCTGCTCGACCGACGAACAAGATGTGATCATCCAGACCGAACAGCTGCTCGCGCTCGGCGTCCCGCAGGACCGGATCTACATCGACCGCGGATTCTCTGGAACCACCCGCCGCAACCGCGCCGGACTCGACCAAGCCCTCGCCGCAGTCTGGGACGGGTCGGTGTTCACCGTGACCAAGTTCGACCGGTTCGCCCGCAACATGGCCGAGGCCAACGAGATCCTCACCGACCTGTCCGGCCGCGGTGTCCTGTTCGGCCTCGGCGCATCCGTCTACGACTGGAACGACCCGTTCGGCCGGCTCTTCCTACAGACCCTGGCCATGGTCGCCGAGTTCGAAACGAACATCGGGCATCAGCGGACCCGCGAGGGCATGGCCCTGGCCAAGAAGAACGGCAAGCTCAAGGGCAAGCAACCCAAACTGCCCGAGCCCGCGCGGCGGTCCATCCGCCGCCGCTACGCCGAGGGCGAGGTGTCCCTCGCAGACCTGGCCACCGAGTACAGCGTCGGACGCTCCACCATCCACCGCATTATCCACGGCCCGGAAAACCCCAGGTAAACCACAGGATCAACGCCTACCTTGCGGCTCACCGTAGCTATAGGGAGTCCCGGGCCGCCTTGGCGGTGTTGCGGTGGCGATCGTGGTCAGGAACGCCGTCAAACCGGCATGGTGTCGCCAATTTTCTGCACTCAGCCCCCTGGTAGGCCCATCTCCGTGGTGGCCGGACGCAGCGGCCGCCGCCATCCAGCTTGGCCAGCTCGGCCTCCACGTCCACGGTGACCTGCTCGGCCGCGTTCACGTTGTCGATGAGCACGTGGTCGTGTGGGGTGCGCTTGCGGCCGGGTGGGGGGAGAGCCTTACCTCTTGGCCACGCACTCCGAGGTGTGGCGTACTTCAGCCCGTGGGCAGAATGGATGACCGTGCCGACGTGCTCGACGTCGTCGTGGTGGGCGCGGCCCCTCACGCGCCTGCGATTCCTATGCGGGGTTCAGGTCAGTCGTTTTGACCGAGAAGACGACCCGCTCCTCCTCGCCTTCGGTAAGTCCCCACAGCTCACCGGTGGCATACCACAGCGACAGATCCTCCGGCCGGTAGGCCCAACTCGTTTGGGAGTTGATCGTCCACGATGAGACTTCGCCATTGACCTCGACCGTCGTGACGCGCCGCCGGGGGTTCGGGCCGGGGTGCGAACCGGCTGACATGTTGAGGTAGAGGCGGTCGCCATTGGCCTGCACCCCTTGCACGTCGCTGATAGCGTCCGCCGGGCTCGCCGGAACGGTGGACACCCACGCCTGCACAGGTGTCGCGATGAGCCGGTAATCGCCGGCCTGGCCAGGCTGGAAGCGATAGCGGATCAGCTTGGTGCCGGCCAGGGAGGAAGAAGAACCGTCGGAGCGCTTGTACGTGCCCACCACCAGGCTCGCGCCCCCCGCGCTGTTGCGGTCCAGAGACATGTAGTCGAGGAGAATGGGGACTATGTAGTGTCGCACTTCCGGCATCACATAGCGGTAGTCACCGCCTCCGCCGTCCTTCTTCCGGTAAATCTTGCGGGTGTCGAACACTCGGATGGTGTGCTTGGTCGAGTCGGGTCCTGAATAGCCGTTCCAATTGGAGCTGGACGTCATGAAGAGGTAAGGCCCATACCAGGCCAGGCCGCCGCCGTGCCCATACACGCGTCTCAACTTCCCGCTCGCGTCCACCCACACGGGTAGCACCTTGCGGTAACGGCGCTCGTCCAGGTCCACCACCGAAAAGATCACCGAGTTGGTGCGGTAGTCCGGCGCGTTGGGATCGGGAGAGTTCTGCCAGGTCCAGCTGGTGATCAGTGCCCTGTGATCGCTGCCGATGGGCGTGCCGTCGAGCTGGGCCTCGCCCGAGGTGGCCAGGCCCTGCGGCACCCATGGTGAGTGTGGGACGTCTTGTTTGTCGCCCTGCGCCTGGGCGTCCCAGCAGAACCAGGAGCTGACCGGCAGTGTCGGTAGATACGCCGCCCGCCGTGCGCAGTCGGCGTCCTCGCTTCCCGGCAACGCCGTGCGGTCCGCTCCGCTGAGCACTCCGCCGATGCCCACCTGCTCGAACTCCGCAGCGAGTGGAACAGTGTACGGATCAGTCCCCGCACGCAAATCGAGACCGGCGAGGGCCAGCGGCTTGAGGGGTGCCGCCGCCGTTGTCGCGGCGGCCTTGCCTGCGACCGATATCGCTGGGGCAGCTGGGATCGATGCCGCCCCCAGTCCCACGACGGAAGCCAACGCGACCACCATCCACCGCTTCGCCACAGTAAGCCCTTCGTTCGCCGCTCGTTTGGGCACCAGGTATGGGTTTGCAGGGACTTGTGATCTTAGAAGGACGGGGCCTAGCAGACAAGATCGATTATTGGCAACTCGGCGCCCTCCTCCCGAACGTGGCCCAGCCCCAAGGTGAGCCGATCTGCGCAGGTCATCGGACTTCCGAGAACAGGACCGCCTCGCCAGCGTTCGCCGCCCGCCCGTCACCGCATGTCCCGGGGACGGCTCAGCTCCGTACGGCGACCGGTTCCGTGACGGGCTCGGTGACGGGCTCGGTGACGGGCTCGGTGACGGGCTCGGTGACGGGCTCGGTGACGGGCTCGGTGACGGGCTCGGTGACGGGTTCCGTGACCGGTCCGTGGCGCTGCCGCAGAGCCTGGAATCCGACCAGGTCGTCCGGGAGCGCGTCCGGTACGTCCACGTCGAACCGTGACAGCGTCCGGGTGCGCATCCCGACCAGCGCGGTGACGGCGATGGCGACCGCGAACAGCACGTACATCAGGCCGACGCTCCGGCCCTCGCCGGTGCCGAGCACGAGGCCGACCGTGCCGGCCTCCTGGTCGGCGCCGGTGTCCACCGCCCCCTGGCCTGGCGTGTCCCCGTCCCCGACCTCTAGTCTCTTCCCCTCCTCGACCCCGGCCGCCGCGCGGTTCAGACCGAGGTGGGGCCGTAGACGGCGGAGACGGCCCCGGTGGCCATGGCCCAGTAGCGGTCGCCGTAGGACCAGTGCCACCACTCGGTGGGGTAGTTGACCAGGCCGGCGGAGCCGAGCGCGCCCCCGAGGAGGTCGCGGTGGTGACGGGCCTCGGACGACAGGCCGCGGGCGTCGGTGTAACACGCGCCGCCGCTCTGCTCGGGGGTGGCGTTGAGCGGGCTGCCCATGTCGAGTTCGTCCCCGTCCTCTGTGCACAGGGTCAGGTCCACCGCCGCGCCCGCGGTGTGCGGGGCGACCTCGATGGGCGAGACGTAGCGGCTGGCCGCCACATAGATCTCCTCGGGCGACATTTTCGGAAATGTCACCCGCAACTCCGCCGAGTACTCCTCAAAGATCCGCTGCTGCATCGCCAACGGCCGGTAACCCTCCACGACCAGTAGCCGGTATCCGGACGGAAGGTGCGCCTGCGCGCCCTCCAGCCGGACCAGCAGCCCCTCCCGGAGATGGGCGAACGCCCCTTCGGGATCGGCCATCCGCCTGTCCACCCGCAACCGCCCCCGGACGTCCGCCAGCCGCTCCCCGGACTCCTCGACGGAGATCGCGGTGACCCGGGGATCAGAGATCAAAACGATGTCGCGCATAGCGGCAATTCTCACACCGTCTCGGAGAACACCTGCTCCCGGGCCTGATGAAGCGCCGAATCCAGAGCCCCGCGCAGCACCGGATTGCCCTGAACCTCGGTCACCACGACCCTCGGCCGGCTGGGGCAGACCCGGGCCACGGCCTCCTCGACCCTGGCCGCGAGCGCGGTCCCACCGGCCCGTCCGACGTCACCGCCGAGCACGATCAGCGCCGGGTCCAGGACCACGGCCACCGCCGCCGCGCCGACCGCCAGCCTCCCGGCCAGCTCGTCGAGGAATCCCTCCGCCCCCTCGGCGACGGCCGTACGGACGTAGTCACCGACGGAGCCGCCGGGGCGGCCGACGACCCCGTGCGCATCCGCCAGACCGATCACGGCGTCGCCCCCGACCAGCCGTTGGAACGAGCCGGACTGCGGCTCGCTCACGTCGGTGGGGAGCGGTTCCCCGGGGACGGGGAGCCAGCCGATCTCACCGGCGCCCCCGGTGAAACCGCGGTGGATGCGCCCGCCGAGCATGACCCCGAGCCCTTGGCCGATTCCCGCCCACACCAGCACGAAGTCATCCATGTCCAGCGCCGCGCCGTGCGAGCGCTCGGCCAGTGCGGCCAGGTTCACGTCGTTCTCGATCGTCACGGGGACGTCGAGGCCACGGCGGAGCCCGGCGAGCACCCCCTCGTGCCAGGAGGGCAGGTCGAAGGAGAACCGGACGTCGCCGGTGCGGGGGTCGACCACACCCCGGGTGCCGATCACGAAGGCTCGCAGGCCGGCCATGGGAATGCCCCCCGAGGCACACGCCTTCTCGACGGCGCTGTGCACGAGCTGTACCGGGTCGTCGTGGCCGTTGGGGTCCACCGCCACCTCGGCGAGGATCTCGCCGGTGATGTCGGCCACCCCGGCGCTGATCCGGTCCGGCAGCACGTCAAGCCCCACCACGTACGCGCACGACGGCACGACACCGTAAAGCGCGGCGTTGGGACCACGCCCACCGGACTGCTCACCGACCACCGTGACGAGGTCGCGCTCCTCCAGCCTGGCGAGCAGCTGACCTGCGGTCACCTTGGATAATCCGGTATATTCTCCCAGCTCAGCACGCGTGAGCGGGCCACTGGACAGCAGGAGTTCCAGTGCCGCGCGGTCATTGAGCCGGCGCAGCAGCTGAGGCGTTCCCGGACGTCTGGGCAAGGTCGACTCCCCCCGTCACGATCCGCTAACGATCGTTTCTTTTAAGAAAGTTTATTGTTAGTTTAGCCGTAGTCAGCCCGCAGGCAAGTGTCACAGCCAAGCTGCGGGATGTCAGAGCGCCGACCGTGAGGAGGCGCCTTCGACCAGGTGCGGCGAGGCACGGGGACCGCGCCGGCACCCGAAGTGCGACCCCGACGCGAAGCCGGGAAGGGAGAACCCCGAAGTGAAAATCACGAAGTTCGCGGTTACGACTGCTACCACCGCCGCCCTGGCCCTGGGCCTCGCCGCCTGTGGTTCCACCAGCGAGCCCGCCACGTCCGAGCCCCAGGCCGGCGCCTCCACCGCCGCCGCCGGCGGCCCGAAGTACGCCGGTCAGACGCTGACCGTGTGGCGTCTCGGCGACAGCAACCCGGCCGCCCAGAAGTACATGGACGACCTGAACGCGGCCTTCGAAAAGGAGTCGGGCGCCACGATCAAGCTTGAGTGGATCCCCTGGCCTCAGGTGAACGACAAGTTCACCGCCGCCGCCGCGGGCGGCGCCGGCCCGGACGTCACCGAGATCGGCAACGACCAGGTGCCGCTCTGGCAGAGCCAGGAGGCGCTCTCTCCGGTCACCGCCCTGATGCAGGCCGGCGACCAGGCCGAGATCCCGAAGAACCTGCTCGGCCTGGAGACCATCGACAACGAGGTCTACGCCCTGCCCTGGGGTGCCGGTTCCCGCGCGGTCCTCTACCGCAAGGACTGGTTCGCCGACCTCGGCATCGAGGTTCCGAAGACGTGGGACGAGCTGGTCGCGGCGGCCAAGAAGATCCAGGCCAAGAAGGGCAAGGACGTCGACGGCTTCGCCTTCAACGGCGGCTCCGACGCCAACCACCTGCTCGGCGCGCTCGCCTGGTCCGAGGGCGGCGAGTACGCCGTCAAGGAGGGCGACAAGTGGGTCGGCAAGGTGACCGACCCCAAGTTCAAGGCCGGTTTCGCCACCTACACCAGCCTGGTCACCGATGGTCTGTCCGGTAAGTCGCGTCTCACCCAGAACACGGTGGACATCCGCAAGCGGTTCGCCAACAACAAGGTCGGCATGTACCTGACCGCCGGCTGGGACCTGCCCGGCATCGAGGTGGACAGCAAGGGCAAGCTGAAGGCCGACAAGCTGGCCTTCTTCCCGCTCCCCGCCAAGTCCGGCGGCGAGGCCCCGTCCTTCTTCGGCGGCAACGACATCGCCGTCTGGGACGGTGCCAAGAACAAGGAACTCGCGTCCGAGTATCTGAAGCTGGCCACCAACAAGGAGTGGGCCGGCCGCTACGCCACCGAGGGCGGTCTGCTGCCGATCTACCCCGAGGCGCTGGCGAAGCTGAGCTCGGACCCGGCGCAGGCTCCGTTCGCGGCGGCTTTCGCCAAGGCCAAGGCCTTCCCCGCCGACTCCAACTGGACCGAGGCCAACGAGACCAAGGCCGTGCTGCAGAACGCCGCGCGGTCCGTCATCGAGGGCAAGGCCACCCCTGACGAGGCTCTCACCAAGGCCAACGGGGAAATCGAAGAGATCCTGAACCAGTAGACACATGACGAACACGTCTACGATCGCCCGGGGCGGAGGCAACCCCTCCGCCCCGGGGCGGCGCCGCCACAGTCAGCAACGACCCGCCAAGGCCAGCGGGCTCCCGCCCAAGGCCATCCCGTACGTCCTGCTCGTACCCGGCCTGCTGGTGATCGCCGGACTGCTGCTCTACCCGCTGTTCCAGATGATCGTCATCTCCTTCCAGAAGGTCGGCATCCCCCAGATCAACGGCAAGAAGCCGGCGACCTGGGTGGGCTGGGACAACTACACCAAGATCCTCGACAACGAGGTCTTCTGGTCATCCCTCCGCAACACCGTGGTGTTCGCCGTCATCACGGTGACCCTGACACTGGTCCTCGGGACCGCGGTCGGCACGCTGCTCAACAAGCTGGGCAAGAAGATGTCCACGTTCGTGGTCATCGGCATCATGTCCGCCTGGGCCGTGCCGCCGGTCGCCCAGGGCGTCATCTGGCGGTGGCTCTTCGACGCCGACGCCGGGATGATCAACTGGGTGCTCAACCTGCTCCCCGACTGGCTGTCCAACCTGCTGTTCGGGCGGGCCGACTGGACCGGCGAGCCCTGGCTGAACGACGCGATCACCATCTACCTGGTGCTGATCATCTGCGTGGTCTGGGCGTCGTTCCCGTTCATCGCGGTGTCGGTGCTGGCCGGTCTCAAGGGCATCCCCACGGAGCTCTACGAGGCGGCCAGAGTGGACGGGGCCACCCCCTGGCGGATCTTCAGGAAGATCACTTTCCCGCTGCTCAAGCCGGTCTTCTCGGTGCTGACGATCCTGTCCATCATCTGGAACTTCAAGGTCTTCAGCCAGCTCTACGTGCTGATGAACGGGCCGACCAACCGCGAGGCGTTCAACCTCTCCATGTTCTCCTTCGCCGAGGCCTTCCGCAGCCCGCCGAAGATGGGCACCGGGGCGGCGATCGCGGTGATCCTGACGCTGCTCCTGCTCGTCGTCACCGCCTTCTACGTCCGGCAGATCGTGAAGACGGAGGAGATCCGATGACTCCGATCGCGCGCAAGCGCCTCAGGAAGGCCGCGCTCAACACGGCCGGCGTCCTGGTCTTCGTCTTCGCGGTGTTCCCCGTCTACTGGATGGTCTCGACCGCCTTCAAGAGCAACGACCAGATCTTCACCACGGACTTCATCCCGTTCCCCACGCATTTCACCTTCGAGCACCTGGACCGGGTGCTCAGCGAGGGCGTGGCGGGCAACTCCATCTGGCTCTACATGCGCAACAGCGCGATCGTCGCCCTGGGCACCGTACTCATCGGCGCCGTCTTCGCGCTGCTGGCGGCCACCGCCATCGCCCGCTTCACGTTCAAGGGCCGCAACAGCTTCCTGGTCCTGTTGCTCATCGTCCAGATGATCCCGTCCGAGGCTCTGCTCATCCCGCTCTTCCTCAACGTCAAGCGGCTCGGTCTCTACGACCAGCTGCTGGGCCTGATCGTCATCAACGTCGGCCTGACCCTCCCCTTCGGCATCTGGATGCTGCGCACGTTCGTCGCCGCGGTGCCCAAGTCCCTGGAGGAGGCCGCCTGGATCGACGGCGCCAGCCGGTTCGTGACCTTCTGGAAGGTCCTGTTCCCGCTGGTGGCACCCGGCCTGGTGGCGACGAGCATCTTCTCGTTCATCACCGCCTGGAACGAGCTGATCTTCGCACTCATCCTGATGTCCGACTCCTCGGGCTACACGATGCCGGTCGCGATGCAGTTCTTCTTCGGGCAGCGAGGCACGGACTGGGGCGCCATCATGGCCTGCTCCACGATGATGACGATCCCCGTGGTCATCTTCTTCCTCCTGGTGCAGCGGCGGATGGTCACCGGCCTCGTCGCCGGCGCCGTCAAGGGCTGATCCCCTTCCCCCAGCCCTGGTACGGCTCGGCACCCACAAGGCGCGAGCCGTACCAGCCCTGTCCACGTTCGAAGCCCGCCATCTCAGGTAAGGAATCACGTAGCGCCATGTCTGAGTACATCGCGGACCCCAGCGACCAGGGGCTGCGCCGTCTCGCAGCCGGCACGTTGCTCGTCGCCTTCCAGGGCACCACCGCTCCCGAATGGGTGCTGCGGGAGCTTGCGGGCGGCCTGGGCGGGGTCACCCTCTTCGGCTTCAACGTCGCCGACTCCGCACAGCTCTCCGCGCTCACCGGCCGCCTGCGTGAGGCCGGCGACCCGGTCATCTCGCTGGACGAGGAGGGCGGCGACGTCACCCGGCTCGACTACCACGTGGGGAGCCCCTACCCCGGCAACGCCGCCCTGGGTGCGGTCGACGACGTCGAGCTGACCCGGCGCGTCTACCGGTCCATCGGCGACGATCTGGCCCGGTGCGGCGTCAACCTGGACATGGCCCCGTCCGCCGACGTGAACACCGCCGACGACAATCCGGTGATCGGAACCCGCTCGTTCGGGCCGGACACCGCACTGGTCGCCAGGCACACCGTCGCGGCCGTCCACGGCCTGCAGTCGGCCTACGTGGCCGCCTGCGTCAAGCACTTCCCCGGTCACGGCGCCACCCGGCAGGACTCCCACCTGGAGATCCCGCTCGTCGACGCCTCCATCGAGCTGCTGCGCGAACGCGAGCTGGCACCCTTCCGCGCCGCGATCGGCGCCGGGACCAAGTCGATCATGACCGCGCACGTCCGCGTCCCCGCGCTGACCGGTACGGTCCCCGCCACGCTGTCGGCGGCCGCACTGACCGGTCTGCTGCGCGGCGAGATGGGTTACGACGGCGTGGTCGTCACCGACGCCCTCGACATGCGCGCCATCACCGAGAGCGTCGGCCTGGCCGGCGGCGCGGTGCTCTCGCTCGCCGCCGGGGCCGATCTCCTCTGCCTGGGCCCGCTACCGGTCGAGGACGATGTCCGCCGGATCATCGACGAGATCGTCGCCGCGGTGGGAGACGGGCGGCTGCCCGCTGCCAGGCTGGAGGCCGCGGCCGAGCGCGTGGCCCGCCTCCGTGCCTGGTCCGGCACGCCCCAGACGGGCCGGGCCGAGGAGAGCGTGATCGGACTGACCGCGGCCCGCCGCGCGGTCACCCTCACCGGTTCCGCATCCCCGCTGGTCAACCCGCTGGTAGTCGAGGTGGACACCCCACCGACCATCGCGGTCGGCGACGTGCCGTGGGGATTCGCGCTCCTGATGCCACAGGTGGAGGTCGTCCGGGTCAAACCGGAGGCCGCGGACGTGCCGGCCATTCTGGAACGTGCCGTCGGCCGTTCCCTGGTCGTCGTGGTCAAGGACGCCCACCGCTACGAGACCAGCCAGACGGTGGTGTCCGCGCTGCTGGCCACCCGTCCGGACACCACGGTCGTGGAGATGGGACTGCCGGTCTGGCGCCCCGAGGGGGCGACCTATCTGGCCACGTACGGCGCGGCCCGCGCCAATGCCCAGGCCGCCGCCGAACTCCTGAGCCTCTGAGGCTCGGACGCGGGCGTCTCCTGTGCGGCGAGGAATCACGCTCGTGAAACGAGGCGGACGCCCACCGGCGTGGGCAGCCCCAGCCCCGCTTTCACCGGGAAGTTTCCTGTCTGTTCATCCACTCCGGACGCCTCACCTGCGGCACACCTGAGACAGACAGCTCACGATGGACCGGACCGGAGGCATTGATGATCGTTCGCGGGGGACCCCCTGGGTGTCGGCCCGGCTCGACACGCTACTGTCCCGGCGCCCCGACGCGGTCGTGGTGGAGATGGGCCTGCCGGGCCCCGGAACCCCGGCGGCACACACATCACCACGTACGGAGCGACGAGCGCATGGGGCCAGGCCGCGGCTGAAATCCTGACCGGCCACTCCTCGACGGCTCCCGCCGGCTCACGCTGAAGCGGCCCCGCCACGACGAGGATCTCCCCTTGGCCACAGGCAGGCGACGCGAGCCGTGAGGAACACGTGGGAACGCCACTCCGCTCGACCGCCCGGCCCCATCCGGGCCAAACCCTCAGGACGCGAAGATCTCCTCCCGTGCCTGCTCCAGGGCCGCGAGGACGGCACCGCGCAGCACCGGATTACCCCCCACCTCGCTGGGCACCACCTGCGGGCGGACCGGGCAGATCCGGGCCACCGCCTCCTCGATCCTGGAGGTGAGCACGCTCCCGCCCGCCTGGCTGACCTCACCGGCGAGCACCACGAGCCCGGGATCGAGCACGACGCACACCGACGCCACGCCCAGCGCCAGCCGCCCGGCGATCTCGTCCAGCAGGGGTTCTCCGGGCTCCCCCGCCTTGACCGCGGCCGCCACGCACTCGGCCGCGCTCTCCCCCGTGAAGCCGTACATGGCGGCGAGTTCGGCGACCGCCTCGGCGCTGACCAGCGACTGCAGGCCGCCCGCGAGCGACGGCAGCCGTCCGGGCACCGCCCGCACGTCCTCGGCCAGCGGCACGCCGGGCACCGGGAGATAACCGATCTCACCCGCGCTGCCGGACCGGCCGCGATACAGCCGGCCACCGAGCACGACGCCGAGGCCGATGCCGCGGCCCACCCAGAGCAGCACGAAGTCGTCGACACCGCGTGCCGCGCCCAGGGTGCGCTCGGCGACGGCGACGAGGTTCACGTCATTCTCGATCTTGATGTCGCGGCGCAGGTCACGGGCGAGCGCCTCGTGGATGCCCTCGTGCCAGCCCGGCAGGTCGAAGGAGAACCGCACGTCTCCGCTCCGGGGGTCGACCACACCCGGGGTTCCGATCACGACCGTCCGCAGTTTGGAGAGCGCGACCTTGGCCGATCGGCACGCCTTGACCACGGAGCTGTGGACGAGGGCGACCGGATCGACGTGCCCGCTGGGCGCGACCTTCGCCTCCGAGACGATCTCCCCGTGGATATCCGCGATGGCCGTGGTGACGAATTCCGGGCCGACATCCAGCCCCGCCACATAGGCAGAAGAGGCAATAATCCCATAAAGGGCCGCATTGGGCCCTCTTCCCCCTGCCAGTTCGCCCGCCACCTCGACGAGGCCACGGCCCTCCAGCCGGGCGAGCGTCTGCGACGCGGTCACCTTGGAAAGGCCGGTGAGCTCCCCGATCTGGCCCCGCGTCAGCGGTCCCGAGTCGAGCAACAGCTCCAGGGCGGCCCGGTCGTTGATCTCCCTCAGCAGCCTGGGCACGCCAGGACGTCGCTCCATACGCATGCTCTCTTGTCCGCCGTTTCCCCGTCAGCTTTACATTCGTACAAGAATAGCGATCCTATTCATTAATAAAGCTTCCTGATAGTTTAGCCCCGCGCATGACGGGCGGGGGGCCACGGGGGTGCCCCCTGCCGCGCCATCCGCCCACCGGGCCCTCCCCTCTCCCGCGGCCGGACGGACAGGGTCCCACCGGTCCGCCCCGGTCACAGCGGTCCGCCCATGACGGCGGAGAGCGACGGACGCCGGCTCGGCGCTTCTGCCCCCTCGCGCCTAAGCAGTCAATAGCAGGCGGGATAATCGACTACATGCGCCTATCCGCTCGTGTCGACTATGCCCTGCGCGCCGCCGCCGAACTGGCCGCGGCCGGTGAAGGACCAACCACCGTGGGTGAGCTGGCGAAAGAGCAGGACATGCCTCCCAAATACCTGGAGAACATCCTCCTGCAGATGCGCCGGGCCGGCCTGGTCCGCGGCCAGCGTGGCCCCGAGGGCGGCTACGTTCTGGCCCGTCCCGCCACTGAGATCACCCTGGCCGATGTGATCCGCGCCGTGGACGGCCCGCTGGCCAACGTGCGGGGCGAGCGGCCCGAGCACGTCGACTACCGGGGTCCCGCAGAGTCGTTGCAGCAGGTCTGGATCGCGCTACGGGCCAGCGAGCGGGCGATTCTGGAGGAGGTCACGCTCGCCAGCGTGGCCGCCGGAACGCTCCCGGAGCGTGTCCGCCAGCTCGCCGCCGACCCCTCCGCATGGGACTGAGCGGGCTCCCATGCCCGAGGGCGACGTCGTCTGCCGCACCGCGAGGCGGCTCAGCCAGGCGCTGAACGGCCGGCCTCTGACCCGTTCCGGCTTCCGGGCGCCCGCTCCCCCGGGTGACGTGGTCCGCCTGGTGCTGGCCAACGTCGAATGGCAGGCGGTGGGAGTGAAGCTGGGCGTGGTCGGCCTGGTGACGACCGCGGAGGAGCATCGCCTCGTCGGGCATCGGCACCATCTATCGGGCCGAGACGCTGTCCGAGACGTTGTTTCTCGCGGGGATCTCGCCGTGGCGGCCCGTGGAAGCGGTCGAGGACATGGGAGCGGTGGTGAGGCTCGCGCAGAGATTGCTGCACGCCAACGGAGAGCGCAGCAGCAGGGCGACAACCGGTGATCTCCGCCCGAGGCGGGGCACCTGGGTCTACGGCAGGTCGGGAAGACCGTGCCTGCGCTGCGGGCATCGGGTCAGTCGCGGGGAGATGGGGGCACAGCCGCAGGAACGGCTGATCTTCTGGTGCCGTCACTGCCAGCCGGACAGCCCGGCCGGTTAGGCTGCGACCATATCGTTGACCTCGGGAAACACAGAATCCGAGATGGCACCGGGCACGGTCTCGGCAATCGGCAGACGCTCCCGTTCGGGGACGTCACCGGAGAGCACCGGGGCGTGCTGAAGCTCGGCCAGCGCGAACTGGTCGGACACCTCACGGAGCACCTGTGAAAGCGGCACGCCAAGGGCGCCGCAGATTGACGCGAGCAGCTCAGAAGAGGCCTCCTTCTGACCACGTTCCACCTCGGACAGGTATCCGAGTGAAACACGGGCCAGTGTGGACACCTCACGCAAGGTGCGACTCTGCCGCACCCGCAGCCGCCGCAGCACGTCACCGAGCAGCTGACGCAGCAGGACCATCTGTCGCTCCCTCCCCGGCGCGGGCGTCTTCGCGACACTCCGCGCGATCGGTTCGTGCCGCCCGTTCTTTGAACGCGACCCTTGGTACATACTCCTCGCCGTCATCATCGCTTGACCTTTACCTCACTCACATCTCCACCGTACCCGTATCCACCGACACCGCGGCAGACCGTGGTGAGCATGTTCGCTGGGGACGTAACGCGGTAATCACCCGGAATGTTCCCCCGCGTTCGCCTCCAGCACACCTTGAAGTAAGTCCACTGCCTCATTCACCGTCGCTTGCCGGATCTCCTCACGTGTCCCGGCAAGGTGGAGGTCTCGGTGCCATACCCGCCCATCGGGCCCGCTAACGGCCAGGTGCACAGTGCCCACCGGCTTGCCGTCCTGCGGGTCCGGACCGGCCACCCCGGTGGCGGACAGACCATAGGTGGAGCCGGTGAGTTCGCGCACGCCGGTCGCCATCGCCGCCGCGACCCGTGGATGCACGGCGCCCTCGCGCTCCAGCAGATCCGCGGGAACGCCCAGCAGGCGGTGCTTGAGATCGGTGACATAGGAGATGACCCCGCCCACGAAAGCCGCCGACGCGCCGGAGGGACCGGTGAGCGCCGCGCCGATCAGCCCGGCCGTCAGCGACTCGGCCACCGCGACCGTCTCGCCCCGGCGGACGAGCAGCGAGAGCACGGTGGTGGTGGCCAGCAGGCGGTGGGTCATTGGGCACGCGCCCGTTTCGCCACCTGCCGCAGCTTGACCGCGCGGACCACGTAGTCGAGCCCGGTGCCCACGGTCACGACGGTCGCCGCGCCCATCACGGCCCAGCGGATCGGCTCGGGCACGCCCGGCCACATGTAGGAGACGATCGCCGCGATCTGCAGGACGGTCTTCACCTTGCCGCCGTAGCTGGCCGGGATGACGCCGTGCCTGATGACCGCGAAGCGCAGGATGGTGACTCCCACCTCCCTGCCGAGGATCACGACGGTGACCCACCAGGACAGCTCGTCCAGGGCCGACAGGCTGATCAGCGCGGCACCGATCAGGGCCTTGTCCGCGATCGGATCAGCGATCTTCCCGAAGTTGGTGACCAGTCCGTAGCGACGGGCCAGCTCACCGTCGAGCAGATCGGTGAGCGAGGCCACCAGGAAGACCACCAGTGCGGCGACCCGCCAGCCGGAACCCGGCAGGAAGAGGCAGACCGCGAAGAACGGAACCATCGCCAGTCGTATCACCGTGACGACGTTGGCGATGTTCCACACACTCACCTTGGGGTGCGCGGCTGCCTCGGTCGAGTCGGTGCCGGTCTCTGGCGTGTTGGTCATACGCTCTCCCGGCCCGGCGGCGCACTCATGAGGCCGCCTTGATGCGGGCGATCAGGTCGACCCCTTCGGAGTCGACCACGACGGCCCGGACGATCTGACCGGGGACCAGGCCGATGCCCTGGACGGTGACGGAACCGTCGACCTCCGGCCCCTGGTGGGCCGCACGGCCTTCGTAGCCACCGTCGCCGAGGTCCTCCTCGATGAGGACGTCCACCTCGGTGCCGATCCGCTCCTCGGCCCGCTGGGCCATGAGCTCCTCGGCCAGCTCGGTGAGCGCGCTCACGCGGGCGTCGATGGTCTCCTGGTCCAGCTTCCCGGGCAGCACGGCCGCCTCGGTGCCGTCCTCGTCGGAGTAGCCGAAGACGCCGATCACGTCGAGCCTGGCCTCCTGGAGGAAGGCCACCAGCTCACCGAACTCCTCCTCGGTCTCACCCGGGAAGCCCACGATGAAGTTGGAGCGCACGCCCGCCTCGGGAGCGGTCGCCCGGACCGTCTCCAGCAGGCCGAGGAAGCGCTTGGGGTCGCCGAAGCGGCGCATCCGGCGCAGCACCGAGCCGCTGGCGTGCTGGAAGGAGAGGTCGAAGTAGGGGGCCACGCTCTCGGTTGAGGCGATCATCTCCAGCAGGCCCGGACGGAGCTCGGCCGGCTGCAGGTAGCTGACCCGCACCCGCTCGATGCCCTCGGTGGCGGCCAGGGAGGGGAGCAACTTCTCCAGCGCCCGCAGGTCGCCGAGGTCCTTGCCGTAGGAGGTGGAGTTCTCGCTGACCAGCACGAGTTCCTTGACGCCCTGCTCTGCCAGCCAGGCGGCCTCGCCGAGGAGCTCGGCGGGGTCACGTGAGACGTAGGCGCCGCGGAAGGCGGGGATGGCGCAGAATGTGCAGCGCCGGTCACAGCCGGAGGCCAGCTTCAGCGAGGCCACCGGCCCGTCGCCCAGGCGCTTGCGCAGCGGCCGGGGGCCGCTGGCCGGAGCCACGCCCTCGGGCAGCTCACCGTGGCCGGGGATGTTGGTCTTGGGGGCGGCGGCACGCTCGACCGGCGAGATGGGGAGCAGGGTCCTGCGGTCGCGTGGACTGTGCGGGACGAGCGATCTGCCCTCCAGCACGTCGTCGAGGCGTGTGCCGATCTGGGTGTAGTCGTCGAAGGAGATGACAGCCGCCGCCTCGGGCAGCGCGTCGGCGAGCTGATCGCCATAACGCTCGGCCATGCAGCCCGCGGCGACCACCTTGGCGCCGGAGTCGGCTGCGGCGAGCAGCGTGTCGATGGAGTCCTTTTTCGCTGAGTCGATGAAGCCGCAGGTGTTGACGACGATGACATCGGGGTCATCGTCGCCCACCTGCCAACCGGCAGCCTCGAGACGCGCGGCGAGCTCCTCAGAGTCGACCTCGTTGCGCGCGCAGCCCAGTGTGATCAGCGATGCGGTTCGGCGGGATGACATGGTGAACACTACGGTATCGGGAGTTGGCCACTACCGATGCACCTCCCCCCGGTTCAACATCGGTCACCTAACGCGGTTCACGCGCGGATGTCCCGTAGGAGCGGCTGAGAACCTGCCCGGAAGGACCGGGGGTCCCGAGGTTCTTGCCGTTCACCCGGACCCGGAAGGCCCCTCCGTCGCCGAAGGTGACCTTCACTCCCTTCTTCGCCTTCCACACAGAGGTCTTCCCCTCCTCCATCATTCCGGAGAAGAGTCTGCGCCCCCCGGCCTCTCTCACGTCGAGCCAGGCCGGACGGACCGCCTTGACCTGGAAGAGCACCGGCTCGCCCCGCTTGCCGGCCGGCACCCTCTGCAGGCCGAGCGCGTCGACCGATGCGGCCGACGGCGGAACGGCCGGCGCCGAGGCCTGTCGGACCACTGCCGCGGGCGTGTCGTCCCCGCTCCCGCCCATCATCTTCACCACGCCGAACACCACGACGATGGCCAGCGCGACCGCCATGGCGGTCGTCCAGTTGGGCGAACGGCTTTCCCGGATCTTTATGGGCGTGTCGGCCTGGAAAACACTGGCCGCACGGACCGGCAACGGCACGCCGCCGTGTAGTTCGTCGTATTCGTGCACCATGGCCTCGGGATCCAGCCCGACGACCTTGGCGATGTTGCGGACGTGTCCCCGCGCGTAGAAGTCTCCCCCGCACTGGGAGAAGTCATCCCGTTCGATCCCGTGGATCAGTGCCTCTCGAACGCGCGTACGCGCGCTCAACTGGCCGACCGTCAGACCCGCCGCCCGACGCGCCTCTGCCAGATTGCTGCCAATACTCATAGCGCACGCCCCTCAGCCCCCGACGCTGCGTAGTGAGTCCTATTCAATCAGTAATCGGACGAGAGGCGTACAACCGGGGGGTCATTATCCGCGCAGGTCGGCGAGGAGGCCGGCGAGCTCGTCGGGCTTGACCATCACCTCCCGTGCCTTCGATCCCTCGCTCGGCCCGACCACGTTCCTGCTCTCCAGCAGATCCATCAGGCGGCCCGCCTTGGCGAAGCCCACCCGCAACTTCCGCTGGAGCATCGAAGTGGAGCCGAACTGGGTGGTCACGATCAGCTCGGCCGCCTGGACCAGCAGGTCGAGGTCATCGCCGATGTCCTCGTCGATCTCCTTTTTCGCCGTTGAGACGGCGGCCACGTCGTCGCGGTACTCGGCCTTCATCTGGGTCTTGCAGTGCGTGACGACCTCGCCGATCTCCTTTTCGGAGACGAAGGCGTTCTGCAGCCGCATGGGTTTGCTCGCGCCCATCGGCAGGAACAGCGCGTCGCCCTGGCCGACCAGTTTCTCGGCGCCGGGCTGGTCCAGGATGACCCGGGAGTCGGCCAGCGAGGAGGTGGCGAACGCGAGGCGGGAGGGGACATTGGCCTTGATCAGGCCGGTGACGACGTCCACCGACGGCCGCTGGGTGGCGATCACCAGGTGGATGCCGGCCGCGCGGGCCAGCTGGGTGATGCGGACGATGGAGTCCTCGACGTCGCGCGGGGCGACCATCATCAGGTCGGCGAGCTCGTCCACGATCACCAGCAGGTAGGGGTAGGGCTTGTAGACCCGCTCGCTGCCCGGCGGCGGCACGAGCTTGCCCGCGCGCACCGCCTTGTTGAAGTCGTCGACGTGCCGGAAGCCGCTGGCGGCCAGGTCGTCGTAGCGGCGGTCCATCTCGCCCACCACCCATTCCAGCGCCTCGGCGGCCTTCTTGGGGTTGGTGATGATCGGCGTGATGAGGTGCGGGATGCCCTCGTAGATGCTGAGCTCGACCCGCTTGGGGTCGACCAGCACCATGCGCACCTCGTCCGGGGTGGCGCGCATCAGGATCGAGGAGATGAGCCCGTTGACGCAGACCGACTTGCCCGCGCCGGTGGCGCCCGCGATGAGCAGGTGCGGCATCTTGGCCAGGTTCGCCACGATGGTGCGGCCCTCGACGTCCTTGCCCAGGCCGACGATCATCGGATGCTGGTCGGCCTGGGCCACCTGGGAGCGCAGGATGTCGCCGAGCGACACGAGGTCCTTGTCGGTGTTCGGTATCTCGACGCCGATGGCCGACTTGCCGGGGATCGGGCTCAGGATCCGTACGTCCACCGACTTGACCGCGTAGGCGATGTTCTTGGTGAGCGCGGTGACCTTCTCGACCTTGACGGCCGGGCCGAGCTCGATCTCGTAGCGCGTCACCGTCGGCCCGCGGGTGAACCCGATCACCTGGGCGTCGATGGCGAACTGCTCCAGCACACTGGTCAGCGCGTTGACCACGACGGTGTTGGCCTTGGTCTGCGGCTTGGGCGCGCTACCCGGACGCAGCAGCTGCGTGTCGGGCAGGGTGTAGGGGCCGTCCTGCGAGGAGAGCACCAGCTGCTCGACTTTGCGCGGCGCCGGAGTCGGCTCGGGCGCCTCGGCCCGGCGGACCGGGGCCTCCTCCTCCGCGCTCTCCACCAGTCCCGGCACGATCTCCGGGGAGTGGTCGGCGAGCGGCCTGTTCCGGGGTTCGGTGACGACCGGCGTGTCGTACGGCTTGACGTTGTCGCCGGTCTCGGCCTCCTCATCGGGCTTCTTGCGCGGAGCCCGTTTCCTGGGCTCACGGGCCCCGGCCGGGACGTCACGGTTGAAGAGCATGTGCTTGATCTCGGCCAGCCGCTCCGGAATCCGGTGCACAGGCGTGGCGGTGATCACCAGGACACCGAAGCCGGACAGGATCAGCAGCAACGGGATGGTGACGAAGGCGGGCAGGATGCTCGCCGGAGGCGCCGAGACCACGAAGCCGATCATGCCGCCGGCGGCCGCCACCTTGTCCATGCCGTCGGAGCCGCCGCCCGAGGGGTACGGCGTGTCGTGCACGACGTGCACGATGCCGAGAACCCCGATGGTGAGGGCGGACCATCCGATGATCATCCGGCCGGTGTCGGCGTTCTGGTCCGGATGGCGCAGCAGCCGCCAGGCCAGCAGCGCCAGCAGGATGGGGATCAGCCAGGCCAGCGATCCGAACACGCCGTGCATGACGGCGTTGACGACCGTGGAGACCGTGCCCGTGCTCTCCCGCCAGGTCATGGCGGCCAGCACGATCGCCCCGGAGAACACCGCCAGGCCGAGTCCGTCACGGCGGTGCACCGGATCGAGCTCTCGCGCGTTCTGCCCCAGGGCACGCGCCGCGCTGCCGATGCCGCCCGCGAGCAGCATCCAGATCCCCATGAACAGCTTGCCGATCATGGTGAAGACCCAGCCGATCGGGTCCTGGTTCGGCGTGACGGGCCTGCGGGCCGAGGTCGTGGTCTTCGTCCGCGCGGTGGAGGCCCGCCTGGCGGGGGCCGTACGGGACGAGGAGGACCCGGACCGGCCAGAGGACCTCTTGGCAGAGGTCTTACCTGAGGCGCCTTTAGACGTACGGGTGGCCATGGTAATGAGGCTAGCGAGACGCATGGTGAATCGCATGCAGGCTCGCCGGGACCGGTACGGACCCTACCCGCCCGCCCCCGCGATACGCCGGTCCGAGGACCGGCGGCGATGCCGTTGAGCGCGGTGCACACGGCCACCGTGGTCATCTCGCGGGCCTTCCGGTCCAGGCCGCGCTCGAAACGGTCGTCGGTGCCGGTCGGAGCGGCAGAGGAGTGCTGTGCGCCGTCCGTGCACCAGAATGGAGAAGGTGGAGCGCGCTCCAGCGCAAACGAGGTCCGGCCTGCCGTCGAGACGGAGCAGACAGAGCAGACGGAGCGGGTGGCGTCCCGCGACCCGCCCGAACCACACGCGGTGACTGTAAAAATCACTCCAGGCGGTGGTGACGGCGCGCAGCGCGCCGCCACGTTGACGCCGTTCCGGTGAGACGCCAGGACAGAGGAGTCGGGATGGACACGCGGGCCCCCGTCAAGTCGGCCGATCGGACGATCGCGCTGCTGGAGACGCTGGCACGGGCCGACCGCCGGTTGACCCTGGCCGATCTCCAGCGCGATCTTGGTTACCCCAAGTCGAGCCTCTACATGCTGCTGCAGACTCTGGTCGGCCGGGGCTGGGTCGAGTGTGACCCCACGGGCTCCGCCTACGGCATCGGCGTGCGCGCCCTGCTCGTCGGCACCTCCTACCTCGACCGCGACCTGCTCCTGGCCGAACTGGAGCAGGCCCGGGCACGCGGCTACGCCAGTGAACGCGAGCAGAACGTTCCGGGGCTCGGCTGCTTCGCGGTGGCCCTGCCCTACCGGCTTCCGGTGACGGACGCGATCAGCGCCTCGATCCCGCTGGTCCGCCTCGACGAGGCCCACCAGGGGCACATCGTCGCCGCCCTGGTCCAGGCCGCCCGGCAGATCACCGATCTGTTGCGCGACAGCGCTGTCTGACTCCGGCACGGAGGCCGGCGCCGGTGCTCTCCACACCGGCACCGGTGTGAGCGCGCTGTGGCCATGGCTCGGTGACGGGGCCGGCCGGCGGCACGCTGACCATTAGGCTCACGAGCGTGGTCAGGGAAGGCAGTTCCATCGACAAGGCGCTGGCGGTGCTGGAGGCGATCGCCGAGCACCATCGTGTGACCGACATCGCCGCCGCGACGGGGGTGTCCAAGTCGACCGTCCATCGCATCCTCCAGTCGTTGGTCGAGTGGGGGTTCGCACGGGCCGACGGCAGCGGGGGCTACGAGCCGGGCCCACGCATCCTCACCCTGGCGGGCCGTGTCATGCACCGGTTCGACCCGGCCCGCCAGGCCTCCGGGGCGCTGAGCGCCCTGCACGAACGCACCGGCTACACCACGCACTTCGCGATCCGCAGCGGTGACGAGGCGGTCTACGTCGACAAGCTCGAGGGCCGCCGGCCGTACCAGATGCCCTCGCGCGTCGGCATGAGCCTGCGTCTGCACTGCACCGCCATCGGCAAGGCCGTGCTCGCCCAACTCTCCGACGACGAGGTCCGCGCCGTCTGCGTCCGCACGGGCCTGCCCGGCATGACCCCCACCACGCTGACGACCGTCGAGGACCTGCTGGCCCACCTCGCCGAGGTGCGTGCCCGCGGCTACGCGATGGACGACGAGGAGAATCTCCCCGGCGTCCTCTGCGTCGGAGCGCCGGTCTTCGACCACACCGGCCAGGTGCTCGGCGGCATCTCCATCTCTGCTCTCGCCATGGACATGAGCCGCGACGACCTCGAGCGGTTCGCGCCCGAGGTCGTCACCGCCGCCCGCGAGGTCTCCCTGGCCCTCGGCGCCCCGTCACCCGCCGCCCGCCGCTGACCCGCCGCGAGACGGGCGGCCCTCAGCCGAGCATGGCCTCGATCTCGTCGTGAGCGGCCACCCTGCCGGTGCCGCCCCGACCGCCGAGACTGATCGAAGCGGCGGCCGTACCGGCCCGGACCGCCTCCGGCAGGCTCTTCCCCCCGGCGAGCCACGCCGCCAGGGTGCCCGCGAAGCTGTCGCCCGCGCCTGTCTGGTCGACGACCTCCGCGGCCCGGAACGCCGGGACGAGTACCGGTGCGGCATCCCCTTCGGCCAGCAGCACGCCCCCTTCGCCGAGAGTCACGGCCACGGCTCCGGCGCCCAGTGCCCGACAGGCGCGGGCGACCTCGTGAGGCTCGGTGAGGCCGAGAAGCGCGCCGCTGTCGCCGGGTGAGGAGATCTTGACCAGGGCGGAATGCGGGGCCACGTCCCGCAGGACGGCTGCGGCGGCCTCCGGGGTGGTGAGCCGGGAGCGGAAGTTGGGGTCGTAGACGACCCGGCCCGACGCCGCCTTGGCCGCGTGCCGTACGGCCCGCGCACAGGAACCGGAGATGGCGGCCGTGATGCCGCCGAGCAGCACCACGCGGGCGTCCCCCACCGGGGAGCGGTCCACGTCCTCGGGGCTCATACGTGAGGCGGCGCTGCCGTTACGGAAGTAGGCGAAGGCGCGCTCCCCCGACGGGTCGGCTCCGACCGCGTAGGCGCCCGTGGGCCCTTCGCCCCTGACCATCCACCGCGTGTCCACGCCACGCCCGGCCGCGAAGCCGATCAGGCGCTCGCCGAACTCGTCGGCCCCCACGCGGGTCACCAGGGCCACCCGTGCGCCCTGTGCGGCGGCGGCCACCGAGGCGTTGAGCGCGTCACCGGAGAAGGACAGGTGAAAGGTTCCGGCCTCGGACAGGGCCCGGTCCGCGGAGAACTCCACGAGCGGCTCGCCCAGCACGACCACATCCACGACAGCTTCTTGTTTCATGTAGTGGAATATAGTATTACGTTATGCAACATGTCGGCTGGAGATCGATATGCCGGACATCACTGTCGAGTGACCTCAGGGGCGGACCTTCGAGCGGCGGCGTCCCACGGCGGCCCTCAGACGCCCGCGGCGGCCCGTCCGGCATCCAGGTCGGCGTCCGGGGCGGGTCGACCCGGACGCCGCGGTCCTGACGGCTCTCCGCCTCCGGCAGGCCCATCGCCGAGCGCGTCCGCGCCCCTCGTGGACAGCCGTCTACGCGATCACCCCGACGGGCGACGGCCCGCATCGGGGCCGTACGGTGGCCGGTGCGGCCACCGTACGGTGACGGGATCAGACCTCGATCACCACAGGGACGATCATCGGACGGCGGCGATAGGTGTCGCTCACCCAGCGCCCGACGGTCCTGCGGACCACCCGGCGGATCTGCTGGATGTCCACCACCCCGTCGGCCGCGTGTTCCTCCAGGGCCTTCTCGATCTGCGGGAGGACCTCCTCCAGCCGGTCGGGGTCGATGCCCGATCCCCTGGCGTGGATCTCCGGGCCGCCGGCCAGCTTGCCGTTGGCGGTGTCGACCACGATGACGACGGAGATGAAGCCCTCCTCGCCCAGGATCCGGCGGTCCTTCAGCGCGAAGTCGGTGACGTCGCCCACCGAGGTGCCGTCCACGTAGACGTAACCGGCGGGGACCGCTCCCACGACCTTCGCGCGGCCGTCGAGCAGATCCACGACGACACCGTCCTCGGCGATCACGATGTGGTCGCCGGGCACCCCGGACAGCGCGGCGATCTTGGCGTGTGCCCGCATGTGCCGCCACTCGCCGTGCACCGGCATGAAGTTGGACGGCCGGGTCACATTGAGCAGGTAGAGCAGCTCGCCCGCGGCGGCGTGCCCGGAGACGTGCACCTTCGCGTTGCCCTTGTGCACCACGCGGGCGCCCCATCGGGCCAGCCCGTTGATGACCTTGTTGACGGAGGTCTCGTTGCCCGGCACGAGCGAGGAGGCCAGCAGCACGGTGTCGCCCTCGGCGACCCTGATGGGGTGGTCACGGTTGGCCATGCGCGACAGCGCCGCCATCGGCTCGCCCTGGGACCCGGTGCAGATGAGCACCACGTCCTCCGGCGGCCAGGTCTCGATCTCCTTGGAGTCGACGATCAGGCCCGGCGGCACCTTCAGGTAGCCGAGGTCGCGGGCGATGCCCATGTTGCGCACCATGGAGCGGCCGACCAGCGCGACCTTGCGGCCGTGGTGGTTCGCGGCGTCCATGACCTGCTGGACGCGGTGGACGTGGGAGGCGAAGCTCGCCACGATCACGCGCTTCTCCGCGGTACGGATCACCTCGTCGATGACCGGCGCGATCTCCCGCTCGCTCGTGACGAAGCCCGGCACCTCGGCGTTGGTCGAGTCGGACATCAGCAGGTCGACGCCTTCGGCGCCGAGCCTGGCGAACCCTCCCAGGTCGGTCAGCCGTCCGTCGCTGGGCAGCTGGTCCATCCGGAAGTCTCCGGTGTGCAGGACGATGCCCGCGGGCGTCCTGATGGCGACGGCCAGCGCGTCCGGGATCGAGTGGTTGACCGCGAAGAACTCGCACTCGAACGGCCCGAACTGGTGCCGCTCCCCTTCGACCACTTCCATCTTGGACGGCTGGATGCGGTGCTCGGTGAGCTTGGCCTCGATCAGCGCCAGCGTCAGCTTCGACCCCACGACCGGGATGTCGCGGCGCTCGCGCAGCAGGTACGGCACGGCGCCGATGTGGTCCTCGTGCCCGTGGGTGAGCACCACGGCCTCGATGTCGTCCAGGCGGTCCCGGATGTATTCGAAGTCGGGCAGGATCAGGTCGATGCCCGGCTGGTCGGGCTCGGGGAAGAGCACCCCGCAGTCGACGATCAGCAGGCGGCCTTCGTACTCGAACACCGCCATGTTGCGGCCGATCTCACCGAGACCGCCCAGCGCGACGATGCGTAGCGCGCCTTCGGGCAACGCCGGCGGCGGCCCGAGTTCGGGATGGGGGTGACTCATTCGGCCACACCTCTCTTACAAACGTCGGCGGATCTCCCGGACGCCAGGACTGCTCCCTCGCCGAGCACTCCGCCCTTCGGCGGACGGCTGTGTCCTCTGTCGTTCAAACTCCCGTTCCTCCCCACTGCGACCGATGCCGGTCGCCCCGTTCCTTCTCATGACACAACCCCGTCGGACGGCTTCACGCCGCCCGCGATCAAGTCTTCTCTCAGCTGCGCGACCTGCTCTTCGGTGGCCTCCGCCAACGGCGGTCGCACCGGTCCCGCGGATCGCCCCACCAGGGTCAGCGCCGCCTTCGCCATGATCGCACCGCCGGCCTGCGTCATGATTCCCGAGATCACCGGGAGCAGCCTGCGGTGGACGGCGAGCGCGCCCGAGACGTCGCCCGAGCGGTACAGCTCAATCATCGCAGCGATCTCCGCGCCCACGACGTGCCCGACGACGCTGACACACCCCGCGGCTCCGACCGAGAGCCACGGCAGGTTGAGGGTGTCGTCGCCCGAGTAGAACACCAGGTCGGCGGCCGCCATCACCTGCGACCCTGCGAACAGGTCGGCTTTGGCGTCCTTCACCGCGACGATCCGCTCATGGCGGGCCAGCCGTACGAGCGTATCGCTCTGGATGGGCACACCGCTGCGGCCGGGAATGTCATAGAGCATGACCGGCAGGGCGGTGGCGTCGGCGATGGCGGTGAAATGGCGGTAGATGCCCTCCTGAGGGGGCTTGCTGTAGTAAGGCGTCACCAGCAGGAGACCATGGGCCCCGGCGCGCTCGGCGCCGCGGGCGAGCTCGACGCTGTGACGGGTGTCGTTGCTGCCCGCCCCGGCCACGACGGCGGCACGGTCGCCGACCGCTTCGACGACGGCGCGCAGAAGGCGATCTTTCTCGTCGTCGGAGGTGGTCGGGGACTCACCCGTCGTGCCGCTCACGACGAGACCGTCGTTGCGCTGCTCGTCCACGAGATAGGCCGCCAGGCGCTGCGCTCCCTCGTAGTCGACCGCGCCACCGTCGGTGAACGGCGTGACCATGGCGGTCAGCATCCGGCCGAAGGGCGCGTCGAAGGTTCCAGTTGGCACTGCCATAGACCGAACGGTACCCGGATCCCTACAGACGGTGGACCCCGCCACCCCGTCTAGCCTCGGTACATCATTGGACTCAAGGGTGGATACCCCTTCAAAACTCCCTACTTGCCGCCTTAGCGGTAGATACATCGCGCCGATCGACGGCTTCCGGCCGAGGTGCGGCCGGGGTGCGGCCGCCACCCGAAGGTAGAAGATCGACTATCGCTTCTCATAAGGATGAGAAAGACGCGAGGTTTTACATCCGCTCCACGCCGTCAACATCCCCTCAAAAATGAAGAAGACCGTCGATATGTGCTCGGGGGTACACACATCGACGGCCTCTACCGATGAATCGCAGGCGCTTACGCGGGTGTTACACGGTCTCTGAGATATTTTCCGCCGCTTTCAGGGCGACGTCAAAGTTGGAGCTCCAAATTACCGCCATTACCCTGAGTTGTCCATCGAATACGACAGGATGGGACGCCTGTCGAACCCAGGGATGGACACGTGGCAACCTCCGATCCTGTCTACCTGCGCGTCGTCGCCGACATCCGCCGCCAGATCGTCGACGGCTCCCTTCCCCCAGGCGCACCGATCCCCTCCCGTGCCCAGCTCACCCGCAAATACGGCGTGGGCGAGACGGCCGCCCGTCACGCGCTGCGTGTGCTGGCCGCCGAGGGGCTGATCGTCGGCCGCGTCGGCTCCGGTCACTACGTCCGGGCCCAGCCCGTGCTGCTCCCCCTGCACCGCATGCGCTTCCACGACCACCACACCCCCTTCGGCGCCGACGTCTCATCCCACGGCACCCGCACCACCTGGGACTGGCGGGCCGAACCCGCGGAGGCGACCCCGGACATCGCCCAGCGACTGCGCCTGGACGACTCCGCCCCGGTGACCCGCACCCACTACGTCTTCCGGGGGGACGGCAGGCCGATCCAGCTCGCCACCTCCTACGAACCCGCCGAGTTCGGTGAGGCCGCCGCCGAGGAGAACCTCCGCGGCCCGGTCGCCCGCCTGTCCACCCTCGGATTCAAGATCACCGAGATAGTGGAGCAGGTCTACACCCGCGTCCCCCAGCCCACCGAGAGCGACACCCTGGCCCTTCCGGGAGGCATCCACGTGCTGCATGTGGAACGGACCCACTGGGCCGGTGACCGGCCGGTCGAGACCAGCGACATCGTCATCCCCGGCGACCGCTACCGCCTGGTCTACGCCCACTCCCTGCAGCCCTAGACCGCCGGGACCGCCAGGCAGGACGCCCCCGGTGCGTCCGAGCCCGCCACGGCCGGTGAGCCCAGCCATGCGGACAGGGCCGTCTCCAGCGAGCACGGATCCACCTGGCCGGCGTCGGCGGCCCAGGCGACGACGTCGTCGAAGACCACATCGCCCTGCCGAACCGCTCCTTCGACGCCCTGGAGCGGACGCTGGCCCCCCTCTGAGGGGCTCTTCGCCCCCCACCTGCGGGCCCCGCCCAGCGGGTGGCAGGGCTCGGACGGGGCAGATGAGAGCTCCCGGAGAGACACCCCGGAGCGTGACCGGCACGCCACCCTGCGGCGCCGGAATGTCGGTGCCCCCTGATACAACCGATCTGGTTTCCCGAGCCGGAGGTGCCGATTGCGCGTCAAGGACATGCCCCCCAACGACCAGCCGCGCGAGCGCCTCCTGTCGGGCGGCGCGACCGCCCTGGCCGACCGGGAGCTGCTCGCCCTGCTGATCGGCTCGGGGAGCCGGGGCACCAACGCCGTGGAGCTCGCCTCCCACCTGATCGCCCACTGCGGTGACCTGCGCGGACTGGCCCGCTCCGATGCCCACCGCCTGATGTCGGTCCCCGGCATCGGCCCCGCGAAGGCCGCCCGGGTCGTCGCTGCCTTCCATCTCGTACGGCAGGCGCAGTCAGAACCGGAGCGCCGCCGGATCACCTGCTCGGGAGATCTGGCCACCGTCGCCTCCCCGCTCCTGCGCGGCCTCAGCCACGAACGTCTGATCGTCGTGGTCTGTGACCCGAGCGGGGCGGTGACCCGCAAGACGATCGTCAGCGAGGGGGGCAGCGACCACACGCCGGCCCCCGTCCGCGAGATCATCACCACCGTCCTGACCTCCGGCGGATCCTCGTTCGGCCTGGCGCACAACCACCCCAGCGGCTCCCTCGACCCCAGCCCGGCCGACCTGGAGGTCACCGCCCGCCTCAGTGAGGCCGCCGAGACCGTCGGCCTCCGCCTCCTCGACCACGTGATCGTCACCGACACCGCCTGGCGCCGCATCACCTCCTGACGGTGGCCCCGTGCCACCCGGTCGGCACGGGGCCACCGCTTCCCGGCGGGCGGCTGCGTGTGAGCCCGCCGGGAGCGGAACCCGGCGGGTGGTGGGAAGGGATGCCCGCCGGGAGCCTTGAGTGGTGGTCCCGCATCCGCCCTTCAACGGGCGCGGGACCACCGCCCTGCCTTCCCGAGCGTCATGGCCCCACGGGAAGGCAGGGAGCTACTGAATGGCCGGGTAAGGCCATGGGTGCCCGGCCGTCAACGGGCACTGCCGATCAGCAGGCGGAGCCACAACGCCTCCACAGGCTTCGAGATCGTCCAGGGTGACTCGTGCACAGTCGCCACTCCCCTCAGCCGGTGCGTCCGCCGTACGAACATCAATCCGCCCGCCCGGCACAGCTCGTAGAAAGTCGCCCTGCAGTCGCAGGTGTGCTCCTTCACTTTCACCCGATCGGCCCTCGGCAGCTCCGGCCTCCAGTCGATCAGCTCGTGCGCCGCCTGCAACGCCCCCACGTGGTGCCCGTGATGCCGCTCTTCCGACACGCCGGCCCCTCTCCCACCGGTGACTTCCGCCCGACAACTCATGACTATAAGTCATCTCGTTCCCTCCGGTCTACAACTCGTATCCTCTCGTCCTGGTAGACGTCTGGTTTGTGGGTATACGTCTGCATTGGTCTAGTAGTACTTCGTTAGATTGTCGATCACCTAGCGTGATCATTTTGAGAAGTCACTTCGGGATCATGTTGTCGTGACACCTGACGAGATGGCGCCGGTGCGCCCGCGGCTTGAGAAGTTTGCAGATCAGATGCTGCGGAGGGTGCTTCGTCGCCGTGATCAACTCGCCACCGGCGAGTTGTATCTGCGGGGGCTGATGCTGGACGGGCGGCGCAAGTCGATGGATCCGATGGCGGAGCGTCTGGGAGTTGACACCCAGCGGTTACAGCAATTCATGGCCGACTCGACCTGGGACTACGAACCGGTCCGGGAAAACCTCACACATTGGGCGCTGGAACGGATCGGTCCGCAGGCGGTCGTCATCGACGATGTCGGCTTCCCCAAGGACGGCCCGAATTCTCCGGGAGTGGCCCGGATGTATTCCGGGACGCTGGGCAAGACCGGAAACTGCCAGATCGGCGTCAGCGCACATCTGGTCACCGATCATGCCTCGTCCGCGGTCAATTGGCGGCTGTTCATCCCCGAGTCGTGGGACCCGGCCAAGATCGAGGATCCGGTTCAGGCGGAAACGGTCCACAAGCGCCGCGACCGGTGCAAGATCCCTCAGGACGTCGGTCACCAGGAGAAGTGGCGACTGGCGTTAAACATGATCGACCAGATGTACGACGAGTGGGGAGTCGGCACCGATCTTCCGGTGGTCTTTGACTCCGGTTATGGCGATTGCACCGCTTTCCGGCTGGGACTGGAGGACCGCGGCCTGTCTTACGTGGCGGCCGTCTCCGATGATCTGTCGGCCTACCCCGGAGATGCGGTGCCTGAACTGCCGGAATACAGCGGCAAGGGGCGCCCGCCGAGACCACGCTATCCAGGCAAGCCATCGAATCTGCGCAATCTCGCATTGGCGGCAGGGCGGGCGAATCTGCGGCGGGTGACCTGGCGGCAAGGCACAAGGAAGACCAGCGGTAATCCAGGCGCGAAAATGCGATCACGCTTCATGGCTCTACCGGTTCTCTTGGCCAACAAAGACATCCCCCGCAACCCCGACGGCAGCCTGCCTGCGCGTTTGCTGCTGGTGGAATGGCCGGCAGGCGAATCCGAACCCACCGATTACTGGATCACCAATCTCCCCGCCGAGACTCCGCTGCGCGAACTCGTCCGGCTCGCCAAGATCCGCTGGCGGATCGAGCATGACTACCGGGAGCTCAATACCGGTCTTGGCCTCAAGCATTTTGAGGGGCGGAGCTTCTTCGGCTGGCACCGCCACGTCACCCTGGCCGCATTAGCGCAGGCATTCTGTACCGAACTACGGCTAGACCCAAAAGTCCCTGCGCCGGCCTGACCTTGTATGAGGTTCTCGGCGAACTCCAGGCTTTACTCGCCACCTGGACCGGCGCTTGCCACGTATGCCATCAAATGTACGCGCCCCATAACACTTCGTAACTTAACGAAGTACTACTAGTGTTCAGCTGTGCTTGATCGCGACGGCCCGATACCGGTCTATAAGCAGATAGCAGAGGTGATTCGCGAACGAATCACCAGCGGCGACATCCCTCCCGGCGAGGCCATGCCCAGCGAGACCGAACTGGAGAGCGAGTACGGCGTCGCCCGCACGACCGCGCGGCGGGTCGCCCGAGAGCTCCGGGAGCAAGGACTCGTCTACACGATCCAGGGCGAGGGCACCTTCGTCGGCAAGCCGGAGACCCCACGGGCCCCTCGCAAGACGCCCCTTTACCAGCAGATCGCCAACGAGATCGCCGAGCGCATCCGCAAGGGCGAATTCCGGCCGAACCGTGCGATCCCCAGCGAGAAAACACTCATGGAGCAGTACGGCGTCGCCAAGGTCACCATCCGCAACTCCGTGGCGTTCCTACGCGACCAGGGCTGGGTTTTCACTGTCCGCCACCGCGGCACATACGTGGCACAGCCCGAAGCATGGCCCGACAAGGCGAAATGAGCGGCGTGGATCGCGCCGGCGAAGGCCGCGCATGAACTCCCGCCCGTCCGCAGGGCGCCAAGCGGACGGGCGACGTCCCGCCGACGGCCGACCTTCGGTAAACACGTCGTCTCCTGAACACCCCTGTCAGGCAACCTCTGGTCGGCGCAGACCAATCCCGGGTTGACGTTCCCTCATTTCTTCTCCCGGCACGGTGTCGCCACGCAGCGTGGTCAATACATTTCCGACCGTCATGTTCGGCCGTCCCAGCCACAGGAGAACACCGTGCGTCACCAGCTTCTCGCGGCTCTCGTCACCGCTCCCCTGATCACTTTCGGCGTCGGCACGAGCCCCGCCACCGCCGACTCCGCCCCCGTCCCCCCTCCCGTCTCCACCACCGACTCCACCGTCGTCCCCCCTCCCGTCTCCACCACCGACTCCACCGTCGTCCCCGCCGACGGATCCAACACGACGGTGCGTTACGCGGCCCTGGGAGACTCCTTCGCCTCCGGTTCCGGCGCCGGGAACTACGACCCCTTCAGCGGACTGTGCCGACGTAGCGCCAACTCCCACCCCATCCTGTGGGCCCGCGCCCACCACCCCGGCAGCTTCCAGTACGGCGCCTGCGGCGGCGCGGCGACCGAGGACGTGGTGAAGAAGCAGATCCCGGACGCCCTGAACGACGACACCACCATGGTCACCCTCACCGTCGGCGGCAACGACGCCGACCTCGAGTCGACCATCGTCAAGTGCGTCGTGACCACCAGCGACCCCGACGAGTGCAACCGGGTCCTCGACAAGGCCGGGAAGTTCGTCGACCAGGTGCTCCCCGGCAAGCTCACCTGGACCTACGGTGCGATCCGCGAGGCCGCCCCGCGGGCGAAGGTCTTCGTCTCCGGCTACCCGCACCTGTTCGAACTGGGCCGTTCCCTCGGCTGCGGTGTCGCCGAGTGGAGGCGCCAGCGCATGAACCTCCTCACCGACCACCTCAACACGGTCATCAAGGAGCAGGCGGAGAAGGCCGGTTTCCGCTACGTCGACGTGAGCGCGGCCTTCGCCGGGCACGGGGTGTGCGCCCCCGGCGGGATCCAGCGGGAGTGGGTCACCCGCATCGTGCCGATGGACGCCTGGCAGGCCTACCACCCCAACAAGCGCGGGCAGAACCTGGGCTACCTGCCGGCCCTCACCGCCGCCATCGGCTGATCGGCCCGACGCGCCGCGAGGTCGCCCGCGGCTCCGGCCCCCTCATCAGGTGTGCAGGGCCGGAGCCCGACAGGGTTCACCACCGGCTCACGCCCCGGCCCGCGCTCGCAGGACCTCCAGAGCCCGGTCGGCGTGGGCCTGCATGCCGGTCTCGCTGTGGATCACTTCGAGGAGACGGCCGTCGGCGTCGATGACGAAGGTCATCCGGCGGGTGAGGAACGGACCCACGGCGATACTGCGGCGGGCGCCCAGCCGCCGGGCGACGGTGCCGTCCGGATCGGACAGCAGGGGATATCCCAGCTGGTTGGTCTCGGCGAAAAGCCGCTGCCGGTCGACCGCGTCACGGCTGATCCCGATCCGGGTCGCGCCCACCGCGGCGAACTCGGCCGCCAGGTCCCGGAAGTGGCAGCTCTCCGCCGTGCATCCCGACGTCATCGCCGCCGGATAGAAGAAGAGCACCACCGGCCCCTTGGCGAGGAAGTCGCCGAGCCGCCGCACCGTACCGGTCTCGTCAGGGAGCTCGAAATCCTCGACTGTGTCTCCAACGGCAAGGCCTGCACCCATGACATGTCCTCCCTGCGTCACTGTGACCGCTCACCGCAACCTCCGGCGCCTCTGCCAGGTTAAGTCTCGCAGGCGCGTCGCGACGGTGACGAGCGCGAGAAGCATGAACACCGGCGGAAGCGCGCCCGCCCAGACAGGCGCCAGGTGCAGGAGCAGTGACGAGCAGAGCGCACCGGCGACGAGGGCCGAGACGATGACGGCGCGAGGCGCGACGCCGGAGGGGGCGCGCGACATCAACGACTCGGCCAGGGAGGTGAGGGTGCCGGTGACGAACGCGGTGGTGATGCCCGCGATGTTGACCCGGCGGGCCGCCGCCACCTGCACACCCATGGCGCAGGACGCCACCGCGATCAGCGCGAGCGTCAGGGTCATCAGGACCAGGACGACGTAGCTCCACCGTCGCACCGACGCGGCCCCGTGGCTCACCGTCCCCACCTGCCGGGTCCCCGCCGGCCGTACTCGACGGGCGGTTCCGGAACGCGTCGCCGGCCGGAACCCCGGTCGGCGATCGTCATCTGCCCGGACCGGCTGGTGGTCGCCACATCCGGGTCTCCGCTCTCACCGGCTCGTGCATGCGAGGTCGAGTCTGCCGCATCGCAAGCGCGACGGGGTCGCGGCTCGCCGGGAACGCCTCTCCCCCGCGCGGTCGGAGATGGCCGGCTGTCAGGGTCAGAACACCGGGATGATCTCCTCGGGATCGAGGAAGTCGACCTCGACCCCGTCGATGTCGAGTTCGGGGATGGCCGGGAACTCGATTCCCCAGCGCTCCACGATGGCGCGGATCCTGGCCATGGCCACGCGCCAGTTGTCGGCCTGTTCCTCGTAGGAGAGCACGCCCAGGCCCGCTTCGCGGGCGTGGTTCATCAGGACGCGGTGGTTGTGCAGGAAGTAGGGCGGCAGCTCCCAGAAGCCGCTCGGCGGCTCCCAGAGGATCATGGAGAGGAAGACGAAACCCGCGCGGAGCTGACGGGTGATCAGCGAGCGGACGTCGTCGGTGAGGCCGGGCCACTCGTTCTCCAGGATGGTCATGCAGATCTGCAGGTGGCGCGACTCGTCACGGCCGATGCGGTGGAACATGTCACCGAAGACCGGGTGCCTGGTCCCGCTCGCCATGCCGCGGAACAGGGTGGATGCGGCCATCTCGCCCATCATGAAGCTGGTGAACAGCACCGGCAGGGTGTATTTGCCGACGGCGCTGCTGTAGCCCGTCCAGTAGCGGCCCCCGTTGTGGTAGAGCCAGCCGATGTTGTTGTGGGCGGCCTTCTCCAGGTCGGTGGCCGGGGTCCAGTTCAGCGGCCCGCCCGGCCAGAGTCTGGCGATGGTGCGCTGGCAGCACTCCTCGTGGTTCATCTCGTCCCGTGTGATCGAGAAGAAGCACTTGCGGACCGGATCCTCCTCGTGCTTCTCGAACGCCTGGATGGTGGCGCGGGCGAAGACGGCGGGGCCTGAGGCGTCGAAGTTGGCCAGCACCGAGAACCAGTACATGATCCCGAGGCGCTGTTCGGTGGTGAAGTCGCCCGGGTCGAGGTCGTCCCAGGGCAGGTCCGCGGGATTCCAGACCATGCGCTTGGACTTCTCGTAGATGGCCGCCAGCTTCTCCGTCTCGACCCGCCACTCCATCGGGTAGATGTTCGGCTGGGGGATCTCCGGAGCAGGCCAGAAGCCGCCCTCGGGAATCGACAGGTCCGTCATGATCCCACCCCTTTTATGACAGCTTCAGCTCACATCTTGCGCCTCGCTGTCACATCTTTCAAGAGCGTGCCCGCTGCGTCATGGCGACACACACGAGTACGGCCAGCGCTGCCACGACCGTGACCGGTCCGAACCGCTCGCCGAGCAGGAGCCATGCCCACAGCAGCGTCAGCAGGGGCTGGGCGAGCTGGGTCTGCCCGGCACGGGCGATCCCTCCCGTGGCCAGGCCGGCGTACCAGGGGATGAAGCCGAGGAACATCGAGACCAGCCCCACGTAGGCGAATCCGGCCAGCGACACCGCGTCGGGACGCGTGTCCGTGGTCAGCGCCAGGGCGGCCGTCGCCGGGACGGTGAGCGGGGCGGCGACGACCAGGGCGTGGGAGATCACCCGCCAGCCGGAGGTCTCGCGGGCGAGACGCCCGCCCTCGGTGTAGCCGACGGCCGCCGACACGAGCGCGCCGACGAGGAGCAGGTCGGCTCCGGTGGCGTGGCCGCCGCCCCGGCTGAGGGTGAAGGCCGTGATCGCCACGGCTCCCAGGCCGCAGGCGACCCAGAACAGCGGCCGGGGCCGCTCTCCCCCTCGCAGGACGGCGCAGGCCGCGGTGGCGGCGGGCAGGAGGCCGATGACCACCCCGGCGTGGGAGACGCTCGCCCCGGCGTCGAGCGCCAGCCCGCTGAAGAGGGGGAACCCGAACACCACACCGGCCACGATGACGAGGTAGGAGCGCAGCTGTGTCCTGGGCGGCAGCAACGGCGCCCGGGCGACCAGCAGGAGGACCAGCGCCGCGACGGCGGCCACCGCGGCCCGCCCGATCGCCACGAGGTAGGGGTCGAACCCCCGCATCGCGAAGACCGTCGCCGGAAACGAGCCCGAGAAGGAGAGCACGCCGAGGCTCGCGAGGACGCTTCCCCGCCACGCCGCGCTCAGGGAGGCCCACGGGCCGGTCGCGAGATCCGTCGCGGGGACGACCGCTACTCGGCTGGGGACGATAGCGCTATCGTTGTCTCTCATGAATGACGATAGCAGTATCGTCCGGCTGACGGCCATGCTCCGCGCGGAGGCGGCGCGGCTGCGCCCTGGAGACAGGCTGCCATCGAGCCGGGAGCTGATGCGGGTTCACGGTGTCAGCCCGGTGACCGTGTCGCGGGCACTTGCCCGGCTTGCCGCGGAAGGACAGGTGATCACCAGACCGGGCAGCGGGACTTATGTCGCCCCCGTCCTCACCCGCCCCAACGGCACGGCGGACCTGTCCTGGCAGACGGTGGCGCTCGGCGACCGGGTGGTGGACGACACGGCGGTGAGCGGTCTGCTCACTCCTCCGCCGGACGGCGTCATCCCGCTCACCGGCGGTTACCTCAACCCGGCCCTGCGCCCCTCCAAGGCCCTGTCGGCCGCCGCCTCCCGCGCGCTCCGCCGCCCCGACGCCTGGGCGCTGCCGCCCCTGACCGGCCTTCCCGAGCTGCGCAGGTGGTTCGCGCAGGAGGCGGGGGGCGACGTCACCCCCTCGGACGCCCTCATCCTCAGCGGCGGGCAGTCCGCCCTCACCCACGCCTTCCGCGCCCTCGCCGCGCCCGACGCCCCGATCCTCGTCGAGACCCCGACCTATCCGGGGGCGCTCGCCGCCGCACGGGCCGCCGGGCTCCGGGCGACGGCCGTACCGATGGATCGCGACGGGGTGCGACCGGAGCTTCTCGCGGAGGCCTTCGCCGTCACGGGCGCGCGGGTCTTCTTCTGCCAGCCGACCCTGCACAACCCCACCGGCGCGACGCTGACCCTCGAACGGCGCAGGCAGGTGCTCGCCGTCGCCCGAGCCGCGGGGGCGTTCGTCGTCGAGGACGACTACGCCAGGTATTTCGCGACGGCCCCGGCCCCGCCCCCGATGATCTCCCTGGACGCCCACGGCACGGTCGTGTACGTCAACTCCCTCACCAAGGTCCTGTCACCCAGCATGCGGGTCGCCGGGGTCATCGCCCGGGGTCCGGCCGCACGGCGGCTGCGGGCGACCCATCTCGTGGAGTCGTTCTTCGTGGCCAGGCCGCTGCAGGAGACGGCGCTGGAGTTCGTCGGCTCATCCGCGTGGCCGCGCCACCTGGCCGGGCTGGGCGCCGAGCTGACGGCACGCAGGGACGCGCTCGCCACCGCGCTCGCCACGCGGATACCCGCCGCCGAGATCCACCTCCTGCCCAGGGGCGGCCTGCACCTGTGGGTACGGCTCCCGCCCGACCGGGACGAGGAGACCGTGGTGGAGGCGGCCAGGCGGGCGGGAGTCCTGGTGAGCCCTGGAGGCATCTACTATCCGGCCGAGGCTCCGGGCCCCATGGTCCGGGTGACCCACGTGGCGGCCCTTCACCTCCCGGAGCTGATCGAAGGCGTCCGCCGGCTGGCGACGGCGCTGGACGAGGACTGAACCGCCGGGAGCGGATCAGCATGATTTCTCCTCCGGTGCGGCTCGCGCCTGCGGTTCCCCTGAAGGGCGAGATGAGCCCAGTACCCCATGACCCTCTCCAAAAACACCTGTGAAAAAGCTATGGCGGTGTCGCAATGAATACAACCCCCTAATGGCATACAGTGGTTTCGAAGAGGTGATGGAACCCATGGACAACCCCTCCGAGCTGGTGTGCGACTTCGTCAACACCTACGACGTCGAGAGCGGGGTCGACACGCTCACGTCCCCCGCGGCGCTGGCCGCGTGGCTCGGCAGGCGTGATCTGGTCGGATCGGAGGACACGGCCGAGGACGACCACCTGGCCCTGGCCGTCGACCTCCGCGAAGCCCTGCGTGTGGCGCTCCGCCACAACCACGACCATGAGCCGGGACTGCCCCACCCGTTCGCCGGGCTCTCACTACGGGTCACCCTGACGACCGGCGGGCCCGTCCTCGAACCGGTCGCCGCGGGGGTGACGGGCGGGCTGGCCAGGATCGCGGTCGCGGTGATGGGCGCGCAGGCCGAAGGGATGTGGCCGAGACTGAAGGTGTGCACCGAGAGCACCTGCCAATGGGCGTTCGTCGACTCGTCCAAGAACCGTTCGCGCTCGTGGTGTTCCATGAGAGTGTGCGGTAACCGCACCAAGACTCGGGCATATCGGGCTCGGCGCCAGACGGAGACAGGTTCGCGTCATCTCTGAGTCCGATTCCCCGATACGGTGTAGGAGCCTGTCTCGGGAGTCGACCCGCCTGATGCCCGCTCGCGTGGCACGACACCCACGAGGCAGTGCTTCCCGAGGCGACGGTAGACGGCAGAGAAGGAGCGGGCCGAGATGGCAGACGTAGGCGTGCGGGCGGCTCGGCACGATGATGTCGCCGCTGTGACGAGCACCCAGATACGCGCCTGGAAGTACGGTTACCGGGATTTCCTCCCGGAGGGACCGCTGGAGCAGATGACCGGTCCCGCCGCCGAGGAGATGTGGCGGCGCCAGTGGGACGAGGCCATCCTCACCCCGCCGTCCTCCCGGCACCGGGTGCTGGTCGCGGTGGAGCAGGTCGTCCTCGACACCGATGCGTTCCCCGCCCTCGGCCCCGGCGGCATCGAGGCGATGGCGGCGATGCGAGGCGCCGAGCGCGTGGTGGGCCTCGCCTCCCACGCCCCGGCGGAGGACCCCGACCTCGACCCGACCATCACCGCCGAGATGCTCACCTTCCTGGTGGATCCGGACCATGTCCGGCGCGGACACGGCAGCCGCCTGCTCAACGCGACGGTCGACTACCTCCGTGACGACGGCTACCACACCATCGTGACCTGGGTGTTCGCCGACAACCACGGCCCGCTCGGGTTCCTGGAGTCGGCCGGCTGGGGCGAGGACGGGGCCGAGAGGGTCCTCAACATAGGCCGGCCGGTGCGGATGATCCGCCTGACCACCGACATCAGCTAGGGCGTGTCCGTGGATCCCCGCCGTGGCGGGGATCCACGGACACGCCCCAGAGCCGGCGGTCCGGGATCGACGTAGTCGACATGCTCCCGGACCGCCGGCAGGAAACACCCGAGAGGAAAACCGCAACACCATGGCCACCCCGAGCCAGTGGATCGCCGGAGCCCGTCCGCGCACCCTTCCCGCCGCCGTCGTCCCCGTCGCCGTCGGCATGGGTGTCGCGATCGGATACGGCGGGGCAGTCTGGTGGCGGGCCCTGCTCGCCCTGTTCGTGGCGCTCGCCCTGCAGGTGGGCGTCAACTACGCCAACGACTACAGCGACGGCGTCCGCGGCACCGACGACGAGCGGGTCGGCCCGATGCGCCTGGTCGGCTCGGCGGCGGCTGCACCCCGCGAGGTCCTCGGCGCGGCCCTGGGCTGCTTCCTGGCCGCCGCGGTGGCGGGGCTGGCACTGGTCGTGGCCACCGGTGCGTGGTGGCTGCTGCTGGTCGGCGCGCTGTCGATCGCGGCGGCCTGGTTCTACACCGGCGGCTCACGGCCCTACGGCTACCGCGCGCTCGGTGAGATCTCGGTGTTCGTGTTCTTCGGCCTGGTCGCGGTGGCCGGCACCACGTTCGTGCAGCTCGAATGGCTTCCCTGGACCGCGCTGGCGGCCTCGGTCCCGGTGGGCCTGCTGGCCTGCGCGATGCTGGTGGTCAACAACCTGCGTGACATCGTCACCGACGGCCCGGCCGGCAAGCGCACCATGGCCGTGGTGCTCGGCGATCACCGCACCCGCACCCTTTACACCCTCTGCCTGACGCTTCCCCTGCTCATCGCGCTGGCCATGGCACCGTGGCAGCCGTTCGCGGCGCTCGCCGTGCTCGCCACGCCGCTCGCGATCGGCCCGGTGCAGGCCGTCAGGCAGGGCGCGACCGGGCCCGCCCTGATCGCCACGCTCCAGCAGACCGGCCGCTTCCAGCTCGTCTACGGTGTGCTGTTCACCATCGGCCTGGCCCTTCAGGCGCTCTGAAACGATCACTTTGGAGATCGCTACAGGCGCGCTCTCCCCGTCTCGTGCTCGCCGACAACGAGGACATTCCCCTCTCTTTGATTCACTGAACGTGAACGTTCAATGACAAAGTTGGAGGAGTCGTGGCCGTCGAGCAACGCGGGATCGAGCTGGTCTCGCCGTCGGAGAGGTACGGCCGGCCGCGTGATCTGCTCTTCCTCTGGAGCGGCACCACGCTCGGCATCTTCACCCTGGTCTACGGCACGGTCGTCGTCTCCCTGGGACTGAGCTTCCCGCAGGCGGTCATGGCCATCGTGATCGGCAACCTGCTGGCCTTCCCGCTGGTCGGCCTGACCAGCCTGCAGGGCCCGGCCGTCGGCACCTCCACGATGGCGGTCTCCCGGGCCGCGTTCGGCCCCAAGGGCGCCCGGGTGCTCAGCTTCTTCGGCTGGATCAACATGGTGGGCTTCGAGGCCGGCGGCATGGTGCTGATCACCTTCGCCGCCCTGGCCCTGCTCGACCAGGCCGGGGTCACCGGCCAGGGTGCCGGCCTGAAGATCGGCGTCATCGTCGTCGCGGCCCTGATCCAGCTCGTGCTGCCGCTCATCGGGCACGCCGCCGTGATGAGGGCGCAGAAGTACTTCACCTGGGTGTTCGTCGCGATGTTCGCCGTCATGGGCGCGCTCATCGCGCCGAAGGTCCAGGTCGCCTCGGCCGGCGGCGCCGACTTCGCCACGTTCACCATCGCGGTGGCGCTGGTCATGTCGGCCGGCGGACTGTCGTGGGCGCCGCTGGGCAGCGACTACTCGCGCTACCTGCCGGCGGACTCCAGCAAGAAGGCCGTCTTCGGCTACGCGATGTTCGGCGGGCTCGTGCCGTACGTTCTGCTGATGACGCTCGGCGCGGCCGTCGCCACCGTGGTCAAGGACGCGGGCGACCCCGTCTCGGGCCTGCCCGGCGCGCTGCCGTCCTGGTTCGTCGTGCCCTACCTGCTGCTGGCGATCGTCACGCTGTTCGCGGTGAACACCACCGACCTCTACTCCTCCGGTCTGAACCTGCAGGCCTCCGGGATCAGGCTGAACAGGTCCTCCGCGGTCGTGCTCGACCTGGTGATCTGCGTCGCGATCACCTGCGTGGCGGTGTTCTCCGACTCCTTCAACACGATGCTCAACACCTTCCTCGGTCTGCTGATCCTCTGGCTGGCCCCCTGGGCGGGCATCTATCTGACCGACTGGCTGCGACGCAGGGGCCGCTACGACGCCGAGGGCCTGTTCGCCGACGGCGGGCCGTACCACGGCAGCGGCGGCATCCGCTGGACCGGCATCGCCGCGCAGGTCGCCGGCATGATCGCGGCGGGCCTCTGGATCAACTCGACGGCCTTCACCGGACCGCTCTCGGAGATCACCGGCGGCTCCGACTTCAGCATCTTCGCGGGCTTCGGAGTGGCGGCTCTGGTGTACGCCGCGCTCGACCGCCGGGGCGCCCCCGTCCCCGTCCCCGTCTCCGTCCCCGCCTGACAGCCCGCCGACGCGAAAGGCACCACAGAGAAATGCCCGACCACACCCTGCTCGACGTCGCCTACGGGCGGCGTCCCGCCGACACGATCATCACCAACGGCGTCCTCGTCAACGTGCTGACCGGTGAGACCTACCCGGCCGAGATCGGCATCAGCGGCACCCGGATCGCCGTCGTCGGAAACGATCTCGAAAGGGGTCCCGGCACCGAGATCATCGACGCCCGGGGCGGCTACCTGGTCCCCGGCCTGATAGACGGCCACCTGCACATCGAGTGCAGCAAGCTCTCCGTGACGAGCTTCGCCGACCTGGTCGTCCCCTACGGCACCACCAGCGTCGTCTCCGGCCTGGACCAGATCCTGGTGGTGGACGGCCTGCCCGGGGTGCGGGGCTTCCTGGACGAGGCCGCCCGGACCGGCATGCGCGTCTGGTGGGGGGCACCCGCCAAGGCTCCCTACACGGTCCCCGAGTCGACCGTCGGGCACACCTTCGGCCCGGCCGAGCATCTGCTGGCGCACGAGTGGCCCGAATGCGTCGGCATCTGGGAGACCGTGCAGGAGTTCGTCGAGCACGGCGACGAGGCCGTAATGGAGGCGCTCGACCTGGCCGCCGGACACCGGCTGCCGGTCTTCGGCTGCGCCCCGCTGTCGGACCCGCGCCGGATCAGCGGCCTGGCCGCGGCCGGGATCCGCCTGGACCACGAGTCCTACTCGGCCGAGGAGACGCTGGAGAAGCTGCGCCGGGGCATCTACGCCATCGTGCGCGAGTCGAGCGTCGCTCATTTCCTGGAGGAGAACATCAAGGTCGTCTCCCAGGTGGGCGCGCGCCGGGTGGCCTTCTGCACCGACGACGTGCACGCCGCCGATGTGCTCGCCGGAGGCCACATGGACAAGCTGGTCCGGATGGCCGTCAAGGCGGGCGTGGACCCGGTGACCGCGATCCAGATGGCCACGGTCAACTGCGCGGAGATGTACCGGATCGACCACCTGGTCGGCAGCATCGCCCCCGGCCGGTACGCCGACGTGCTGATCGTGGACGACCTGGCGGACTTCCGGGTGCGCGAGGTCGTGGCGGGCGGAACCCTGGTCGCCAGGGACAGCGCGATGATCACTCCCTCCGCGCCTCCCCCGCGCGGCCAGGTGCGGCCCTTCCCCGTCCCGGAGCTGACCGCCGGCGACATCGTGCTCCGCGCCCCCGAGGGCGCCTCCACGGTCACCGCGCTGTCGATGCGGATGACTCCGGAGCAGGTGTTCGTGCGCAGGCGGCACGACGTCACCCTCCCGGTCACCGGCGGGATCGTGGAGCCCTCCGTGGAGGACGACGCGCTCTACATCACGGTCGTCGAGCGGTACGGCAAGACCTCCAACCGGCCGGTCGGCCTGATCAGCGGCTACGGTCTCACCCGGGGCGCGATCGCGACCAGCGCCGCCCCGGACGACAACAACATCATCTGCGTCGGCGCCTCCCGCTCCGACATGGCCCTGGCCGTCAACGAGGTCGTGAAGGCCGGTGGCGGCCAGGTCGTCGTCGTGGACGGCGAGGTGCGCGGGCTCCTGCCGCTGCCGGTCGGCGGCATCGTCTCCGACCTGCCGGCCGGGGAGATGGCCGAGGCCGAGAGCGCGCTGGACGACCTGGCCCGCGAGCTGGGATGCGAGCTGCCGTCCCCGCTCATGTATCTGTTCTTCCTGTCGATCACCGCGATCCCCGACTACGCCATCACCGACCTCGGCCTCGTCGACTGCGTCAAGCTCGAGGTCGTCGACCCGATCCTCTCCTGGAGCTGACAATGACGGATTTCATCGAGGGCCTGCCCAAGTGCGAGCTGCACCTGCACATCGAGGGGACCCTGGAACCGGAGCTGAAGTTCGAACTCGCCCGGCGCAACGGGCTGGAGCTGCCCTACGCCTCCGTCGAGGAGATCCGGGCCGCCTACTCCTTCGACGACCTGCCCTCGTTCCTGAAGATCTACTACGAGGGCATGGACGTGCTCCGCACCGAGCCCGACTTCTACGACCTTGCCATGGCCTACCTGCGCAAGGCCGCCTCGCAGAACGTCCGCTACGCGGAGATCTTCTTCGACCCGCAGGCCCACACCTCACGCGGGGTGCCGTTCGCCATCGTGATCCGCGGCCTGCGCCGGGCACTGATCGACGCCGAGAACCAGCTTGGGATCAAAGCGCAGCTCATCATGTGCTTCCTCCGCGACTTCCAGGCGGAGTACGCCATGGCGACACTCCTTGAGTCCCTGCCCTACCGCGAGTGGATCGTGGGCGTCGGCCTCGACTCCGATGAGAAGGGCAACCCGCCGGCCAAGTTCGCCGCCGTCTACGAGCGGGCCCGGCAGGAGGGCTACCTTCTGACGATGCACTGCGACGTCGACCAGGAGAACTCCACCGAGCACATCCGCCAGGCCATCGAGGACATCGGCGTCAACCGCATCGACCATGGGGTCAACGCCCTGGAGGACCCCGCGCTCGTCGAGGCGATCCGCGCGAAGGGACTGGGCCTGACCGTGTGCCCGATCTCCAACGGCTACGTGACCGACTCGATGAAGGCCGACGCCATCCGCCGGATGCTCGACCTCGGCCTGCGGGTCACGGTCAACTCCGACGACCCGGCCTATTTCGCGGGCTACGTCCAGGAGAACCTCGTCGCCCTCGCCGAGGCCCTCACGCTCTCCCGGGAGGAGCTCGTCCAGCTGGAGCGGAACGCCTTCGAGATCACCTGGCTCCCCCGCCGCCTCAAGGACGCCTACCTCGCCGAGCTGGACGCCTACGCCGCCGCGACGTCCTGAGAAACCGCCGCGGGGACACGGCGGCGTCCGGGGCGCGCCGCTCGGAGCCGTCTAGCGCATCCTGATCGCCAGCAGGAAGTCGACCCGCTCGTCCAGGGCGTTGAGCGACCGCCCGGTCAGCTCCTCGATCCGCTTCAACCGGTATCTCAACGTGTTGACGTGGACGTGGAGCCGGTCGGCGGTCGCGGCCCACGACCCCGACTCCTCCAGGAACGTCTCCAGCGTCTCGATCAGATCCGTCTGGTGCGCCGCGTCGTACTCCTCCAGCCGCCCCAGCAGCCGTGTCCGGAAGGAGTGACGCAGCTCCCCCGGGATCGCGGCGATCAGCGAGCGGTGGGAGCTGACGTCGTCGCCGGTGATCGCCGACACCCGGCCCTCGCCCAGCTCGGCCAGGATGCGGGCGTGCCTGGCCTCCTCGATCACACTGCTCAGCGCGGCCGGCCCCCTGGTTACGCTGCTGACCCCGACCGTGATCCGGGCGTCGCCCAGCCCGGCCTCCAGCGTGGCCGCCCCGGACAGCATGTGGGCGGTCAGCTCGGCGGCGGTGTTGCCGGCCAGCGGAACCAGCGCGACCACCTCTCCGCCCACCGCCGTCGCCACGCCCGGCGCCAGCGGGCGTAACAGCTCGTCGAGCACGGCGACACCCACCTCGTCCGCCCGGTCGGCCCCCTCGACCGCGAGCACCACCGCCAGCAGGCCGTCCTCCGTCTCGATGTGCAGAGTGTGCAGCCGGGAGACCACACCCGGCAGGTTCGCGTCCCCGGAGGCGAGCAGCTCCAGGAGCTGGTCCAGCACCCGCCGCTCGATCCGCTGCGCCGCCTCCAGCCTGGAGCGCTCCAGCGCGACCAGCGCGGCCAGCTCCACGATCAGATCCTCGTGCTCACCCCCGGCCCGCACCTGCTCCCCCGCGTAGGCCAGAAACCAGTTGGCGATCCGGTGCGGCGCCCCCTTGCTGACCGGGAAGACCGACAGCACGGTGCCGTCGGCCTGCGTGGCCGTACCTGGGAGGAAGCGAGCGGACAGGAACGCGTGCGCCAGCCGCGCACCGGCCCCCGCGGGCAGCGGTTGCGAACCCACGACGACCCGGCCGGTCGCCGACATGACCCAGCAGGGGACATCCAGCTCTCCGGCCACCGTGGTGACGACCTTGCTCAGGCTCCCGCCGTCCACGAGGGTGCTGGCCAGCCTCCTGCGGGAGCCGTACGGCCTGCTCGGGACGGAGCCGAACTCGTCGATCAGGGCACGCAGCACATACTCGGTGAGGGCGCTGAAGGAGACCTCCACGCCGAGGGCGAGCATCGGCAGGCCGGCGTCGGCGCAGGCGTCGATGAGGTCGGCCGGCGGGACCTTGAGCGCGGTCCCGGAACAGAGCGCGGCGACCCTGGCCTCGGTGAGCGCGGCCACGAAACGCCGGGCGGACTCCGGGCCGTCATGCCAGGTCAGCTCGGTGAGGACGAGCTCGTCGGCCTTGAGGAAGCGGCCCGGCTCGATCAGGTCGGTGGTGGCGATGCCACGGATCCGGCGATCGAGCAGATCATGACCGCTGAGCACCTTCAGCCCCAGGTGGTCGACCTGGCACAGGTCCCTCAGGCGCATACCAGTAGGTTAGCCGCAGCTCATACCGGCCAGGACTCCCGCCGCCAGGCCGCGTCCCAGAACAGCCACTCGTAGCGGGCGGTGGTCAGCGCGTGCTCGCGCAATCTCCCGCGGTCCGCCTCGGGCAGCGACGCGGCGACCTCGTCGAGCAGGTCCAGCACCCCGGCGACGGTCTCCTGGTAGTGCTCGTTGCCGTAGGTCTCGATCCACCACGCGTACAGCGGGTCGGGCGACGACTGCTTCAGCAGCTCCTCGCCGACCTTCGCGTAGATCCAGTAACAGGGCACGATCGCGCCCAGCGCCTCGGGGAAGGTGCCCAGGTGACATGCGCGCAGCAGGTAGGAGCCGTAACCGACGGTGGTGGGGGTGGCGCCCTCACCGCGCGCGTCGTCCTCGTCCATGCCGAACGCGGCCAGCAGCTCGACGTGGAGGCTGTGCTCCACCTCGACCGTGCGCGCGGCGTCCCCGGCGAACCGCTGCACCACGGCCGGGTCCGCCGCCCGCGCCCCGCAGGCCGCCAGCGCCCGCGCGTAGTCGGGCAGGAAGTGCGTCTCCTGGACCACGAAGTGCCGGAAGACCTCGCGCGGCAGCGTCCCGTCGGTCAGTCCGGTGAGAAAGGGGTGGGCCAGGATCTCGCCGTAGACCCCCTCGACGACCTGCCACACCTCATCACGGAACCGGCTCACGCCAGCGATGCTATCGGCATCGGCCGCCCCGGGCCCTCCGGAGGGCCGGGGTCCGCGATGTCACAGCGCACCGTCCCGTCTCGTCCTCCCTGAGAGACTCACGGAGGGAAGGCGAGAATGCCTCATATGCGGGGCGCTGTGGCCTCTCCGGAGAGCAGCCGGCGCATCACGACGCGGGGCGCGAGTTCGATGCCCAGCTCCCGCTCATGAGCCACCAGCCCGGTCAGCTCCGGCCCCCACTCGGCCGGATCGAGCGTGGCGAAGCCCCGCTGGGCATACCACGGCCCGTTCCACGGCACGTCCCGGAACGTCGTCAGCGTCACCGCCGCCGACCCGGTCGAGGCGGCATGGTCGCAGACCGCCTCCAGCAGGCGCCCGCCGATGCCCTGCCGCCCGTGGGAGGGGTGGACGGCGAGCTGGTCGAGGTGGACCAGTCCGTCGACCCAGCCGATCATCGCGAAACCGACCGGCGGGGCACCGGCGACCAGCACCCGTGACGGGTCGTCGGTCTCCTCGATCATGGTGGTCCCCTCCGGGAAGGTGATGCCCACCTGGGCGAACACCCCGTCGGCGGCGACCTCCACCGCCGCGAGGCCGGGCAGCTCCCCGGCCACGGCCCAGCGGACCTCAGTCGAAGTCGAAGATCGAGTGCTTGTCATAGAACTGGAGGATATAGCGGCACCGCACACAGATCATCAGGATCACCTGGCGGGGAGTGAACCCCCACCGGCTGTCGATCCTGCCATGCTCCTTCTGGAACTCCGTGCTCTGGCAGAGGGGACAGACGAGCTCGGATCGCGTCACACCCGGTAGACGGACGGCTCTCCACCGGAGTTCCCGGCCTACAGGTCGAGCAGGGGCTCCAGACCGACGGTCAGTCCCGGGATCTCCCCGACCCGGCGGACACCGAGCAGCACTCCCGGCGTGAAGGACGAGCGGTTCATGGTGTCGTGGCGGATGGTGAGGGTCTCCCCGTCACCGCCCAGCAGCACCTCCTGGTGGGCGATCAGCCCGGCCAGCCGGACCGAGTGCACGCGGACTCCGTCCACCTCCGCCCCACGGGCCCCGTCCAGCTCCGCGCTGGTCGCGTCGGGCATCGGCCCGGATCCGGCCTTCCGCCGCGCCTCGGCGACCAGCTCCGCCGTACGGCGGGCGGTCCCGGAGGGCGCGTCGGCCTTGTTCGGGTGGTGCAGCTCGACGATCTCGACGGAGTCGAAGTAGCGGGCGGCCTGCTGGGCGAAGTGCATCATCAGCACGGCCGCGATGCCGAAGCTGGGAGCGATCAGCGCGTTGACGCCGGGATTGCCGTCCAGCCAGCCCCTGACGGTCGCCAGGCGTCCGGCGTCGAAGCCGGTGGTGCCGACCACCGGGTGGATGCCGTGGGAGATGCACCATTCGAGGTTGCCCATGACCACGTCGGGGTGGGTGAAGTCGACCACCACCTCGGAGCCCGACAGGCCCTCGATCGGGTCGCCCGCGTCGACGGCCGCGACCAGCTCCAGGTCGTCCGCCGCCTCGACGGCCTTGCACACTTCCACACCGACACGCCCTCGGGCGCCCAGAACTCCAACCCTGATCACGGCCCAAGGTTATACCGTCACACCGCGCGGAAGCTCGCGAGCCACCAGGACCACGGACGCATCGGGAACGTGGGCCACCCGGACCATGGGCACCCCGCCTGATGAGCCACCCGGACCGCAGGCCGTCTCCCGTGCCCGTCCGGTGGGAACGGACCGCGGCCCGTGAGCAGAACGGCCCCGGCGCGTGGAGCGCCGGGGCCGTCAGCGAGAGGGACGGTCAGCCGTTCACGGCCCAGCCGAAGTCCTTGTCCTCGTAGGGGCCGATCACCGCGAGGGTCATCGGCCGGTTGAGGACGTCACAGGCGACTTCGGTGATCTCCTCCGGAGTCACCGCCTCGATCCGGGCGAGGACGTCGTCGACCGAGAGAAGCTCGTCATAGACGAGCTCGCCCTTGCCGATCCTGGACATCCTGGAACCGGTGTCCTCCAGCCCCAGCACGAGGCCGCCGCGCATCTGACCCTTGCCGCGAGCGATCTCCTCCTCGGTGATGCCGTCGGCGACCACCCGGAGGACCTCCTCCCGGCAGATCTTCAGCACGTCATCGATCTTCGACGGCAGGCAGCCGACGTAGATGCCGAACTGCCCGGTGTCGGCGTAGGCGGAGGTGTAGGAGTAGGCGGAGTAGGCCAGTCCCCTCTTCTCCCTGATCTCCTGGAACAGCCGCGAGGACATGCCGCCGCCCAGAGCCGCGTTGAACACGCCGAGCGCGAAGCGGCGCTCGTCGGTGCGGGTGAGGCCGGTCGTGCCGAGGACCAGGTTGGCCTGTTCGGTCGGCCGATGCACGAGCCGCACCCCGGAGCGGGCCTCGATGCCGGGACCGGACAGCCGCGGAGCGACCGGCGAGGCGTCCCCGCCGAGGGCTCCGGCCCGCTCGTAGGCGGCGGCGACCAGCGCCACGACCTGCTCGTGGGTGACGTTGCCCGCCACCGACACCACGGTGTGCGTCGGCAGGTAGTAACGGCGGTAGTACTCCGCGATCCGGTCACGGCTGACAGCGTTGATCGAATCGACCGTGCCGAGGATCGGCCGGCCGATGGGAGTGTCGCCGTACATCTCGGCGGAGAACTGCTCGTGCACCATGTCGGACGGGTCGTCGTCGTGCATGGCGATCTCTTCCAGGATCACGCCACGCTCGGCTTCGACGTCCTCCGGGGTGATGAGCGAGGAGGTCACCACGTCGGCGAGCACGTCGATCGCCACCTGCAGATCCTCGTCGAGGACCCGCGCGTAGTAGCAGGTGTACTCCTTGGCGGTGAAGGCGTTGATCTCACCGCCGATGCCCTCGATCGCGGCGGAGATCTCCAGCGCGTCCCGCGTCGGGGTGCCCTTGAACAGCAGGTGCTCAAGGAAGTGAGAGGACCCCATGTGCTCGGGGGACTCGTCTCTGGACCCGATGCCGACCCACATGCCGACCGCGACGGAACGCACGGTCGGCATGGACTCGGTCACCACCCGGAGCCCACCGGGGAGGACGGTGCGCTGCACGACCCCGGCGCCCTCCTTGCCGGGGTGCAGAGTGGTGGTCGTCACGAGTTGCGGTCTTCTCCCCCGCGGCTGCCGCCGCCGCTGGTCCGGGTGCGGGTGCGGCGGGGCCGCTCGTCACGGGGCCGCTCGTCGGCCGCGGGCGCGGCTGCGGGCTGCTCCTCGGGAGCGTCGCCGTCGGCCTTGGCCGCGGCCTCCTTCTCGACGACCTCGACGGGGACCAGGGAGAGCTTGCCGCGCGAGTCGATCTCGGCGATCTCCACCTGGATCTTCTCGCCGACGTTCATGACGTCCTCGACGTTCTCGATGCGCTTGCCGCCGTGCAGCTTGCGGATCTGGGAGACGTGCAGCAGGCCGTCCTTGCCCGGCATGAGGGAGATGAAGGCACCGAAGGCGGCGATCTTGACGACCGTGCCCAGGTAGCGTTCGCCGACCTCCGGCATGTGCGGGTTGGCGATGGCGTTGATCGCCGACCTGGCCGCCTCGGCGGACGGGCCGTCGGTGGCGCCGATGTAGATGGTTCCGTCGTCCTCGATCGTGATCTCGGCGCCGGTGTCGTCCTGGATCTGGTTGATCATCTTGCCCTTCGGGCCGATGACCTCGCCGATCTTGTCCACCGGGACCTTGATCGTGATGATGCGCGGGGCCGTCGCGTTCATCTCCGCCGGAGAGTCGATGGCCTCCTGCATCACGTCGATGATGGCCAGGCGGGCGCCCTTGGCCTGCTTCAGCGCGGCGGCCAGGATCGACGCCGGGATGCCGTCGAGCTTGGTGTCGAGCTGGAGGGCGGTGATGACCTCCTTGGTGCCGGCGACCTTGAAGTCCATGTCGCCCATGGCGTCCTCGGCACCGAGGATGTCGGTCAGCGTGACGTACTGGTCGCCCTCGTTGATCAGGCCCATCGCGATGCCCGCGACGATGCCCTTGAGCGGGACACCCGCGTCGAGCAGCGCCATGGTCGAGGCGCAGACCGAGCCCATGGAGGTCGAGCCGTTGGAGCCGAGCGCCTCGGAGACCTGCCGGATCGCGTAGGGGAACTCCTCGCGGGCCGGAAGGACCGGGACGAGCGCCCGCTCGGCGAGCGCGCCGTGGCCGATCTCGCGGCGCTTGGGCGAGCCCACGCGGCCGGTCTCACCGGTGGAGTAGGGCGGGAAGTTGTAGTTGTGCATGTAGCGCTTGGTGCGCTCGGGGTTGAGCGTGTCGATCATCTGCTCCATGCGGAGCATGTTCAGGGTCGTGATGCCCAGGATCTGGGTCTCGCCACGCTCGAACAGGGCGGAGCCGTGCACGCGGGGCACGACGTGGACCTCGGCGTTGAGCTGACGGATGTCCTTGACGCCACGGCCGTCGATGCGGACGCCCTCGGCGATGACCCGCTCGCGCATGAGCTTCTTGGTCAGCGAGCGGAACGCGGCGCTGATCTCCTTCTCACGCCCCTCGAACTCGGAGCCGACCTTCTCGACGGCCAGAGCCTTGACGCGGTCGAGCTCGGCCTCACGCTCCTGCTTGCCGGCGATGGTCAGCGCGGCGGCGAGCTCGCTCTTGACCGCGTTGGTCACGGCCTCCAGGACGTCGTCCTGGTAGTCGAGGAACAGCGGGTACTCGGCGGTCTCCTTGGCGGCGACCTGGGCGATCCTGGACTGCGCCTCACACAGGACCTTGATGAACGGCTTGGACGCCTCCAGGCCCTGGGCCACCGTCTCCTCGTTCGGCGCGACGGCGCCGTCGGCGATGAGCTTGAGCGTGTCGCGGGTGGACTCGGCCTCGACCATCATGATCGCGACGTCGCCGTCCTCCAGGACACGCCCGGCGACCACCATGTCGAAGGTGGCGTTCGCCAGCTCCGAGTGGGTCGGGAAGGCGACCCACTGACCCTCGATCAGCGCGACGCGGACGCCGCCGATCGGGCCGGAGAAGGGCAGCCCGGCGAGCTGGGTGGACAGGGACGCGGCGTTGATCGCGACCACGTCGTACAGGTGGTCGGGGTTGAGCGCCATGATGGTCGCCACAACCTGGATCTCGTTGCGCAGGCCCTTGACGAAGGACGGGCGCAGCGGCCGGTCGATCAGACGGCAGGTGAGGATGGCGTCCTCGGAAGGACGGCCCTCACGACGGAAGAACGAGCCGGGGATGCGGCCCGCGGCGTACATCCGCTCCTCGACGTCCACCGTGAGCGGGAAGAAGTCGAGGTTCTCCTTGGGATGCTTGGAGGCGGTGGTCGCGGACAGGACCATCGTCTCGTCATCCAGATAGACGACGGCGGAACCCGCCGCCTGGCGCGCGAGCCGCCCGGTCTCGAACCGGATGGTACGCGTGCCGAAAGAGCCGTTGTCGATAACGGCTTCGCTGTTGTGGACACCCTCCACGGGGGACCTCCTTGTGTCGGTCGCCCGCGTCCCCTCAGGCACGCGTCTCGCACCTGAGTCGTCTTCTTAGCCTGCTCCCCGTAGGTGCAGCGCCGGTCTTCGATCGAAGCGCCCGGTTCCGTACGGCTTACACCGTGATGACCGGGGGCCACTACCGAGGACCGGCCCTCCGACGCCGTGGGGCGCGCTTGCTGGCGGACGCGGGGCACTGTCTCGGCTATTCAGTTTGCTCACCGAAACGGTGTCCATGTGGCGCGACGCGCCGGGACCCGTCTCGAGAGATTCGCTATGCGATGAGGGAGTGGCGCGGACGCCACTCCCTCACAACTCTATCGACGCAGGCCGAGCCGCTCGATCAGCGAACGGTAACGCGTGATGTCCTTGCTCGCCAGGTACTTCAGCAGACGGCGGCGGCGACCGACGAGCAGCAGCAGGCCGCGGCGGCTGTGGTGGTCGTGCTTGTGCGTCTTCAGGTGCTCGGTGAGCTCGCTGATGCGCTTGCTCAGCAGCGCGATCTGCACCTCGGGGGAACCGGTGTCGGTCTCACCCTTGGCGTACTCACCGATGATCTGCTTCTTGGCTGCGGTGTCGAGCGACACTTTTCTCCTTGAACTCCTACGGGCACGCGCGATGTACAAGATGCCCGAGCGACCGTGCGTGCCTACAGTCGCCGTGGCGAGGTCAGCGCCGGGGCTGTGAGGCCACCGGTTACAGAGCTGACATGCCAGGTTACCACCGGCACCGGACCGTCGCACATTCTCGGCCACGCCGCGCCACCGGCCGGCGTCCGGGGAGAATCTCAGGAGGTGAGACGGCGTGCCTCGTCCACATCCGCGTGCATCTGCCGGATGAGCGCCTCGATCGAGTCGAACTTGACGTTGCCGCGGAGCCGGGGCCCGAAGTCCACGGCCATGTGGGCGCCGTAGAGGTCCAGGTCGTCGCGGTCGAGCGCGTAGGCCTCGACGGTGCGCGGCACCCCTTCGAAGGTGGGGTTGGTGCCCACCGAGATGGCGGCGGGCCAGCGCTCGCCGCCGTAGACGGCCGGCAGATTGCCCGTCGAGATCCCCTGCAGCCAGCCGGCGTAGACGCCGTCGGCGGGGATCGCGGTGAAGTCGGGCGGTTCCACGTTCGCCGTGGGGAAGCCGAGCCGGCGCCCGCGCTGGTAACCGCGGACGACCACGCCCTCGACGCGGTGCGGACGGCCGAGCGCCGTGGCGACGGCCTCCATGTCCCCGGCGGCGAGCCGCTCGCGTATGAGAGTGGAGGAGATGGTCTCCCCGTTGCTCACCAGCGGGACCGCCTCGGCCACGAAGTCGTACTTCTCACCGAGGGTCTGCAGGGTCTCGACGTCGCCCGCGGCCTTGTGCCCGAAGCGGAAGTTCTCCCCCACCACGACCCCGCCCGCGTGCAACCGGTCGACCAGCACGGTCTGCACGAACTCGTCCGGGCTCATCCGGGAGAACTCCAGCGTGAACGGCAGCACGCACACCGCGTCCACGCCGAGTTGGGCGAGCAGCTCGGTGCGGTGCCGGGCCGTCGTCAGCCGGGGCGGGTGCGTGCCGGGCCGCACCACCTCCTCCGGATGCGGGTCGAAGGTCACCACGACCGAGAGCAGTCCGAGCTCCTCGGCCATCTCGACCGCGCGGGCCACCATCTGCTGGTGCCCGAGGTGAACCCCGTCGAAGACGCCGATCGTGATGACGGACCTGCCCCAGTCTCCGGGCACGTCGTCCAATCCGTGCCAGCCTCGCACCGCAGCCTCTTCCCCTTGTAGCGGATCGATCCCTAAAGCCTGCCATGCCTGGCGGCCATCTCTCCAATCGGGGAGCTCATTGGAAAGTGACAGGCCACCTGACGTCCTCCGGCAAGGCTAAGCGCGGGACGTTCGGTACGGCACCGCTCCTGGGCGATCGGGCAGCGGGGGTGGAAAGAGCAGCCGGTGGGCCGGTCGATCGGGCTGGGCACGTCGCCGGTCAGCACGACACGCTCACGGCGCGGCGCTCCGGACCCGTCGTCGATCTCGGGGACGGCTGACAGCAGCGCGTGAGTGTAGGGATGCGAGGGAGCCGCGTACAGCGCCTCGGCCTCGGCCACCTCGACGATCTCCCCGAGGTACATCACCGCGATCCGGTCCGACACGTGCCGCACCACGCCCAGGTCGTGCGCGATGAAGACGTAGGTGAGCCCGAGCTCCTCCTGGAGATCGGCGAAGAGGTTGAGCACCTGCGCCTGAACCGACACGTCGAGCGCGGAGACCGGCTCGTCGGCCACCACGAGCCTGGGCGCCGGGGCGATGGCCCTGGCGATGCCGATCCGCTGGCGCTGGCCGCCGGAGAACTCGTGCGGGTAGCGGTCCAGATGGGTCCTGGCCAGGCCGACCAGGTCGAACAGCTCGCCAACGCGTTTCCTGATCGCGCCGGCGTCGCCGTACCCGTGAATCCTGAGAGGTTCGGCGACGGCGTCACCTGCCGTGCGGCGCGGGTTGAGCGAGGCGTAGGGGTCCTGGAAGACGAGCTGCAGGCCCTTGCGGACCGGGCGGAGGGCGCGCCGGGACAGGCCGGTGATGTCCTGCCCGTCGAACTCCACCCTGCCCGCGGTGACGTCGGTCAGCCGGACCAGGCAGCGGCCGAGCGTGGACTTGCCGCACCCGGACTCGCCGACCACGCCGAGGGTCTCCCCGGCGCGCACCTCCAGCGAGACCCCGTTGACGGCCCGCACGCCGCGGCCGCCGCGCGCCTTGAAGTGCTTGACCACGTCGGTGGCCCTGAGCAGGGTGCTCATCGTCGTATCCGTTGTGTTCACGGGTTGCTCACCGCTCCTCATCCGCTGTGCGGGCGCTGTGTCGCACCGGGGTGGCCTCCAGGCCGCTCCGGTCGCCGCGCCGGATCTCCGCCCTGTCCTCCCCGGGCAACCAGCAGGCGTCGAGATGGCCGGACCCGCCGACGAGGGAGGGGACCTCGTCGCAGACCGCGTGGCGGTGGGCGCAGCGGTCGGCGAAGGGGCAGCCGCCCCCCGACGCGCCGGGCGTGCCCGGGATCGTGGCCAGCCGCCGGACGCGCGGGCCGTCCACCCGGGGCACCGAATCGAGCAGGCCCCAGGTGTAGGGATGGCGGGGGGTGTGGAAGACGTTCTTGCGGGGACCGCGCTCGACCGCCCGCCCGCCGTACATGACCAGGACCTCGTCCGCGATCTCCGAGACCACTCCCATGTCGTGGGTGATCATAATGATCGCCGATCCGTGGTCGGTGCGCAGGCCGCGCATCAGGTCGAGGATCTGCGCCTGGGTGGTGACGTCGAGCGCGGTGGTGGGCTCGTCGGCGATCAGCAGCCCGGGGTTGCACGACAGCGCCATGGCGATGACCACGCGCTGGCGCATGCCACCGGAGAACTCGTGCGGGTAGGAGTCCACCCGCTTGCCGGGGGCCGGGATGCCGACCTCGTCGAGCAACCTGACCGCGCGATCGCGGGCCTCCTTCTTCGAGATCCTCTCGTGGGCGCGGATCTGCTCGGCGATCTGCCAGCCGACCGTGTAGACGGGGGTGAGGGCCGTCATCGGGTCCTGGAAGATCATGGCGATCTCCCGGCCTCGGATGGCGCGCATCTCCCGATCCTTCAGAGCCAGCAGATCCCGGCCGCGAAAGATGATCTTTCCGGAGATTTCCGCGTTAGGTGTACGGATCAGCCGGAGCACGCCGAGCATCGACACGCTCTTGCCGGAGCCCGACTCCCCCACGACGCCCAGCACCTCGCCGGGCCGTACGGAGAACGACAGCCCGTCAACAGCCGTGAAATGGCCCCTGCCGGTGCGGAAGCGCACCCGGAGGTCGTCGACTTCGAGAATCGGTTGGTCAGGCACGGCGCACCCTCGGGTCGAGCCGGGCGTACAGGACGTCCACCACGGCGTTGGCCAGCACGACGAAGAAGGCGGCATAGAGGACCGTGCCCATGATCACGGGTAGGTCCAGGTTCTGCAGCGCCTGGTAGGTGAGCTTGCCGACCCCCGGCAGGCCGAAGACCACCTCGGTGAGCAGTGCCGCGCCGCCGACCAGAGCGCCGAAGTCCAGGCCGAACAGCGACACGATCGGGATCAGCGAGCAGCGCAGGGCATGCCTGATCAGGATGCGCCGTTCGGACAGGCCCTTGGCGCGGGCGGTGCGCACATAGTCCTCGTTCAGGGCCTGGATCAGCTCGCCGCGCAGCAGCCTGGCGTAGATCCCCGCGTACAGCAGGGCCAGGGTCAGCCACGGCAGGAGCAGGTGCAGCGCCCACTGTCCCGGGCTCTGCGAGAACGGGACGTAGCCGAGCGGCGGAACCCAGGAGAAGACCGAGTCGTGCAGTTCCTTCTGGGTGACCAGGTTGACCACCTCACCCAGCCAGTAGACCGGCAGCGAGACGCCGAACACGCCGAGCAGCATGACCAGCGGGTCGACCAGCGTGCCGCGCATGGCGCCGGCGAGGGTGCCCATCGCCACCCCCAGCACCATCCAGATCACCGCGGCGCCCACCACGAGCGAGAGCGTGACCGGGACCGCGTCCATGATCTGCGGGATCACCAGCGTGCCGCGGTTGACGAAGGAGGTGAGGTCGTGGCTGACGAACAGGTGCTTCATCATCATCAGGTACTGCACCGGCAGCGGCCGGTCGAAGCCGAAGGAGGCGCGCACCTGCTCCAGCGTGGCCGGGTCGGCGTTCTTGCCCGCGATGCGGGCCGCCGGATCCACGCCCGGAGTGGCGAAGAAGATCAGGAAGACCAGCACGCTGATCGCGAAGAGGACGAGCACCGCGGCGCCGAAGCGCCGCAGGATGTAGCCGATCATCAGGCGCCTCCCCGCAGCCGGGCGTTCGGGTCGAGCGCGTCGCGCACGCCGTCGCCGAAGACGTTGAGCGCGACCGCGGTCAGCGCGACGAACAGTCCCGCGGCGATGGTGATCATCGGCCGGGTGTAGAGCAGGGCGAGGCCGTCGTTGATGATCGTGCCCCAGCTCGCGTCGGGCGACTGGACGCCGACCGACAGGAACGACAGCGCCGACTCGGTGAGCATGTTGAGCGCGGTCATCAGCGGCAGGAACACCACCACCGTGGGCAGGATGTTCGGCAGCACCTCACGGCGCATGATCCGCAGGTCGCTCGCGCCCAAGCCGACGGCCGCGTGCAGGAACTCCTTGTCGCGCAGCGCCATGACCTGGCCGCGCAGCGGCCGGGCCACATAGGGGACGTAGATCAGCGCGATGATGACGATCGGCAGCGCGAGGCTGCCCGCGTCGATGTGGACCGGCCCCAGGTGCAGGCCGCTGGTGAGCAGCACCACCGACAGGCAGATGGCCAGCAGGTAGACCGGGAAGGCCCAGATCACGTCGAAGAACCGGGAGAGCAGCGCGTCGATCCAGCCGCCGAAGTAGCCGGCGACCACGCCGAGCACGGTGGCCAGCGCGCAGCAGAGCAGCGCCGAGGAGACGCCGATCAGCAGGCTGTTGCGCCCGCCGTACAGGAGCCTGGCCATGACGTCGCGGCCCTGGTTGTCCGCGCCGAGCAGGTAGTGGCCGGGGTCGCCGGTCGGGCCGATCGGGGTGACGCCCAGGCCGAGGCCCTCGGTGCTCTGCTGGAGGACCTGGACCTCCTGGCCGCCCACGACCGTGGTGCCGGAGATGTTGGAGACGAACGGTTCGGTGTGCGCGATCGAACCCGCGTAGACCGGGGCCAGCAGGCAGACGAGCGCGATGAGGAGCAGCCCGGCTCCGGCGGTCAGCGCGGAGCGGTTACGCAGGATCCGGGTGGCGGCCTGCCGCCACGGACCGGCACCGGGCCGGACCGGGGCGGCGACGGCGGGGATGGGCTCGGCCCCGCTCACCGTGCTCATCTACTTGACCCAGAGCTGGGAGATGAGCATGAAGAACTGCTTGTGGAACTGGTAGTTGCCGACCCTGCTGGAGACGAAGTCCACCTGCTTGGGGGTGAACAGCGGGATGATCGGGCTCGCCTTGGTCAGGTCGCGGTCGATCTCGCCCCACTTGGCGTTCGCGGCGTCCTTGTCGGTCCGGTCCAGCGTCATGGCCTCGGCCATCCGGGCGTCGATGTCCTTGTCGCAGTAGCCGGAGATGTTGATGCTGGAGTCGCTGCCCGGACGGAAGGACGCGCAGGAGAGCAGCACGTGCAGGAAGTCCGAGGCTGCGGGGTAGTCGGCGTACCACTGGGAGACGCTGACCTGGACCTTGTTCTTGTCGTTCTGGATGTAGGTGAAGTGGATGTTCGTCGAGATGACCTTGAGCTTGGCCTGGTAGCCGATCTGCTCCAGGGTGCTGCGGACGTACTCGCCGATCTGCTTGCCCACCTCGTCGTCGGCGACGACCACGGAGACCTCCTGGCCCGCGGTGCCCGACTGCTGGACGAGCTCCTTGGCCTTGGCCAGGTCCGGCTTGGGGAAGTCGCAGAAGTCGGCGTGGCCGGGGATGCCGGGCGGCAGGAGCGTGCAGGCGGGCTGGGCCACGTTGGCCCCGCCGTACATCTTCACCACGGCCTGGCGGTCGATCGCCCAGTTGAGCGCCTGGCGGGCCTCGGGCTTGTCGAACGGCGCCAGGTTGGTGTTGAGCGGCAGGTACCAGAAGGCCGAAAGCTGGTTCACGTGCGCCTGGGAGGCGTACTTGGTGCCGATCTCGCTGAGCCGGTCGGCGGGCAGCGGGTCGAAGACCCAGTCGGCCTGGCCGTTCTGGACCGCGGTGACCGCGGCCTCGGCGGTGAGGCCGTAGGAGTAGACGATCTCGTCCGGGTAGCCCTGCGGCTGCGCCTCGCGCGACCACTCGGTGAAGTTGGGGTTGCGGACGAGCTTGAGCTCCTTGTTGGGGTCGTAGGAGGCCGCCGTGTAGGGCCCGGTGCCGCCGATCGGCTTGGTGCCCTGGTCCTTGTCCGGGGTGTCCTTCGGCAGCACCGCCGCGTGCGGCAGGGCGAGCTTGAGCGGGAACTCCGAGTCCGGCTCGACCAGGTTGATCGTGACCGTGTTCTTGGCCTTGTCGGCCACCACGCCCTTGTCGAGCGTGCACTCCTTGGGCTTCTTGACGCAGGCGGCGGCGCCGACGATCCCGGCGTAGAAGGTGCCGGAGGTGGGCCCGGAGACCTTGTAGATCCGCTCGAAGGAGGCCACCACGTCGTCGACGGTGACCTCGCCGCCGCCGGCGAACTTCACGCCCTTGCGGAGGGTGAAGGTGTAGGACCTGCCGTCCTGGCTGACCTGGGGCATGGCCTCGGCCAGGTCCGGGACCAGGTCGTAGGAGGCCTCGCCGCCGACCTTCTTGAAGGCCAGCAGGCCGTCGTACATGGCCTGGAAGACCTGCCAGTTGCCGTTGCTGTAGTTGATGTGCGGGTCGAGCGTGCCGTCGCCGGCCTTGGCCTGCAGGCGGAGCGTGCCGCCTCTGTGCTGCTCCTGGAATCCCGCGGAGCTCGCCTGGGAGGAGCCGGCCGGGTCGGCCGGTCCGGCCGGGGACGAACCGCCGGAACAGGCGGCGACGGACAGGGCGAGCAGGGCCGCGCCCGCCGCGATCGAGATGGTGCGCTTCATGGGGGTCCTAGTCCGTGGAGTCGAGGAATGAGCCGACCACCTGCAGGAAGAGCTCCTCTTCCTCGATGTGCGGCATGTGGCTGGAGTGCTCGAAGATCTGCCATCGGACGTCGGGGATGTGGTCCGCGAAGGGCTGCACGGTGCGAGGGGTGGCCTCGTCGTGCCGCCCGGAGACGAGCAGGGTCGGCGCGGTCACCCGGTGCAGCCGGTCGACGACCGACCAGTCCTGCAGGGTGCCGACGACGTGGAACTCGGTCGGCCCGTTCATCGTGTGGTACACGGTCGGGTCCTCGGCGGTCTTGGCGTCGCTGGCCAGGACCTCCGGCGGATTGGGCACGATCATGCAGACGTGGCGGGCGTTGAACACCTTCTCCGCCGCGCGGTATTCGGGGCTGTCGGTGGTCCCGGCGGCCTCGTGCTCGCGGAGCGTCCGCTCGACCTCGGCCGGGAGCTCGGCGCGCAGCCGGTCGCACTCCTCGCGCCAGAGCTTCATCGAGGCGGGCGAGTCGGCGATGATCAGCCCCTTGAGGCCCTCGGGCCGCAGGACGGCGTGCTCGGCGGCCAGCATGCCGCCCCATGACTGGCCGATCAGGTGGTAGCGGCCGGCGATGCCGAGATGAGCGAGCAGGTTGTCCAGCTCGTCGAGGAAGAGCTCGGCCGTCCAGAAGCCGGCGCCGCGGTCGGGCAGGTGGGTGGAGAGCCCCACGCCGAGCTGGTCGTAGTGGACGACCGCCCGGTCCTGCTCGGCCAGCCGCGCCATGCGCAGCGTGTAGTCGTGGGCCGCGCCGGGGCCGCCGTGCAGCACGACGAGGGGGGCCTTGTCCGCGTTCAGGTCGCCCGTGACGCGGTACCAGGTATGCCAGTCCTTGAAGGGGGCCAGGCCCTGGGTGGTCGGTTCGGGGATCGCCACCGCAGTCCTCCATATAACAAGTGGGGCACATGCCACCAGATGAGACGAATGTCCGTGTTGTGGACATCTTATGGATTAATGGCCTGAACACAATACCTTTTTTGGAATCGTGTGGTTGTGTAACGTTCCGGGTGTGCACCCCGACTCGACGCCCCCGACCACCGACGACCTCTCCCGCATGCTGGGGCAGGTGCTGGGCGACACCGCCCAGTCCTCCGTGCTCAGCCCGGTCAGGGTGCACTCGGTGGCCACCGAGGTGGCCGACCGGCTGATGACCGCCGTCGCGATAGGCGACTACCTGCCCGGCGAACGCCTCCCCGGAGAGCGCGAGCTGGCCACGATCCTCGACGTGAGCCGCGCGACGGTCCGCGAGGCCATCGGCCGGCTCCAGGCGGTGGGCATCGTGGAGATCAAGCGCGGCCGGACCGGCGGCGCCTACGTCAGGGCGAGCTGGACCGAGGCCACGGCCTCGGCCGTCCGCCGGACACTCCTGCCCCGCTGGCCCGAGCTGGAGCAGCTGTTCGACCTGCGGTGCCTGGTGGAGGGGCTGGTCGCGCGGACCGCCGCGCTCCGCCGCACCGACGAGGACCTGGCGGCCATGCGCGCGGCGCTGGACGGCTACGCGCAGGCCCGCACGCTGGGCCAGGAGCAGGCCGCCGACGCGGCCTTCCACGGCGCCGTGCTGGCCGCGACGGGCAACCCGAAGATCAGCGCGCTCAGCAGGGACATGCTGACGCGGGTGAGCCTCGGATTCCCCGTCGAGCCGTACGGGGAGGACGACCCGGAGGACTACCAGCGGGCGCTGATCGAGCACCGGAAGATCTACGAGGCCATCGCGGCCGGCGACGCCGGGCAGGCGGGCTCCCTGGCGGAGGAGCACTTCACGCTCACCTCCGACATGATGCGCGCCATGCTCGAACGCGCCCAGGAACGGACCGCCGGATGACCCGGCCCCGCCCGGCCGGAGAACGGCCCTAGGAGCGGCTCTCCAGGTAGCCGATCAGCGTGCGGACCATCGCGCCCGTCGCCCCCGCCGGGCCGAGGTCGGTGGCCTTGTCCAGGTAGGCGGTCGTGGCGAAGTCCAGGTGGGCCCAGGGCAGCCCGGCGGTGAACGGTCGCAGGAACAGTGCGGCGATCGTCGCGTCGGCCAGGCTGCCACCCTCGTTCTTCGCGTCGGCCACCTCGGAGGTGAGCCTGTCGGCGTACGGTTCCCAGAGCGGCAGCTCCCACATCGGCTCGCCGGCCCGCGCACCGGCCGCGATCAGCTCGCCGACCAGCTCCCGGTCGCTACCGATCACCCCGGTGATGTCCTCCCCGAGCGCGTGCATCACCGAGTAGGTCAACGTGGCCGCGTCGATCAGCACGTCCGGCGAGCTCTCGGCCAGGTAGGCGAGCGCGTCGGCCAGCACCAGGCGGCCCTCGCTGTCGGTGTCGGTAACCTCGGTGGTCCGCCCGTTGCGGTGCGTGAGCACGTCCCCGGGCCGGGTCGCGGAACCGCTGACCATGTTCTCGGCGGCGGAGACCACGGCGGTGACCCCCACCGGCAGCTCCAGCCGGGCGGCGGCCTGGACGGCCGCGAGCATGGTCGCGCCGCCCGCCATGTCGCACTTCATGGTGGACATCGCCCCGAGGCCCTTGATCGCAAGACCACCGGAGTCGAAGGTGATGCCCTTGCCCGCGAGGCCGATCGTGCCACTCACGCCGTCGCCGGGATAGCTCACCTCGATCAGACAGGGCGGGTTCGCGCTGGCCGCGCCGACGCCGAGGATGCCGCCGAAACCGCCCTCGCGGAGCGCACCGGCGTCCAGCACCCGCACGCCCAGCCCGCACGCCCCGGCCATCGCCCGGGCATGCTCGGCCAGGTCCATCGGGACCAGGTCACCGGCCGGGGTATTGACCAGGTCCCGGGCGAAGGTCACCGCGTCGGCGACGATCCCGGCTCGCGCCACCCCCTGCGGATCCTCGCCCGCCAGGATGATCAGTTCACGTACGGCAGGCCTCGGCGGCTCGCTCTTGTACCCGTCGAACCGGTAGCCGCCCAGCCGCACACCTTCGATGACCGCCTCGACGTGAGGGAAGGCGACCGCCACGGTGGGGAACTCGGCGAGCCGGGGCGCGACGCGGCCCACCGCCCGCCGTACCGCGTGCGCGTCGTCGTCGGCGCCGAGGCCGACCAGCAGGACCGCGGCCGCACGGAAGGCGTCGCCGTCCCGGCGCGGCAGCAGCAGGTCCTGGCCGGCCCGGCCGGTGAACCTGACCTGGCCGAGCACGCCCCCCAGGCCGAGCCCGGGGTCGAGCCCCTCGCGCACCAGCAGGACGAGCAGGTCCGCGGCGATCTCAGCGGGGGCAAGGGAGGAGAGGGACACCTCCATGAGGCGACTCCTAACAGAGCTAAATGGTTCGGTTTATGAACCTTAAAGCACTGTCATGTCACACGGGAGACCGGGTCAGGAGACGAAGACCGCCAGCGACCTGGTGATCCCGCCGTGCTCCTCGACAAGGGCCAGCAGGGTTCCGTCCGGGCCGAACACGCCGATCGGCCCCTTGCCCAGCCCCAGCGAGGGCAGCCGCCCACCGTGCGCGACGGTGCTCGCCTCTTCGGCGGTCACGTCACGGCGGGGGAAGGCGGCCGCGACCGCGTCGGCCATCGGCAGGATCACGCAGTCGGCGGAGAGCTGCTCGACGGTGTGGGCCATCGACAGGTCGTAGGGGCCCACCCGGGTGCGGCGCAGATAGGTCAGGTGACCGCCGGTGCCCAGATCGGCACCCAGGTCACGGGCCAGCGCGCGGATGTAGGTGCCGCTGGAACAGGTCACCGAGACGTCGATGTCGATCAGGTCGCCGTCGCGCCGGACACCGGTGATCTCGAAGGCCGGCACGGTCACCGGACGCGCCTTGAGCTCGACCTCCTCACCCGCCCTGGCCCGCTTGTAGGCGCGCTCGCCGTTCACTTTGATGGCGCTGACCTGCGGCGGAACCTGCATAATCGGACCGGTCAGGATGGCGACACCCTTCCTGATCTCCTCGTCGGTCACCCCGGCAGCCGAGGCCGTCGCGATGATCTCGCCTTCGGCGTCGTCGGTGTTGGTGGACTGGCCGAGGCGGATCGTGCCGTCGTAGCCCTTCTGCGTGAGCGCGAGATGGCCCAGGAGCCGGGTGGCCTTCTCCACGCCGACCACCAGCACTCCGGTGGCCATCGGATCCAGAGTCCCCGCGTGGCCGACCTTGCGTGTGCCGGCGATGCCGCGGAGCTTGCCGACGACGTCGTGCGAGGTCCAATCGGCGGGCTTGTCCACGATGATCAGCCCGCTCGGGGGCGGGGTGCGCTTGGCGCGAGCCGTACTCATTCGAAAAAAGTCCTTCTACAGGAGTGCGCGGAGACTCGCCATCGTCTGCTCGACGGGCAGATGGGAGGTGAAGCCCGCCGCCTTGGTGTGCCCGCCACCGCCCAGGGCGGCGCAGACACGGGCGACGTCCACCGCGCCCTTGGAACGGGTGGAGACCTGCCAGGCGCCGTCGTCGTCCTCCTTGAGGATCACGGCCACGTCCGCCTCCTCGGTGCGCCGGATCACGTCGATGATCCCCTCCACCTCGTCGTACGGCAGGCCGTGGGCCTCCCGGTCGGCCCGGGTGACGAACGTCCAGACCAGCCCCTCGCCCACCTCGGGCTCCAGCGTCACCCGGTCCAGGACGGTGCCGAGCACCTTGAGGTAGCCGAATGGGGAACGGTCCCACAGCTCCCGGGCGATCTCTTCGGGATTCAGCCCGGTGGCCGTCAGCCGGGCGGCCATGAGGTGCACTCCGGGAGTGGTGGAGGAGTGCCGGAACGAACCGGTGTCGGTGACCAGCCCGGCGTACAGGCAGGTCGCGATGGCCTTGTCGACCGGCAGGCCGAGCCGGTTGATCAGCTCCTCGGCCAGCACGGCGGTGGCCGCGGCACCGGAGTCGACCAGGTTGAGCGTGCCGAAACCGGTGTTGGACCGATGATGGTCCACCACGATCAGCTCTCGGGCCTTGACCGCGTTGCCGGCCAGCACACCGAGCCGGTCGACGGTGGGGACGTCAAAAGTGATCATCAACTCGGGCGCGAGCGGGTAGGCGTCGGGCTCGGCCAGGATCTCCTGCCCGGGCAGGAAACGCAGCAGGCGGGGTACCCGGAACCGTCGTTCCCCGAAGGAGGCCGTGACCCGCTTGCCCGCCGCGCGCAGCGCCATGCCGAGCGCCAGCATCGAGCCGAGCGCGTCACCGTCCGGCGAGACGTGGCAGGCCAGTGCGATCTCGTCGGCGGACGAGATCAGGCCGACGGCCCGGTCCCAGTCACCGACCGGGACCGGCCCGACATCGCGCAGGTCGGGCGTCACGTTGCGGAGTATCCCGCGCGCTCTGACGGCTCGTCGTCGTTTTCGCCGGTTCCGTCGCCGTCCTCGTCAGGCTTGCGGTACGGGTCGGCGTCCCCGGCGTGCTGCGCCCCTTCGGCCCGCCTGGCGATCTCGGCGTCCCTGGCCTTCGCCTCGGCCAGAAGCCCGTCGAGGTGACGGGCGCTGTCGGGAAGCGGGTCGTGGGTGAACGTCAGCGTCGGCGTGTGGCGCAGGCCGGTCTGACGGCCCACCTCCGAACGGATGAGCCCCTTGGCGCTCTCCAGCGCCGCGGCGGAGTCGGCCCGCTCTGCCTCCGAGCCGAACACGGTGTAGAACACCGTGGCCTCGCCCAGGTCGTTGGTGATGCGTGCGTCCGTCACGGTCACGAAACCCAGCCTCGGGTCCTTGATCCGGCGCTCCAGCATCTCTGCGACGATCTGCTGGATCCGGTCAGCGATCTTACGTGCGCGTGCGGCGTCCAATTTCGCTCCCCCCTTCTCACAGTAACGACCGGACGCAGAAAGGTGATTCCGCGACCGGTCGTCTCTGTGGCTAGTCCTCGTCCTCGTTGTAGAGCCGCTGCCGGGCGGACAGCAGCTCGATCTCCGGGTGGAAGGCGACCAGGCGCTCGCAGTCGTCCAGCGTCGCGCCGCAGTTGGCGGCGGTGGCGGAGACGACCGCGATCCCGATCTCGGTACGGCGGTGCAGATCCAGATGGCCGGTCTCGGCGACGGCCACACCCGGGAACCGTCGTTGCACCTCGGCGATGATGGGACGCACCACGGAGCGCTTCTGCTTCAGCGAATGAACATCGCCGAGCAGGATGTCCAATGTGAGGGCACCTACATACATGTTGAGTTTCGCCACGGATGTCACCGTGCCACCGACGGCGCCGGGACGCCCGCCGGCCGGAGGCCCCACCCATCGGATGGGCGGTGCCTTCGGCCGGCGAGCGGTCCCCTTGCCGGATCGGAGCATCAGACGCGCGGCTTCTCCCGCATCTCGAACGTCTCGATGACGTCGTCGATCTTGATGTCGCTGTAGCCGACACCGATACCGCACTCGTAGCCCTCACGGACCTCGGTCGCGTCGTCCTTGAAACGGCGCAGCGAGGACACGGTGAGGTTGTCGGAGATGACGACCCCGCCACGGATGATCCGCGCCTTGCTGTTGCGGACGATCGTGCCCGAGCGGACCAGCGCACCGGCGATGTTGCCGATCTTCGGCACCTTGAAGACCTCGCGGACTTCGGCGGTGCCCATCTGGACCTCTTCGAACTCGGGCTTGAGCATGCCCTTGAGGGCCGCCTCGATCTCCTCGATCGCCTGGTAGATGACCGAGTAGTAGCGGATGTCGACGCCCTCGCGCTCGGCCAGGTCGCGGGCCCGGACTTCGGGGCGCACGTTGAAACCGATGATGACGGCGTTGTCGTCGGCGACCGCCAGGTTGACGTCGTACTCGGTGATCGCACCGACGGCACGGTGGAGCACCCGCAGGCGCACCTCGTCGCCGACGTCGATCTTGAGCAGCGCGTCCTCGAGAGCTTCGACCGAACCGGAGACGTCACCCTTGATGATGAGCTTGAGCTCGTCGACCTGGCCCTTCTCCATCTCGCTGAAGAGCTCTTCGAGGGTGCGGCGACGGCCGGACCTGGCCATGTCCGCGATGCGCTTGCGGGCCGCACGCTGCTGGGCGATCTGACGCGCCATCCGGTCGTCGGTGACGACGATGAAGTTGTCACCGGCACCCGGCACCGCGGTCAGACCGAGGACCAGCACCGGACGCGACGGGTCGGCCTCCTGGATCGCCTCGCCGTTGTCGTCCAGCATCGCCCGGACGCGGCCGAAGGCCTCGCCACAGACGATCGAGTCGCCGACGCGGAGCGTGCCGCGCTGGACCAGCACGGTCGCGACCGGGCCGCGGCCCCTGTCGAGGTGCGCCTCGATCGCGACGCCCTGGGCGTCCATCGTGGCGTTGGCCCGCAGGTCGAGCTCGGCGTCCGCGGTGAGCAGGATGGCCTCGAGCAGCTGCTCGATGCCGATCCCGTTCTTGGCGGAGATGTCGACGAACATCGTGGTGCCGCCGTACTCCTCGGCGACCAGGCCGTACTCGGTGAGCTGGGCCCGGACCTTGCCCGGGTCGGCGCCCTCCTTGTCGACCTTGTTGACCGCGACCACGATCGGCACGTCGGCCGCCTGGGCGTGGTTCAGCGCCTCGATGGTCTGCGGCTTCACACCGTCGTCGGCCGCGACGACCAGGACCGCGATGTCGGTGACCTTCGCACCACGGGCACGCATGGCGGTGAACGCCTCGTGACCCGGGGTGTCGATGAAGGTGATCCGACGGTCCTGGCCCTCGTGCTCGGTGGCGACCTGGTAGGCACCGATGTGCTGGGTGATCCCACCGGCCTCGCGCGCCACCTCGTTGGTGTGCCGGATGGCGTCGAGCAGCTTGGTCTTACCGTGGTCGACGTGACCCATGACGGTCACCACCGGCGGACGCGCGACCAGGTCGGACTCGTCGCCCTCGTCCTCGCCGAACTCGATGTCGAAGGTCTCCAGGAGCTCGCGGTCCTCCTCCTCCGGGCTGACCACAAGCAGGTTGTAGTCGAGCTCGGCGGCGAGAAGCTGCAGCGTCTCCTCGTTGACCGACTGCGTGGCGGTCACCATCTCGCCCAGGTGCAGCATGATCTGCACCAGGGACGCGGGGATCGCGCCGATCTTGTCGGCGAAGTCCGACAGGGAGGCACCGCGCGACAGGCGGATCGTCTGACCGTTGCCGCGAGGAGCCTGCACGCCACCGATCGCCGGGGCCTGCATGTTGTCGAACTCTTGACGCCGCTGGCGCTTGGACTTGCGGCCACGGGTCGGGCGTCCGCCCGGACGCCCGAAGGCACCGGCCGTACCGCCACCGCGGCCACGGCCGCCGCCACCGGGACGGCCGGCGAAACCGCCGCCGCCGCCACCGGGACCGCCGGTGCCGGTGCCGGGACGGCCTGCGCCGCCACCGCCACCCGGACGGCCGGCGAAACCGCCACCGCCACCGGGACGACCGCCGCCGCCACCGGGACGGCCACCGCCGCCACCGGGACGACCGCCGCCGCCACCGGGGCCGGGACGGCCTGCGCCGCCACCGGGACCGGCAGGACGGCCCTGCGGCATCATCATCGGGCTGGGACGGGGACCACCGGGACGCGGGCCACCCGCACCGGCGCCGCCGCCGGGACGAGGACCACCGGCACCGGGACCCGGACGCGGGCCGGCGGCACCGGGAGGACCGGAGCGGGCGCCCGGCGGGCGGGGACCGGCGCCGTCGCGCTGTCCCTGCTCGCGGGGACCGCGGTCATCGCGGGGGCCTCCAGGACGCGGGCCCCTGTCGCCGGGGCCGCCTTCACGGCCGCCGGGACCACCCGGGCCGCCGGGACGCGGAGGACGGGCCTGGCCCATGCCGCTGGCGTTCGACGAGAACGGGTTGTTGCCGGGACGCGGGCCACGCGGACCCGGACGCGGACCCGGCTTGGGGCCGGGAGCGCCCGCACCGGGCCGGGGGCCCGAAGGGGCTCCGCCCGGACCGCCGGAGGGGCGGCCTTCCGGACGCGCGGCCTCGGGCCGAGCGGCCGGACCCGGACGCGGTGCCGGAGCCGGGCGCGGACCCGGCTTGGGGCCGGAAGCCGCGGGACGGCCGGCCTCGGGGCGCGGAGCCTCGAAACGCGGCGGCTGAACCGGCGAGGGCGGCTGCTGCTGCGCAGGCGCCTGCTGAGGCTCGGGAACCACGGGCGGAACCTGCGGCGCGGGGGCCGCCGGACGCGCTGCGGGACTGGGCCTCGGACCCGGCTTGGGAGCCGGTCCCGGCTTGGGAATGGATGACGGCGCCGCCGGGGCGCCGCTTCCGGCCTGGCTCTCAGCCGGCCGGGGGGCCGCCTGAGGCGGCCTGGGCGTTCTGTTACCACCCTTGTCGGACGACCCCCTGGGGGGACCGCCCAAAGCTTCCGTGAGCCTACGGACTACCGGTGCTTCGATAGTCGAGGACGCCGAACGCACGAACTCGCCCATCTCCTGGAGCTTGGCCATGACGACCTTGCTCTCCACACCGAACTCCTTGGCGAGCTCGTATACCCGGACCTTCGCCACTGCACTCCCTTACTCGGCCCGGGAGGCAGTGCCGCCGGACCGTCGTTACGTAGACGTACTCATCGCCGCATGCTCATCAGGCGCTCATAGCTATCTGACCAGCCCATCAACTCGGCGTCCTACATGACAGTCGGTAACCATTTCACCCGATCCTTTCAGCGTGAACCTCTTCCAAGTGGCCTCGCACCTGCGACAGATCAAGCGGACCCACCACGCGAAATGCGCGCGGAAACGCTCGGCGACGCTCGGCGAGTTCCAGACAGCTCAGGGAGGGATGCAGCGAAGCACCACGTCCCTGAAGCCGTCGTCGCAGGTCAGGGACGATGACGTCCTCGACCACCACCAGGCGGAGCAGCTCGGAGGAGACCGTGCGAACCCGGCACCCCACACATGTTCTCAGCGGGACGACCTGGCCACCATATTCCAGCTTACCGTGTGGACGCATCTGCGGAACCGGCCGCGTCCTCCGCTTGGGTATCCGGACGGATGTCGATGCGCCATCCGGTGAGCCTCGCCGCCAGCCGGGCGTTCTGCCCTTCCTTGCCGATCGCGAGGGAGAGCTGGTAGTCAGGCACGGTCACACGCGCGGCGCGACCGTCGGCATCGATTACTTCAACCTTGGAAACGCGAGAGGGCGAAAGCGCATTCCCCACGAACTCCGCAGGATCCTCCGACCAGTCGATGATGTCGATCTTCTCACCGTGTAGTTCGGCCATCACGTTCCGCACCCGCGACCCCATCGGGCCGATGCAGGCGCCCTTGGCGTTCACGCCGGGGCGGCGCGACCGCACCGCGATCTTGGTCCGGTGGCCCGCCTCGCGCGCGATGGCGGCGATCTCCACCGTCCCGTCGGCGATCTCGGGCACCTCCAGGGCGAAGAGCTTCTTCACCAGACCGGGGTGGGTGCGCGACAGCGTCACCGAGGGGCCCTTGTGCCCCTTCTTGACCTGGACCACGTAGCAGCGGAGGCGCTCGCCGTGGACGTATTCCTCGCCGGGGACCTGCTCGTTGTGCGGGAGCACCGCCTCGATCCTGCCGAGGTCCACCAGAACGACCCTCGGGTCCTTGCCCTGCTGGATGACCCCGGCCACGAGTTCGCCCTCACGGCTGGCGAACTCACCAAAGTTGATCTCGTCCTCGGCGTCCCTGAGCTGCTGCAGGATGACCTGCTTGGCGGTGGTCGCGGCGATGCGGCTGAAGTTGCCCGGGGTGTCGTCGAACTCCCTGAGCACCTCCCCGCTCTCGTCGTCGATCTCGGCTGCGAAGATGGTCACGTGCCCGGACTGCCGGTCGAGCTCGGCCCGTGCCTTGGCGGCCGCGCCCTCGCTCCGGAAGTACGCGATCAGTAGCGCATCCTCGATCGCCTTGACGACCAGGTCGAAGGAGATGTCCTTCTCCCGCTCCAGGCTGCGCAGGACGCTCATGTCGATGTCCACGAGGCTCCCCCCTTAGCCTTCGTCGCCGTCTTCGCCGTCGTCTTCGGCGTCGTCCAACCGGCGGAATTCCACCTGTACCCGGCCTCGGGTCAGGTCCTCATACTCGATGCGGCGCGATGCGCCCGCAACGTCAAGCTCCACACCGGTCTCGTCGGTGGCGACGATCCGGCCCTCCACCGAGGTGCCGTCCCGCAGTTCGGCCTTGACCAGCCGCTTCACCGCCCTGCGCCAGTGGCGCGGCTCGGTGAGCGGGCGGTCGACTCCAGGCGAGGAGACCTCAAGCACGTAGGGGGTGGTCCCCATCACGTCGTCGGCGTCCAGCGCGGTGGAGACGGCGAGGCTGACCTCGGCGACGTCGTCCAGGCTCACACCACCGTCACGGTCGACGACGACGCGCAGCAGCCGCCGCTTGCCCGCCGGTGTGACCGTGACATCCTCCAGGTCGAGCCCGGAGGCGAGGGTGACAGGTTCCAGAAGCTTCATCAGGCGGTCGCGGGATGTGGCGCTGCCCATGCCGACCTCCCATTGTCACAATCTCAGCCGGGCGGACCTCGCCCATGCGGTTCACCAGCCTATCCACACCAGGGCGTGGAAAGAGCGCCACTCGGTGCGGCGAGCCCGTCCGAGCAGCGCGGTGAATGCGTTTCCCAGCCCTTACGATGCTAGACGTGTAGCAGCCCACCCATGACCGGAGGTCGTCCGTGCGTTCCCTGTCCCGGCGCACCCTGTTGCGGGGCGGCGCTCTCGGGGTGACCGCCCTGACGGTCGCGGGCTGCGCCGCCGAGGAGCGCAAACCCCTGCGAGCCGCGCCTCCCGACCCGGAGACCGTGCTGCTCAGGCAGCTGATCGCGGGCAAGGAGCAGACCATCGCCCTCTACTCCTCGGTCGCCTCCGCCAAACTCGCCCCTTTCAGGGAGCGTCACGAGGCCCATCTCGCCGAGCTCCGCAGGCGGCTGCCTCCCGATGCCACCCCCACCCCCGCTCCGCCCTCGGGCTCCCCGGCTCCCTCGGGCTCCCCGGCTCCCTCGGGTTCCCCGACGCCGGGGCCGAAGGCCTCCCTGCGGACCCTGCAGAGGCTGGAGCAGAAGGCGGCGGCGCTCCGTCCCCTCCAGATCGAGGGGATCTCCCCCGCGCTGGCCCAGCTGATCGCCTCCATCGGGGCCTGCGAGGCCGCGCACGCCGTTGCCCTGGCGAGGTCGCTGTGAGTGTCGACCGGGCGCTCGGCACGGCCCTGGCGGCCGAGCACGCGGCCGTCTACGCCTACGGGGTCATCGGGGCCCGGACCACGGGAGAGCTGCGCGCCGTGGCGACCGACGCCTTCAACGCCCACCGCGCCCGCCGCGATCAGCTCCGCACCCTGGTCATCGCCCGTGGGAGCACCCCGGCCGAGCCGGATTCGAGCTACCGGCTGCCGGTCACCCCGACCACGGCGGCCCAGGCCGTCGAGCTGGCCGTGCTGGTCGAGCGAGGAGTGACGGGCGCCTATCTGGAGCTGACCGCGTCCGGCGACCCGGCTCTGCGGAAGATGGCCGCGCTGGCCATGCAGGAATGCGTGGTCCGTTCGTACGGCCTGCGCCCGGCCATCGAGACCTTCCCCGGAATGCCCGTGCGGCCCGATCCCACCCCCACGGCGACGGCTCCGTCCTCTTGATCGCGTAGACCATCACGGTTTACCCACGTTTGAATCACCCCTGACGGGTAGCTGAACCTCCGCTGACGGGCGGCGCACGCTGAGCGTGAACCGCCCGGAGGTTTCCACTGGCGCAAGACTCTCCGCGGCAGCTCCCGCTAGCGGACGGGCCCGCCGGTGACGACGGGCCGCTCCCTGACGGCGTGAGGCCGGGCCCGTAGGGTCAGCCGCGGCAGGCAGCCACGACGCGGTCCACGGCCTCGTCGATGGGGATCTCCTCCTTGACACCGGTGGCGCGGTCGCGCAGCTCGGCGACGCCCTGGGCGAGTCCCCGGCCGATGACCAGGATGGTCGGCATGCCGAGCAGCTCGGCGTCCTTGAACTTCACGCCCGGGGAGACCCCCGGACGGTCGTCCACCAGGACGCGCAGGCCGCGGGCCTCGAGGTCCTCGGCGAGCCCGGTCGCGACCTCGATCTGGTTGTCCTTGCCGGTGCCCACGATGTGGACGTCGACCGGGGCGACCTCGCGGGGCCAGACCAGGCCGAGCTCGTCGTGCTTCTGCTCCGCCAGCACGGCCACCGCGCGGGAGACGCCGACGCCGTAGGAGCCCATGGTGATGCGGACCGGCTTGCCGTCGGGGCCGAGGGCGTCCAGCTTCGCGGCGTCGGCGTATTTGCGGCCGAGCTGGAAGATGTGGCCGATCTCGATGCCCCGGTCGATGGAGAGGCCGGAGCCGCAGACCGGGCAGGCGTCGCCGGCCCGGACCTCGGCGGCCTCGATCGTGCCGTCGGCGACGAAGTCGCGACCGGCGACCACGCCGGTGGCGTGCTTGCCGGGCTCGTTGGCGCCGGTCACCCAGGCGCTGCCGTCGACCACGCGGGGGTCGACGAGGTAGCGGATGCCGAGGTCCTTGAGCACCTGCGGGCCGATGTAGCCGCGGACCAGACCGGGGTGCCTGGCGAAGTCCTCGGCCTCGAAGATGGCGGGCTCGCCGGGGGCCACGGAGACCTCCAGCCGCTTGAAGTCGACCTCGCGGTCGCCCGGCACGCCGATGATCAGCGTCTCCGTCTTGCCGGAGCCGGGGGTCGTGACCTTGACCACGATGTTCTTGAGCGTCTCGGCGGCGGTGATGCCCAGGCCGTGGTGCTCGTTGACGTGGTCGACCAGCGACTCGATGGTCGGGGTGTCGGGGGTGTCGAGGACCCGCAGGGCCGGCCGCTCACCGGTGATCGCGGCGGGCGCGGGGGTGGTGACCGCTTCGGCGTTGGCCGCATAGCCGCACTGGTGACAGGCCACGAAGGTGTCCTCACCCGTCGCGGCGGGCGCGAGGAACTCCTCGGAGGCGGAACCGCCCATCGCGCCGGAGGTGGCGAAACAGATCTTGTACGTGATGCCGAGGCGGTCGAAGGTCTTGATGTAGGTGTCGCGGTGCTGCTCGTAGGAGCGCTTGAGACCGTCGTCGTCGAGGTCGAAGGAGTAGGAGTCCTTCATGACGAACTCGCGGCCGCGCAGGATGCCCGCCCGGGGACGGGCCTCGTCACGGTATTTCGTCTGGATCTGGTAGAGGGTCACCGGATAGTCCTTGTAGGAGGAATACTCCCCCTTGACCATGTCGGTGAACATCTCCTCATGGGTGGGGCCGAGGAGATAGTCGGCGCCCTTGCGGTCCTTGAGGCGGAAGAGCGTGTCGCCGTACTCCGTCCAGCGGCCGGTCGTCTCGTAGTACTCGCGGGGCAGGAGGGCGGGGAAGAGCACCTCCTGACCGCCCATGCGGTTCATCTCCTCACGCACGATGCGCGTGACGTTCTCCAGAACCATCTTGCCGAGCGGCAGCCAGGAGTAGACGCCGGGTGCGACACGACGGACATAACCGGCGCGGACGAGCAGCTTGTGGCTCGGGACTTCCGCGTCTGCCGGGTCGTCCCTCAGCGTTCGAAGAAACAACGACGACATGCGCAGCAGCACGGCTACTCCTAGCTAGCAGGGATCGATGGCTACAGGCTATCGACTCGCGCAACCCGGTTGTCTGCCATTAGAGACCGGCGACGAAAACGAAGTAGGCGGACGCGATGACCGCACTCACGATCGCCGCGCGGAACCGGGCCTTCCCCTGCCGTAGCGCGACCAGCAGTCCCAGCGAGATCGCGGTCACGACCAGGACGTTCCACGGCCAGAATCCGGGGACGTACTCCGGCCAGCTGGGCAGCGCCTTGCCCATGCCCTCGACCACGACCACCCCGGCCATCGCACCGCCCGCGAGGTCTCCCCAGAAGTCGTCGCGCCTGGTGAAGTAGGACAGCAGGCCGAGGGACGCGATGACGAGCAGCGTGAGGTTCAGCGTTGCGCCGTTGCTGCCGAGGGTCAGATCGTCACCCGTTCTGAAGAGCGAGGCGGCCATCAGGGAGATCATCGTGCCGAGCGTGGCCAGTGCGCTGGTCAGCGCCGCCCAGCCGAGGCTGACGGCGGTCCGTCCCACGATGACGACGAGCAACAGGTAGGCGTAGGGCTCGTAGGCGGCGTACAGCAGGTCGGGGCCGTAGGAGAGCACCGCGCCGATGACACCGAGGGTCAGCCCTCCGACGAGCGAGAACACCATGTGCCAGACGATGGCCCGTTCCTGTTGGTCATCGGCGAGAAAGGCCGCGGTGTAGTTCTGATCGATCATGTTGTTCTGGTCAACCGTAGCCACTGGTTCCCCCGATCCGCATTCACCCAGGGCCGTATAAAAGTAGTCTGACCTGCAAGAACATACCAAAACTGGCAAATGTTCCCAAATAGGCAAAAGATTGGACTTATCGGTCCGGACCGGGGAGCCGCCCGCGCCCCGCGAGGCCGCCCGGCAGGTGAGCCGGCGGCCGGGCGGCGCCGGTCCGACGCCGGACCGCTCGGAACGGTTCCATCATCTCGCACGAGGCAGACCGCCGGCGGAGCGCCCCCACCCGCTCCGTCCCGCCGAGGCGGCGGAGAGATCAGCCGCCGAGGAGCTCTTCCCAGGGCTGGCGAGAGGGGACTCTCCGGGTGGTGTCGAACGCCTCGGCCAGCCGCCAGAAGTCGGGACGGCTGCGGATGCGTTCGCGGCCCACGGGGTCGACCGCGCGCAGGACGAACAGGATGCCCAGGACATCGAAGGTGGCGGTGGCGGAGGTGGCCGGCCCGGCAGGGGTGACCGGCGACCCGGGGACGCCGGGATCACGGATGTGCCCGGCCAGCGCGGTGGCGACCTCGGCGGCGCCGGGACCCTCGCGCCACTCGACGTTCCAGCCGTGGCCTGTCCCCTGCCACCAGGTCAGGTCACGGCAGGACTCCATGAGCTCGGCCTCGGCCGCCAGCGCGGCCATCACCCGGCCGAGGGCCTCGAACCGGAGGGCGTCGGACGCGTCGAGGGAGCGGGCCGCCGCGCGCGGCCCCCGCCGGTCCGGGAGCGTGCCGTCGTTCTGGCGTCGCGCGTCTGCTTTTCGCCGTCTGTCCGCCCCTGAGGTCACGAGAACCAACTGTGAGCCGCGGGACCTGTCCCCGCAAGCCCCGGTTTGACAGCCCGGCAGACGGATATATCCGGTACGGTTCCAGGCCCCTCACCGGGGACGAGGGCGCACCGGCCAGGTGGATCTTCTGATCACGCCGGCCTGTCGAGGCTGGCAGGACAGGCTCCGTTGATACAGAATCGCGCTCACGGGAACCAGTTCCTAGGAGGCGACGTGTCACTGCGAGTCGCGATTGTCGGGTCGGGGCCTGCCGGGATCTACACGGCCGAGGCACTGATGAAACAGGCTTCCGGGTCCGTCGAGGTGGACGTGATCGAGCGGCTGCCCACGCCGTACGGTCTGGTCCGGTACGGCGTGGCCCCCGACCACACCTCGATCAAGTCGATCGCGGAATACCTGAGCCGGGTGCTGGAGCTGCCGGGCGTCCGGTTCCTGGGCGGCATCGAGCTCGGCAGGGACGTGGGCGTCGCCGACCTGCTGGCCTGCTACGACGCGGTGGTCTACTGCACCGGTGCGATGGTGGACCGCCGGATGGGCATCCCCGGGGAGGACCTGCCCGGCAGCGTGGCGGCCACCGACTTCGTGAACTGGTACTGCGGTCACCCCGACATGCCCGCCGACCGCTTCGTCCTCGACAGCCCGGAGGTCGCGGTGATCGGCGTGGGCAACGTCGCGGTCGACGTGGTGCGCGTCCTCGCCAAGAGCGCCGAGGAGCTACGCGCCACCGACGTGCCGCACGAGGTGCTGACCCGGCTGGCCCGCAGCCGGGTCAAGGCCATCCACATGATCGGCCGCCGGGGGCCCGAGCACGCCAAGTTCACCCTGAAGGAGCTGCGGGAGCTGGGCGAGCTGGCCAACGCGGACGTGCGCGTGCGGCCCGAGGAGACGGTGGCGGACGTCACCGGGATGTCCCGGCAGATCCGGGGGAACGTCGAGGTGCTGCAGAGCTGGGCCGCCCGCGGCCCGGTAGGCCGCCCCAGGCGGCTGGACGTGCGGTTCTGGATGCGCCCGGTGGAGATCCTCGGCGAGGACCGGGTGCAAGCGCTCAGGCTCGAGCGCACCCACCTGGTGGACGGCCGCGTCGTGGGGACCGGGAAGTTCGAGACCCTTCCGGTCGGCATGGTCCTGCGCTCGGTCGGCTACCAGAGCGTGCCGCTGCCCGGCGTCCCCTTCTCCGAGGCCACCATGACCGTGCCGAACGAGGCCGGCCGGGTCCGTGACCGCGAGTACGTGGCCGGCTGGCTCAAGCGGGGCCCCACCGGTGTGATCGGCACCAACAAGTCCGACGCCGCCGAGACGGTCCGCACCCTCCTGACCGATCTCGCCGGCCGCGAGCCCGTACGGCACGACGACCTCGACGCCCTTCTCGCGTCCCGGGGCGTCTCCCCCATCACCTACCGGCACTGGCTGTCCATCGAGGCGGCCGAGGCCGCCCTGGCCAGGACCCTGGACCGCGGCGAACGCGTCAAGCTCCTCGGCCTCGCCGCCATGCTCACCGCCTCCGGCCGCTGACGCCGGGACACCGGAAAGGCGAGGAGACCGGGAATCGCGGCACCATGGACACGGCGGCCGGACAGGGCAGAGCATGGGTGCGGTTGGTCGGACATGTCACGAGGAGCACCCCATGCGCGTCACGCTCGGCGATCCGCCGGCCCTCATCCCCGGGTTCGAACAGGCTCACCGCGAGCAGTCGGCGGCCTATCCCGCGACGGCGGTGGAGTGGCAGCCGGTGCACACCGTCTACGTCCCCGCCGACCGGTTCGACGCGGGCACGGTCGCCGGGTGGGGGAACACCGCACTGGACCTGCTGCGCCGGCACCTGTCCAGGAAGGACATGACCAGGTTCTTCGAGATGCACGAGCAGACGGCGAGGATCGTGCACGAGAAGGTGACGGCGAAGCTCGGCACCGAACCCGTCGAGGACCTGCGGGTGGACTTCGAGGACGGCTACGGCCTGCGTCCCGCGGAGGAGGACGGCCACGTCGCGCAGGCCGCCGAGGCGGTCGCGGCCCTGCACGCCGATGGAACGCTCCCGCGCCGATGGGGGCTGCGGGTGAAGTCGTTCGCCGACGGCGACCCGGTCCGGAGCATCCGGACGCTGGACGGGTTCCTGACCGGGGTGATCGAGCGGGTCGGGCACCTGCCCGAAGGGTTCGTGGTGACCTTCCCGAAGGTCTTGATGAAGGCCTATCTGGGTCAGTTCGCCGACTGCCTGGAGGCGCTGGAGAAGGGGCTCGGCCTCGCAGAGGGCAGGCTCCGCTTCGAGATGCAGGTGGAGGCTCCCCAGACGGTGCGCTTCCTCGACGCCGGCCTGGTCCCCGCGCTCGGGGGCCGGCTGGCGGCGGCGCACTTCGGCGTCTTCGACTACACCGCGAGCTGCTCCCTGCCCCCGCACGAGCAGCGGCTGGACCATCCGGCCTGCGACCATGCCCGGCACGTCATGCAGACGTCGTTCGCCGGGACGGGGGTGGAGCTGTCGGACGGCTCGCTGGCCGCCTCCCCCGCCTCCGACGACAGATATGTCGTGCGCAACCTGTGGTGGCGGCATGTGAGCCTGATCAGGCACTCCCTGAGCCACGGCTTCTACCAGGGCTGGGACATGCACCCCTCCCACCTGGTCAGCCGCTATGTCGCGGTCTACCACTTCCATCTGTCGCACTACGAGGAGTACGCGCAGCGGGTGCGTGACTGGGAGGAGCGGCGCGGGCCGGAAGGCGGGGTGATGGACGAGCCCGCCACCGTCAAGACGATGGCCGCCGCCCTGCGCCGCGCCGACCTGGCCCTGGGGAACGCCTGAGCGGCCCGCCCGCCATCGGCGTGAACGGGCCGGCGGGTCCCGGGGAGCCGTCACCGCCGGAGGTCCGCCTCGCCTCGCGGGGCGGACCGTCCGTACGCGTCAGTCGATCAGCTCACGCCACTGGCGCACCAGGCGCGCCTCGACCGGGTCGGACCACGACGCCCGTACGGCGCTGCCGACGTGGAAGGCCCGCACGCCGTAGTCCATGAGCACCGGGACGAGACCGGGCCTGAGCCCGCCGCCCGCCATGATCAGCGGACCGTCCCCGGCCTCGCACCGGGCCTTGATCGCCGGCAGCCCGTCGGCCACGCCGCCGGGCGCACCCGAGGTGAGGACGGTGGCGAGGTTGGGCAGCAGGCGGACGGCCCGCCAGCTCGCCTGGGTGTCGGCCGCGTGGTCGACCGCCCGGTGGAAGGTCCAGGGCAGCGGGGCGACGGCGTGGATGAGCGCCTCGGTGGCGGCCAGGTCGACCACACCGGCGGAGTCGAGGAAGCCGAACACGAACCCGGCCGCGCCCGCCTCGGAGAGGATCTTGGCATCGCGCCGCAGACCCTCCAGCGATTCGGGCGTGGCCAGGAACGAGGCCTCACCGCGCAGCATCACCATCTGTGGCAGCGCGCACTTCCTGGAGATCGCCGCGACCGTCTCCGCAGCCGGGGTGAGCCCGTCGGAGGCCATGTCGACGACGATCTCCAGGCGGTCGGCACCGCCCTCTTCCGCCGCGACGGCGTCGCGCACGTCGAGCGCGATCACCTCAAGCAAGGATCCGGTCATGGGGTGAGGCTATCGGATGACTTTGTCCTGGGATCGCCGTGGTTCAGACATGCTGCCGAATGGATGATCCACGACGGTCCACAAAGGGCAACGCGGTGCCGAGGGCGCCACCGCGCAGCCCTCCGGCCCGCTGGAACAGCGCCCCCGACGCGCGGTGCGGCAGATCGACCGTGCGGAGGTGGGCGAAACGCTGGCCCCGATAGTAGTCCTGCAGCCGCGCGTTGTCCTTGGAGCAGTCAAGCCGGAGCCATCTTCCGCCCATTCCCAGGACCCGCAGCCCCGCCCAGTCGAGCAGCGCCTCACCCAGGCCTCGGCCGGAGTGGGCGCGTGCCACCGAGAGTTTGTGAACGTAGAGCGCGGATCCCGGGTCGTCCTCGGCGGCCCAGAACTCGGGGTCGGCGTGGCCGTCCAGGGCGAGGGTGGCGGCCGGCCCCTCATCGCCGTCCAGCAGATACATGGTTCCCTCCTCGATCAGCGGGGCGATGCGCTCTGCGGGGAAGCCCCCTGCGGGCCACTGGCGCACGCCCCGGGCGTTCAGCCAGCCCGCGGTCTCCGCGAGAAGCGCGAGGACTCCCGGGAGGTCGCCCTGGTCGGCCCTGCGGAGCGTGAGCCGGTGCATCGCGGCGGGGTTGACGGTGTTGGAGTGCATGATTCATCCCTTCGTTGCGCTGGGTGCGCGAGGTGACACTGAAAGTGACCGTGCGATGGCGCACGGTATCCATGCCGGGCTAGGCGGAACGCCTAGTAGTACTTCGTTAAGTTACGAAGTGTTATGGGGCGCGTACATTTGATGGCATACGTGGCAAGCGCCGGTCCAGGTGGCGAGTAAAGCCTGGAGTTCGCCGAGAACCTCATACAAGGTCAGGCCGGCGCAGGGACTTTTGGGTCTAGCCGTAGTTCGGTACAGAATGCCTGCGCTAATGCGGCCAGGGTGACGTGGCGGTGCCAGCCGAAGAAGCTCCGCCCCTCAAAATGCTTGAGGCCAAGACCGGTATTGAGCTCCCGGTAGTCATGCTCGATCCGCCAGCGGATCTTGGCGAGCCGGACGAGTTCGCGCAGCGGAGTCTCGGCGGGGAGATTGGTGATCCAGTAATCGGTGGGTTCGGATTCGCCTGCCGGCCATTCCACCAGCAGCAAACGCGCAGGCAGGCTGCCGTCGGGGTTGCGGGGGATGTCTTTGTTGGCCAAGAGAACCGGTAGAGCCATGAAGCGTGATCGCATTTTCGCGCCTGGATTACCGCTGGTCTTCCTTGTGCCTTGCCGCCAGGTCACCCGCCGCAGATTCGCCCGCCCTGCCGCCAATGCGAGATTGCGCAGATTCGATGGCTTGCCTGGATAGCGTGGTCTCGGCGGGCGCCCCTTGCCGCTGTATTCCGGCAGTTCAGGCACCGCATCTCCGGGGTAGGCCGACAGATCATCGGAGACGGCCGCCACGTAAGACAGGCCGCGGTCCTCCAGTCCCAGCCGGAAAGCGGTGCAATCGCCATAACCGGAGTCAAAGACCACCGGAAGATCGGTGCCGACTCCCCACTCGTCGTACATCTGGTCGATCATGTTTAACGCCAGTCGCCACTTCTCCTGGTGACCGACGTCCTGAGGGATCTTGCACCGGTCGCGGCGCTTGTGGACCGTTTCCGCCTGAACCGGATCCTCGATCTTGGCCGGGTCCCACGACTCGGGGATGAACAGCCGCCAATTGACCGCGGACGAGGCATGATCGGTGACCAGATGTGCGCTGACGCCGATCTGGCAGTTTCCGGTCTTGCCCAGCGTCCCGGAATACATCCGGGCCACTCCCGGAGAATTCGGGCCGTCCTTGGGGAAGCCGACATCGTCGATGACGACCGCCTGCGGACCGATCCGTTCCAGCGCCCAATGTGTGAGGTTTTCCCGGACCGGTTCGTAGTCCCAGGTCGAGTCGGCCATGAATTGCTGTAACCGCTGGGTGTCAACTCCCAGACGCTCCGCCATCGGATCCATCGACTTGCGCCGCCCGTCCAGCATCAGCCCCCGCAGATACAACTCGCCGGTGGCGAGTTGATCACGGCGACGAAGCACCCTCCGCAGCATCTGATCTGCAAACTTCTCAAGCCGCGGGCGCACCGGCGCCATCTCGTCAGGTGTCACGACAACATGATCCCGAAGTGACTTCTCAAAATGATCACGCTAGGTGATCGACAATCTAACGAAGTACTACTAGGGGTATGTGGCGAGCGGGGGGAAGAGGTCGCGCCCGGCCGTCCGGCGGGCGCGACCCGATGGCCGCCCGCGCCTATCCGTCCGGCGGGCGCGGCCCGGTGGCCGGCGGCGGCGCGGACGGCACTGGGGCCGCCCTGTCAGGGCGGCCACGGGGACGTCAACGGCTTTCCAGCTCGTATCTGATCAGGTGCTTGTCGGCGGGGAGCACGGACACCGCGACGCGTACGGGGGCGTCGGCCTCGTCGTAGCCGACCCGGACGTAGACGACCACAGGCGTTCCCGACTGGAGCTGGAGCCGCTCCGTCTCCGAACTGGTGGGCATCCGCGCCCAGATGTCGTCCACCACCCGGACCTGAGGGTGGCCGAGCTCCTCCAGCACCCTGTTGGCGCCGCGCACGATGTCACCGGGACGGGCGATCTCGGAGTCCGCGACCAGCGCCAGGGGGAAGTAGGAGTCGTTGGTGTTGTACGGCTGATCGTCCACGAACCTCAGCCGGCGGCGGACCACGGCGAGCTCCTCGTCGGGCAGCTCCAGCCTGCTGGCGACCTCCTCGGCCGGATGCACGATCGAGACCTCGATCTCCTGGCTGGGCGCGCGACCCTCCTGCGAGACCGCCCAGGCGAAGGCCTCCCTGGTCTCCAGGGGCTGCGGCTGGAGCTCTCGCTGGGGGTGGATGAGCAGCGGGCGGCGCTCCCTGACCACGGTCCCCCGGCGCGGGGTGCGGGTGACCAGACCCTCGTTGACCAGCTCACCGAGGGCGAGCCGGACGGTGTTACGGCTGACCTGGTGTGCCAGCATGAGCTCCACTTCGGTCGGCAGCTGATCCCCCGGCCCGAGCGCACCGGAGTAGATGGTCCTCCGAAGCTCGGAGGCCACCAACTGATACAGCGTTGACCGTGCCATTTAGTCCCCTTTGTGCCAACAAAACTAGACGATCTGGTTCTAGTGGGGAACAGCCCCTTGACCCAACCTCCCGCGACCCGCATTATCCAATCGTTGGTACAAATCCATCGAAAGGTCTGCCGGGGGTGAGGGACGGTGCTGTCGGTCCACTCGGACACGCCATACCTGCCCTGGCGCGACCCCTGCGAGGCAACGCGTTTACTGCGCTACGCGCTGCACCGCCAGGGGTTCACCCACACCTACCAGAGCAATGGGAATGGGATGTCCGTGCTTTCGGTACAGACCGATCTGACCGTTTGGTGCAAAAACGGCCTTTTCGTATGGAGGGAAGGCGGCCGCGAGACCTCTCACCCGGCTGACGACCCGGTCGGAGCGGCCCGTCTCATCTCACGGCACTACCGCCGTCCGGCGACCGGCGACTCCCCCCACGAGGAGAGAACGGGCCCCTGAGGCCCGCCCTCTCCTCCCACTGACTCCGCGCGCGACCAGACGGAGTGAGGACCCCAACCCTCGCCGGGGTCCTCGCACCGCCGCGCCGGAGCGGAACGTGCCCTGGCGGGTCCCCCACGCCCGCCAGGGCACGCTTCCACCACCGCCCAGGCCTCTCCCCGGGCCCACGACCCTCCGCCACACCCGGAAACGACAGAGTCCCCGTCGACGACGGGGACTCTGTCAACGGCGGGGCTCCGCCCGCGTCTTCTCCACTGTCGAACTCGCCGCGCCTCACTCCGCCGGCGGAGACGCCCCCCGCACCGCCCGCACCGCCCGGACCACCCGGACCACCCGGACCACCCGGACCACCCGGACCGATGACGGCGGGCAGGGTGGTTCACGCCCTCAGTGGCACCCCCGTCACCCCCTGTGACATCTCCGGTGTCGTCGATCCAGGTGTCATGACGACAGCCGGAGGGTATCCGGAATTACATGGACGCATGGGATAAAAGGGACGACATGCTAGTGCATGGGACAATGCCCTACAACGCCGAGCCACCACCGTACGCGCCGGCCGATCATCCCCTCATCCCGCTCGACACCCTCTACAGCCGCGGCCACGGCCCCGTTCCCGACCTGGACCCGGCGCGCCGCCGCCGACCCGAGCGAGGGTGAAAACATGATCATCGCCCGCGCCCGGGACATCACCGCGGCCACCCGGCCGGAATCGGCCCGGCACCTGTGGAATCCCAGGGGACATGCCGACAGCTCGTGGTCACGCGTCCGCGTCACCTGCCGCTCCTGAGAGAGGTGCCGCATGATCCCACCTCCCTCAGTGAACCCTGTAAAACATCCGATGGTCCTAGGAAATGTCCGAGTCCGGCGCGCAGCCGAGGTTGCTCGGCACGGCCCGGGTGAGTATCCACCAAATGTCGAAGGTGCCGGACGGGCTGCCGGCCGGACGCCGCTGTTCCCGACAGCGAGGGGCAGGAGGATTCGATGGCGAACAGCGACAAGTCCCCGGTGAGCGTCACCCTTCTGGGCGGCTTTCGACTGCTGGCCGGGGGCGACCAGGTGAAGATGTCAGGCGGGTCCGAGCGCCTTCTGGCGTTCGTCGCCCTGTGCGGCCACCCCGTTCCCCGCCCTCTGCTGGCGGGCACCCTGTGGCCCGACACACCAGAGCGGCGCGCGGCTGCGAGCCTGCGGTCGACCCTGGTGCGCCTGAACGGCGCCGGACGGCAGGTGCTCAACATCGGCGCGACCGAGATACGCCTGCGTCCCGAGGCCGACGTGGACGTCCACGACGCCCGGTCGCTGGCCCGGCGCATCCTCGATCCCGGCACGCCGACCGGGGAGCAGGACCTCAGCGCAGAGGCCGTCGCGCTGCTGTCGAACAGCCTGCTGCCCGGCTGGTACGACGACTGGGCCGTCGTCGAGGCGGAGGAGTGGCACCAGCAACGCCTGCACGCCCTGGAGACACTGGCCGACGATTTCATCGCGGCGGGCCGGTACGCCGACGCCGTCGCCGCCGCCGGGGTGGCGGCGCGCGCCGATCCGTTGCGCGAAAGCGCCCGCACCGCGCTCATCCGGGCCCATCTGGCGGAGGGCAACCAGGCCGAGGCCCTGCGGTGTTTCGAGCACTACAGGCAGCACCTCCACGCCGAACTGGGCCTTCAACCGACCTCACGCCTGTGCGGCCTCGTCGGCGGGCTGCGCTCAGGCGCAGGGCGGTGACGGCGACATCACACCGGCGTCACGGCGGGGTGACGGGGGCCGAGAACGATGGGGGGTGAAGGTCAGGGCAGGCCACGGCCGTCGGATGATCGCCGCGGGCGCTGCTGATCCCGATAGAAAAAGGAGATAGGCATGCATGGCAAGCGACGTCTGATGCTGCTTGGTCCGGCACTCCTCACCGTTATCGCGTTCGGGCCCGCCGTAGCCGCGAACGCCTCGGTCGCCCCCGGCTCGACGAGGACGACAACGGCCGGCGCCCTCCAGAACGCGGCACCCGCGTTCCACAACAACCCGCCGAAGGGCAAGGAATACCGCCGGGGCCACAAGCTGGGATACATGGAAGGTAAGGGCGACTGCCGGGCAAAACGCTCCTACGACTCCAGCACCCGGAGCAACCAGCGCTTCGACAAGGGATACCGGCACGGGTACGAGTCGGGCTTCCAGAACTGCAAGGAGAAGCGGGCCCGCTACGGGGAGCACCGGTCCCATTACGGGGAGAACCGGATGCGTTCCGAGGAGAACCGGACCCGTTCCGGGGAAAACCGGATGCGTTCCGGGGAGAACCGGATGCGTTCCGAGGAGAACCGGACCCGTTCCGGGGAAAACCGGATGCGTTCCGAGGAAAACCGGACCCGTTCCGGGGAAAACCGGATGCGTTCCGAGGAGAACCGGACCCGTAACGAGGAGAACCGGACCCGTTAACAGAACGTCCAGGAGCCGGGAAGGCGACATGGCGCCCACCGCCGTATCGCCTTCCCCCTTCTCGAGCGGCCTCGGATCAACGGCAGCCGTCTGACTTCGCGGCGTGCCTCACCGGCACCCCACCTAGCGGAGCACCGGCCCCTGCCTCTAGCGTGCGCATCATGACCACCGATGGGCGCTCGGCGCACATTCTCAACGTCCTGATCACCGAGTTCGGCGACTCCATCAGGCGTGACCCCGCCGCCTTCCGGCGCAAGTTCCGGAAGATGGCGGCCACTCCGTTCGCCTTCTACCGGGGTAGCGCCTCCCTGTTCTACGCGGACATGACGGGGGCGTTCGCCGACGACGCCTTCCTCGACGGCCGGACACGCCGGGTGTGGATCCACGGCGACCTGCACGCCGAGAACTTCGGCACCTACATGAACGCCTCGGGCGTCCTGGTCTTCAACGTCAACGACTTCGACGAGGCCTACGTCGGCCCCTACGTGTGGGACCTCAAGCGGTTCGTGGCCAGCGTCGCGCTCGTCGGGTACGCCAAGGCCCTGTCGGACGATGTGATCACCGGCCTGGTGACCGAGTTCGCCCGCGCCTACCTCGCCGAGCTGACCGGCATCTCGGAGGGCGGGGACGACGCGATCGGCTCGCTGACCCTGGAGACCACCTCCGGCGTGCTCCACCGGGTGCTGCAGGTGGCCCGGCTGAACACCCGGGTGGCGTTGCTGGACGTGGAGACCACGATCGACAGCTTCGACCGCAGGTTCGCCGCCATGGACGGCCGTCATCCGATCGACGAGGAGACCAGGCACGCGGTGGAGGCGGCCTTCCGTGACTATCTGACCACGCTCCCCACGACCTCCGAGGTCGAGCACACGATCAAGGACTTCGCGCTCCGCACGGGAGTCGGCATCGGCTCGGCCGGACTGCCCTCCTACAACATGCTGCTGGAGGGGCACACCCAGGCCCTGGAGAACGACGTCATCCTCTACATGAAGCAGGCCCAGGTCCCGGCCGTGGCCCGGCACATCACCGACGAGAAGGTGCACGGCTACTTCAAGCACCAGGGCCACCGCACCGCCGAGTCCCAGCGGGCCCTGCAGGCCTACGCCGACCCCTGGCTCGGCTACACCACGCTGAACGGCGTCGGCCAGCTCGTCGCCGAGGTCTCCCCCTACTCCTCCGACCTGAACTGGGAGGATGTCAACGAGCCGGAGGAGCTGGCATCGGTGATCCGCGACCTCGGCCGGGCCGTGGCCCGCATGCACTCGGTCGCCGACGACGAGTCCAGCCACGACCTGGTCGACTTCTCCACCGAGGACGCGATCACGGCCGTGATCGACGGTGACACCGGCGGCTTCACCACCATGCTCGTCGACTTCGCCCACTCCTACGGCGCGCAGGCCAGGGCCGACCACCAGCTCTTCGTCGATCTGTTCCGCAACGGCCGTCTCCCCGGCCTCTGAGAAAGGGCCGGAAACCCGGTCGCCCGCTCCTCGCCGTCACCGCGGGCAGACATCCCGGTAGGACAGGGACGGCAGGTAGGCGCGCCACTCGGCCCCGGTCAGCGTCCTGCCCGCGCGGGCGCAGACGGCGGAGGCCGCCTGGTCGGGGTCGACGACATGCTCGGACAGCGTGCCGGTCTCGTCGACGCTGAGCAGCCGCGAGCCGTCGGCGGTGAAGGCCAGCGACTCGATGTGATCCGTGTGCACGGCGATCGGCTGCCCCAGGCGCATCCCGGAGCTCACGTCCCACAGCATCACCTTCTTGTCGTCCACGACGGCGGCGACCACGTCACCGCGCGGCGAGTAGGCCAGCAGGAAGACCCCGTCCGTGCCCGCGCGGAGCTGCGCGCCCCGGCTGCTCCGCGTGGCCGTGTCCCAGACCGAGAGCCGTCCCGCGTCGATATCACCGCCGGAGCCGATGCCGGCGCCGACCGCGATGCGGGAACCGTCCTTGCTGAACGCCAGGCCGACGACCCGGACGTTGGACGCCGGCGCGCCGTAGGGACGGCCGACGGCCTTGCCGGTGGCGACGTCCACCAGTCTGTTCTCGCCGCCGGCGACCCCGAGGGACCTGCCGTCGGGATGGAAGGCGAGGCCGGTCACGCCATCCTGGCGGAGCACCCAGCGCTGTCTGCCACCGGGCAGGTCCCACAGGTGGATGGTGCTGTCCGGGGTCGCGGCGGTCTCCTCCACGGCGGCGGCCAGCGCCGTGCCGTCCGGGCTGAACGCCATCGCGGTCACCCCGCCCTGCCCCTTGGAGGAGACGGTGGCGACCCGCTTGAGGGACGAGGTGTCCCAGATCCCGATGGTGGAGCCGCCCCCGCTGCTGCCCTGCCTGCTCACGGCGAGCCTCCGGCCGTCGGGGGTGAAGGCCATGTGGAAGAAGGAACCCCGGCCGACGTCCAGCGGCGCGCCGACCGGCCTGCGGAGCCGTACGTCCCAGAGCGTGACCCGGTGGGTCCCCTCAGGGCGGGCGGCGAGCAGGCGCCCGTCGGGGCTGAGCACCGCCCCGCCGTCCGTCCCCTTGAGCCGGGCGGGTCCGAGCAGGGCCCCGAGATCGAGGGTGACGACCGTGTTCTCCTCGAGATAGCGGACCGTGCGCCCGTCCGGGTCGAAGGCGAGCGACGGCGTGATCGAGTCGATCTTGTGTACCAGGACGGGGACGAGGTTGAAATCCGACCAGATCGTGATGGAACTGCCGGTATATGAGGCCAGGTGCCGTCCATCGGGGCTGAAGAGCAGCTCACCGCGGCTGCCGTCGCTGAGCGTGTCGGCGGCCGTCCCACCGGTGGCGGTCTCCTTGACCTCGACGGAGCTGCCCTTGGTGACCGCGACGAGCTTCCCGTCGGCGCTGTAGGCGCCGCCGAACGCGCAGGCGTTGCAGACCCTGCCGAACGAGATCTTCCCCGGGCCGGCGAGGTCCCGGATCTCTATCTCCCGGGCCGGGCTGTCACCCACGATGTGCCGCCCGTCCGGTGCGGTGTCGAGCACGTGGACGGGCGGTCTCCTCTTCTCTCCCGTTCTGAGGTTCCAGACCGTCTGCTCCTCGTCGTGGGTGACGACGAGCAGGTCCTCGGCATGCCCGAACAGGAGGCCGGTCCGGACCGCCTCGATCTCCAGGGCCCGCAGGAGCAGACGCGCACCCCTCACCCTGCCGGTCCGCACGTCCCAGACCCGCACCCCTCCGCCGCCCATCACGGCGAGGGTCCGTCCGCTCGGGCTGAGCGCGACGGCGCGCACGTTCTTCCCGACGCCGGTGAAACCGCCGGTCTTCCGGCTGGTCCGCATGTCCCACACCCGTACGGAATCGTCGCCGACGCTGACCAGCGTGCGACCGTCGCGGCTGAGCACCCTGAGGGTCTGGGCTGCCGTCGCCGGATCGTGGAAGGCCGCCGTCTCCTGCTGGGTCAGCGAGCCGCTCAGCGCCGCCCTGGCCTCCGGGACCCGCGCGAGCCGCCAGGACGCCACGCTGAGCAGCATCGCCTTCACCGGCTCCGTGACGCGCAGGGGGTCGGCGAGCGTCGCGACCCGCCTGGCCTCGGACTGGTCGTGCTGGACCGCGATCGTGGCGCTGCGCTCGTCGGCGACCCCGCTCTGCCGTACGGCGAGCGCCCCCGCGGCCAGCGCGACGACCAGCAGTCCGGCCAGCGCGACGGTCAACAGGCGGGCCCTTCTGGACCGGCGCCGGGCAAGAGCCGTCCCCTCGTCGAGGAAGTCGCGTTCGGCCGGGCTGAGCACGATGTCGCGGCGCTCGGTGGCGGCCCACCGGACGGCTGCCCGCAGGCTGTGGCCCTGCAGCAGGTCGGCGTCCCTGCGCCCGCGAGTCTCCCAACGTCGCACGGCGGTCCAGATCTCCCGGTGCGCGGCCAGGCCGTCCCGGTTGGCCTCCACCCACGAGCGCAGCCGGGGCCAGGCGTGCGGCAGCGCGATCCTGGTCAGCCAGATCTCCCGGCCGTCACCGGTGATCAGGTAGGCGAACACCTCCAGCAGCCGCCGGGCCCCGTCGGGGAACTCGGCCAGCCCTGCCCGCCGTGCCCGCAGCTCGCCGTCGTCGTCGACGGTGATCAGCCGCAGGAACACCTCGGGGGCCAGTGCCTGCTCCACGGGGTGGAGCATCGCGTAGGAGTCCTCGGCGAGGGTGCCCATCCCCGGGTCGTCGGTGGCCATGTGGACTCGGCCACCCTCCCGGCTGCCCTCGGCGAGCAGCCGGACCGTGTCCAGCCGTCCGTCACCGCTGATCAGCGCGAGCAGCAACTGCCTCGCTGTCGGCCTGGCCGCCGGGTCCTTGTTCAGTGCGGCGCCGACCAGGCCGCGCAGCGAGCCGGGCAGCGCGCTCAGGTCGGGATCCGACGACAGCACCCGGTGCATCACCCCGCCCAGGCTCTCGCCCTCGAACGGGTCCTGGCCGGTCACGGCGAACAGCATGATGCCGCCCCAGGCGAACACGTCCGCCGGAGTGCCGGCCCGCTGCCCGGTGAACACCTCAGGCGCCATGTAGGTCGGGGTGCCCGTCACCAGCCCGGTGGCGGTCAGCGACATATCCAGCGTGCGTGCCACACCGAAGTCGATCACCCGGGGGCCGTCCGGGCCGAGCAGCACGTTGTCCGGTTTCATGTCCCGGTGGATCACCCCGGCGTCGTGGATCGCGGTCAGCGCGGTGGCGATCGCCGTACCCAGGCGGTGCAGGTCGTCCCCGGCGAACCTGCGTCCGCCGGAGACGGCCTGACGCAGGCTCATCCCCTCGACGTACTCGCTGACGATGTACGGCCTGGCCCCGTCCAGTTCGGCCGCGATCACTCCGGCCGTGCAGAACGAGGCCACCCGCTGCGCCGCCGTGGCCTCCTTGCCGAACCGTTCCCGCAGCTCCGGGTCGCTCGCCGGGTCCCCGTGCAGCACCTTGATCGCCACTCGGAGGCCGTCCTCGCCGTAGGCCTCGTAGACGACCCCCTGACCGCCCGCGCCGAGCCGGCCGGCCAGCCAGTACTTCCCCAGCCGCTGAGGGTCCCCGTCAACCAACGCCGTCGCCACGCTGTCCTCCTCCGCAGTGTGATCTTCCCCCTCTTGGATGCGCGGCGTGGCGACAAAGTTGTGATGTGCTGAGGAAACGCCCGTCCCACCGGTGGGCCCGGGCGCCGGGACGGACGTCGGACGGTGGCTACCCCTGGCACACCGCGGCGTAGTGGCAGGCGACCTGGGAGCCGGCCGCGGAGGGAAGCACCGGAAGCTGCTGTGACCTGCACGGCCCGTCGACCCCGGCCTCGGCGGCCGCACCGGCGGCGAGGACCTGGCAGCGCGGGTGGAAACGGCAGCCCTGAGGGATCCGGGTCGGGTCCGGCGGCTCGCCGCCCAGCACCACGGGCGACGTCGACTCCGGGAGGACCGACAGCAGTGCCTGCGTGTAGGGGTGCGACGGCGACTTCAGGATCTGCTCCACCGGCCCCGACTCGACGATCCTGCCGAGATACATCACCGCGACGCGGTCGGCGATGTTCCATGCCAGGCCGAGGTCGTGGGTGACGACCAGGGCTGACAGGCCCAGCTCGTCGCGGAGCCGGAGCATCAGGGCGAGGATCTCGCCGCGGACGGAGGCGTCCAGTGAGGCCACCGGCTCGTCGGCGACCAGGACCCGGGGGTCCAGCGCGAGGGCTCCGGCGATGACGACGCGCTGGCGCTGACCACCGGACAGCTCGTGCGGGTAGGAGTGCAGGAACCGCTCCGGCGGGCGGAGCCCGGCGCGTGACAGCGCCGAGGTGACCCGCTCCTCCTCGTCGCGCAGGCCGTGGATGCGCGGCCCCTCGGCCACCGCCTCGTAGACGGTGTGCCGGGGGTTGAGCGACCCGGTCGGGTCCTGCAGCACGAGCTGCACCTCGCGGCGGTAGGCCTTCAGCGCTCGCGAGGAGTAGGCCAGGGGGGCTCCGCCGTACAGGACCGACCCGGAGGTGGGCCGCTCCAGGCCGAGCAGGGTGCGCGCCAGCGTGGTCTTGCCGCAGCCGGACTCGCCGACCAGAGCGACGATCTCCCCCTCGCCCACCTGGAGGTTCACTCCGTCGACCGCGCGGGCGCGTCGCCCGCGTGAGGGGAACTCCACGCACAGGTCCCGGGCTTCGAGCAGGGTCATGCGTCCTCCTTCGCCGGTCGCATGACCGCGGTGCCGGAAGTCTCGGTCTCTTCGCCCGCCGGCAGGACGTGCACGCAGGCGGCGGTACGGCTCTCGCCCGCGGGCCACAGCTCGACGTCCGCCGACGCGCACGACGGCAGCGACACCGGGCAGCGGGGGTGGAAGGAACAGCCTCCCGGCAGGTGCATGGGGTCGGGCGGGTCGCCGCCCAGACCTCGGGGCGCCAGCCGGGAGGCGGGGTCCCCGACCGTGGGGAAGGCCGCGGCCAGCGCCTTGCCGTAGGGGTGGCGCGCGTCCCGGAAGACCTCGTGCGAGGGCCCCGACTCCACCATCCGGCCCGCGTACATGACCGCCAGCCGGTCGCACATGGAGGCCAGGACCGACAGGTCGTGAGAGATCATGATCAGGCTGATGCCGTGCTCGGCGATGAGTGAGCGGATCAGCGTGAGCACCTGCGCCTGGATCATCACGTCCAGGGCGGTCGTCGGCTCGTCGGCGATGATCAGACGTGGCGAGCAGGCCAGCGCCATCGCGATCATCACGCGCTGGCGCTGCCCGCCCGACAGCTCGTGCGGATAGCTGCGGGCCCGCCAGGCGGGCAGGCCGACCTGCTCCAGCAGCTCCGCCACCTTCCGGCGCGCCTCGACGGGGGTGGCCAGCCCGTGGACCAGCAGCGGCTCGGCGATCTGGTCCTCGATCCGGCGCACCGGGTTGAGGGCGTGCTGGGCTCCCTGGAAGACCACCGAGGCCGACGCCCAGCGCACCGCGCGCAGCCGTCCCCACTTCATCGCCAGGACGTCCTCGCCGTCCAGCAGGATCTCGCCGGTCACCCGGGCGTCCCGGGGAAGCAGCCGCAGCAGGGCCATGGCCAGGGTCGACTTGCCCGACCCCGACTCCCCCGCCACGCCGAGCGCCCGGCCCGCCTCCAGATCCAGCGAGACCCCGCGCACGGCGGGCACCTCGCCCGAGGCGACCCGGTAGGTCACCGCGACGTCGCGCAGTTCAAGCAGGCTCATCGGGGGACTCCCCGCAGGCGTGGGTTGAGTACGGCCTCCAGCGCCCGGCCGCAGAGTGTGAACGCCATGACGACCACGACGATGCACAGGCCGGGCGCGAGGATGTACCACCACGCGCCGGAGGTGGCGGCACCCCAGTCGTAGGAGCCGCGCAACAGACCGCCCCACGACACCTGGCCGGAGTCGGCGCCGAGGAAGGCCAGGGTCGACTCGGCGACGATGGCGTGGGCCACCTGCAGGGTCGTGTTGGCCAGCACCAGCGGTGCGACGTTCGGCAGCACGTGGCGGGTCATGACGTGCCAGTGCCCGGCGCCGAGCGCCCGGGAGCGCTCGATGTACGGTCTGGCCTCGACCGACAGCGTCTGCGACCTGATCATCCGGGCCGTGGACGCCCAGGAGGTCACCCCGATCGCCACGATGATCGTGGTGGTGCCGCCGCCGAGGATGGCGGCGAGCACCAGGGCCAGCACGAGCGAGGGCAGGACGAGGAACCAGTCGGTGATCCGCATCAGCACGGCCGACATCCAGCCTCGGAAGTGGCCGGCCGCGATGCCGACGACCGTGCCGATGGTCATGCTGAGCAGGGCCGCCATGAAGCCGATGAGCAGCGAGACGCGCGAGCCCCACAGGACCATGAGCAGGACGGACCGGCCCGACTCGTCGGTGCCCAGCGGGAAGTCCAGGTTGGGGGCGCCCATCTTGGCACCCGTCGCCTTGGTGACGTCCAGGCCGAGCGGGTCGGTGACCAGCGGGGTGAGGAGGGCCAGGACGACCGCCGCGACCAGGATCGCGGCGCCGTACAGCCCGGCGCGCTGGCGGCGGTAGCCGCGCCAGAAACGCGCCAGTGCGCGCCTGCGCCGGGTCCAGGCGATTCCGGTGGTGCTCATGCCGACCTCACCCTCGGGTCCAGGACGCGGTAGACCACGTCGGCCAGCGTGTTCATGATGATCACGGCGGTGCACACCACGATGAACGTCCCCTGCATGACCGCGAAGTCCGGCCCCTTGATCGCCTCGTAGAACAGCAGGCCGAGCCCCGGCCAGGAGTAGACGGTCTCCACCGAGACCGCGCCGCCGACGACGAAGCCGATGTTGATGAACACCAGCGTCACGGTCGGCAGCAGCGCGTTGGGGACGGCGTGGCGCCGCCGTACCTCGTCGTCGCGCAGCCCCTTGGCCCGGGCGGTGGTCACGTAGTCCTGGCCGATCTCGTCCAGCAGCGAGGAGCGCATCACCAGCAGGTACTGGGCGTAGACCACGGCGACCAGGGTGAGGCACGGCAGCACCAGGTGGTGGGCGACGTGCAGGAGGTAGAGCGGCCCGTCGGGCGCGTCGATGTCCTCCATGCCCCGGGTGGGGAAGATCCCCGGGATCGGCCCCACCCCGGCGGCGAAGACCATCAGGAGCAGCAGGCCGAGCCAGAACGTCGGCACCGACCACAGGACGAGCGAGATCCCGGTGGAGACGCGGTCGAACCGGCTGCCGTGCTTCCACGCCGCCCTCGTGCCCTGCCACAGGCCCAGGCTGACGGAGATGACCAGGCCGGTGCCCACCAGCACCATCGTCGGGCCCACCCGCTCGCCGATGAGGTCGATGACCGGGCGCTTGTACTCGTAGGAGGTGCCGAAGTCCAGCCGGATGGTCCGCAGCACGAAGTCGAGGAACTGCTGCATCAGGGGTTTGTCGAGCCCCATCCGGTGGCGGAGCAGGTCGAGCTGCTCCGGGCTGAGCGGCACGTCGCGCGTGTAGGCGATGGCGGGGTCGCCGGGGATCAGCCGGAACACGAAGAACGTCGCGACGATGACCATGCCGATGCTGAGCACGGCCCCGCCGGCCTTCGCCAGCGCGTAGCGCAGCACCCCCCGATAGGCGCTGCGCTCGTCGCCGGGGCCCGCCGCCGGTGCGGCGGCGGGCTCGGTGTCGAGAGGTGCTGTCATGGAGGCGCTACTCGCGGTCGTCCGCGACGGAGCGGCGCCGCCGGGCCAGGAAGAAGCCTCCGGCGCCCAGGATGACGACGGCCGCGACGCCGCCCACGATGAGACCTGTGCTGGACCCGCCGGCCGAACCGGCGGCCGGGGTGGCCACCGCGTCGAGGGAGTAGACGGGCCAGTAGCCGCTCGCGCCGTACAGGATGCCCTTCTCCTCGGGCATCGACGTGATGCTGGTGATCTGGTCCTTGCGGTAGCCCTCGAGGTTGTTCGGGTAGTAGAGGGCGATGACCGGCGCGTCGGTGTAGAGGCGCTTCTGCATCTGCTTGATGATGTCGGCGCGCTTGGTGCGGTCGAGCTCGCTCAGCTGCTCCTGGTAGAGCTTCTCGTAGGCGGGGTCGCAGTAGAACGACTCGGTGCCACCGCCCTCGCCGCCGGCCGTGGGCCTGCGGCTGCACAGGTGGGTGGCCAGGATCTCCTCGGGGTCGGGGTTGACCGACCAGCCGCTGATGGCGATGTCGAACAGGCCGGTGAACCCGGTCTCCTCGGTGAACTTGCTGGGTTCGAGCTTCTTGGTCGACAGCGCGATGCCGATGTCCTTGAACCAGCCGGTCAGGTACTGCGCGAGCTTCTCCTCCACCGGGGTGTCGGTGTGGATGCTGAAGCGCATCTCCAGCTTGCGCTTGCCGTCGGGCATCGTGCGGACGCCGTCGGGGCCCTTCTCGTAGCCGGCGTCGTCAAGGATCTGGTTGGCCTTGGCGACGTCGTGGGTGACGAGGTCGTCGCCCTCGGCCTGCCAGAAGAAGTCCTTGTACATCGGCGGGATGACAGACCCGTCGGCCGGTACGGCCAGGCCGTTCAGCACCTGGTCGACCAGGGCCTGCTTGTCGATCGCGTAGTGGATGGCCTGACGGACCTTCGGGTCCTTCAGGGCGGGGTGGCCGTCGCCGACCGGCTTGTTGTCGATCGTCTGCGCGCCGTGGTTGATCTGCAGGTAGGCGGCCCGGCGACCGGGGGTGTTCCACTGCACGATGTCCGGGTTGCCGGCGAGAGACTGGAACTGGGCGGCGTCCAGGCGGCCGATCAGGTCGATGTCGCCCTTCTTCAGGCCGGCGATGGCGGCCTCGGGGTTCTGGTAGAAGATGACGTGCAGCTCGTCGATCTTGGGAGCGCCCCGCCAGTAGCCGGGGTTGGCCTTGAGCTTGACGTAGGCGTCCTTCTTGTGTTCGACCGCGATGAAGGGGCCGCTGCCGACGGCCGGGTAGACGTCGTTCTCGAACTTGCCGATGTCGCCGACCTTCTCCCAGACGTGCTTGGGCACGATCGGGATCGGGTTGTCCAGCATCGAGGCCTGCGGCTTCTTGGTCTTGATGACCAGGGTCCGGTCGTCGGTCGCCGTGACGCTCTCGAAGTTCTCGACCGCCGGGCCGTTGGCCTGCTTGGCCGCGTCGACGGTCATGATCGTGTTGAAGGTCCACGCGGCGTCCTGCGCGGTGACGGGCCGGCCGTCCGACCACTTCGTGTCGCGGATCTTGAAGGTCCAGGTGAGCTTGTCGTCCGACGTCGTCCACGACTCGGCCAGGTCGGGGCTCGGCTGCAGGGTCTTGGGGTCGGGCACCGTCAGGTAGCTGTACGTCCAGCGGTGGATCGACGACGAGACCAGGCGGACCGCCAGGAACGGGCTCATCGAGTCCACGGCCTGCGTCACGCCCAGCCGCACGATCTTCTTGCCCGGCTCGGGCGCCTGCCTGGCCATTGCCTGGGTCGCCGGGAGTATCGCCAGCAACAGCGTCAGGCCAAGCGCGGCCAGCCGCGCGCCCATTCTCGTCATGGTGGTGCCCCATCTTCGTACCGATGAACCGTTGTAGACGAAGGCACACCATAGGGATACCGCATGTCAACGAGCGGTGGAGGATTGTTTCATTCCCGTTTCCTTAATCGGCATTATTCTTCAACCGACCGCCCGGTATGGACGAACTCTCCCGGGGTGCGGCATGCTGCGGAACATGACTCTGTTCTCGGTGGAAGGCAAGACGGTCGTCGTCACCGGAGGCTCACGCGGGATCGGCCGGATGATCGCGGCGGGGTTCGTGGACGCCGGCGCGACGGTCTACATCTCCTCGCGCAAAACCGCCGAGGTGGAGAAGACCGCGGCCGAACTGGGCTGCTTCGCCGTACCGGCCGACCTGTCCACCGAAGAGGGCGTCCGCACGCTCGTGGAGGCGGTCTCGGCACGGGAGTCACGGCTGGACGTGCTGGTCAACAATGCCGGGGCGGCCTGGGGCGCGCCCCTTGCCGAGTATCCGGAGCACGCCTTCGACAAGCTCTGGGGGATCAACGTCAAGGGCGTGTTCTTCCTGACCCAGCGGTTCCTGCCGCTGTTGCGCGCCGCCGCGAGCCCCGACGACCCGGCCAGAGTGATCACCATCGGGTCGATCGACGGCATCCGGGTGCCCGCGATGGAGAACTACGCCTACTCGGCGGCCAAGGCGGCCGTGCACATGCTGACCCGGCACCTGTCCCAGCGGCTGGCCAAGGAGGCGATCACGGTCAACGCCATCGCGCCCGGCCCGTTCGAGTCGAAGATGATGGCCTTCGCGCTCGACGACCCGGCGAGCCGCTCGGCGATCGAGTCCCACGTGCCACTGGGCCGGATCGGCCGCCCCGAGGACATGGCCGGGACCGCGATCTTCCTGTCGTCGCGGGCCGGCGCCTACCTGACCGGGACGGTCATCCCGGTGGACGGCGGCATCTCCGCCGGTCATGGGTAGCAGGCGAGAGCATTTCTGTAGGACACGACGGTATTTTCACCCACGGATATCACCAAATGCCCCATCCGTAACATAAGTGTAAAATTTCATATCTTGTCGTCATTCATCACAGATGACACCGTAATCACATGGTGAACCGCTCCAAAGTGATCGCGCCGGCCATCGTCGCCATCGCCATCGCCCTCCCCGCCGGGGCCGCCCAGGCGGAACCCACCCCGGTGACATCCCCCGCCGCCACCTGCGACGCCACCCAGACCACCCCCGAATACCACGGCAAGGTGCCCACGCCCAAGAGCGTGCTCGGCTTCGACCTCGGCGAACGCGAGGTCACCACGGCCGAGTCCGACACACTGCTGACCGCCGTCGACCGGGCCAGCGACCGCGTCGTCTCCGGCACCCTGGCCACCAGCGCCGAGGGGCGGGCGCTGAAGTACGCGATCGTCGGCACTCCGCGCAACCTCCGCAACCTGCGCGCGATCGAGGCCTCGATCAAGCTGCTGCGCAACCCGCTCACCCCCGCCCCCGCGGCGAAGGTCCTCGCCAGGAACACACCCGCGATCCTCTGGATCGCCGGAAACGTGCACGGCGGCGAGGAGAGCGGCACCGACGCCGCCCTGAAGACCCTCTACGACCTGGCCGGGCGGGACGACTGCGCGGCGAACCGCATCCTGGACAACGCCGTCGTGGTGATCCTGCCCACGCAGAACCCCGACGGCCGCGAGGCCGACACCCGGCGTAACGCCTACTCCTTCGACATGAACCGGGACTGGTTCGCCCGCACCCAGCCGGAGACCGACGGCAAGATCGAGCTGATGCGCAAGTATCCGCCGCAGCTCTTCATCGACGCCCACGAGATGGGCGGCACCGAATTCTTCTTCCCGCCCAACGCCGACCCGATCTACCACGACATCGCCGAGCCGACCGTCGACTGGATCAACAACACCTACGGCGCCGCGATGATCGGCGAGTTCACCAGGCGCGGGATCCCGTTCTTCAACCGCGACGTCTACGACATGTTCTACATGGGCTACGGCGACACGGTCCCGACGACCGGATTCAACGCGGCGGGCATGACCTACGAGAAGGGCAACGCCTCACCGATCGCCACCCGGACCTTCGAGCAGGGCCTCACCCAGTGGGTCTCCCTGTCGGCCGCGGCGGCCAAGAAGACCGAGATCCTCACCACCTGGCACCAGATGTACGCCGACGCCCTGAAGCAGGGGCTCGACGGCAGGCTGGAGCCGAACCAGGTCTACAACCCGGGCAACGACGTCATCACCCAGGTGCCCGACCGGAAGGTGCGCCACTACTTCCTGCGCGCCGACGACCCCGCCAAGAAGGCCGAGACCGACCTCGTCGTGCGCCGCCTGCAGCGCATGGACGTCCAGGTGTTCAAGCTGGCCCGGCCGCTGACGGTCAAGGACTTCAAGGCGTACGGCAGGCCCGAGACGAGCACCACCCTGCCCAAGGGCACCTACTGGATCCCGCTGGCCCAAGGTCAGAAGCACTGGATCCAGGCCATGCTGAACGAGGACACCTACACCCCGTTCCCCTACTTCTACGACGTGACGGCCTGGAGCCTGCCGCTGCTGGGCAACGTCTCCGGCGGCTCATCCGGCCAGGTGCTGCTGCCCGCCGCGACCCCGGTCGGGCCGGTGGACGCCCCCTCGGCCCGGCTCACCACCTCGCACCGGATCGGTGTGCTGCAGATGTCGGGCGGCGCGGCGCAGAACGCCGGCGAGTCCAGCGGCTGGCTCCGTCACCGCCTGGACCGCGACTGGAAGCTGCCCTACAAGGTGCTCGTGCCGGCCGACGTCGCCGCGGGCAAGCTGGACGACGTCGACGTGCTGCTGGTGCCGGACGGCTCGGCCAACGCGGCCAACACCGCTCTCGGCGAGGCCGGCCGCGGCGCGCTGAAGAACTGGGTCTCCTCAGGCGGGCGGTACGTCGGCTGGTCCGGCGGCACCCAGCTGGCCGTCCTGACGGGGATCTCCGGCGCTACGCTGGCCGAACCGACCTCGGACGTGCCCGGCTCGCTCTTCCGGACCACCGTGGCCGAAGGCCCGCTGAGCAAGGACGTCGGGCCGAGCGTCATGCAGTTCTACGCCTACGACCTGGTGATGCGGGCCGCCGACCCCTCGCAGGTGGTCGCGTCCTACCCGGCGGCGGACTCGCCCGACTGGTACCTGTCCGGCTTCGCGCTGGGCGCCGGGGAGCTCGGCGGGACGGCCTCCGTGGTGGACGAGCCGGTGGGCGGCGGTCACGCGGTGCTGTTCGCCGCCGAGCCGAACTTCCGTGCCTTCACGGACGGCACGGCGAAGATCGTCGCCAATGCGATCACCGCCGACCTGCCCTCCTCGCGGGCACGGACGCTCGTCCCCGCGCCCGACGTCTCGCGATCCGCGGCGGCCATCCCTGACCGGGAGTCGCCGATCCGCGTCACCGTCCCCGCCTCCGGCCGGGACAGGGTCCGTGACGTGCTGAAGGGCTTCGGCGCCGCCTGGACCGAGCAGGCCGGCGCCGGCGGCGCGGTCCGGTTCGTCGTCGCCAACCCCGGCGGCCTGGACCTGCACGAGCACCCCTGGGCGGGCAGACTGCCGGGTGCGCTGCGCACCTCCGGTGTCTCCCCCCTCGCGGTGGTCCTGCCGCAGTAAGCGGTCGCCCCGGCCGCAGTGGCCCGTACGGCGTGCGTCTCCGTGATGGAGCGCACGCCGTACGGGCGTGTCAGGTCCCGGTGAGACCCGTCAGGCTCGCGTGGTGTCAGCCGTGCGAGGCGTCAGGCACACGTGTGATCTCAGGCGTGATGGGATCTCAGAGCGCCTCGGCCAGCGCGCGGGCCAGGTTGGCTGCCCCGTCGGGCGCGTAGCGCAGGAACAGGTAGGGCTCGGTGAGCTCCAGTTCGATGAGGACCGGGGTGCCGTCGGGCAGGCGGACCAGGTCCACGCGGGCGTAGAGGACCTCGGGGAACTCGGCCAGCACCCGCTCGGCCAGGGCGAGCTGGTCGGGCTCGGGGTCGCGGAGCCCACCCCTGCTGTTCTCCTCGTCCAGCCCGGTGGCGTTCTCGACGAGCATCGGGATACGCCGGATGGCGTGGCTGAACCGGCCGCCGAAGTAGAGCAGCGAGGTCTCGCCCTCGGCCTCGACCATGTCCAGATACGGCTGGATCATCGCGGTCCGCCCCTCGGCGGCCAGCTGGGCCGCGTGTGCCTCGGCCTTCCCCCGGTCAACGGTCCTGATCGTGTCGCGTGCCCCGGACGACACCGAGGGCTTGACCACATACTCCTGAAGGTCCGGGAAGTCCACGGCCTCGCCCGGCGCGACCCAGTAGGTGGGGATGGCCAGGTCGTCGAGGGCGCGCAGGTAGGTCTTGTCGGTGTTACGCTCCAGCACGGCAGCCGGGTTGAGCAGCCGGGTGACGGACTCGACACGGCGCGTCCAGTCGAGGAACTCCGCGCGCCGGCCCACGTAGTCCCAGGGGGTGCGGACCACGACGGCGTCGAACGCGGCCCAGTCGATCTCGGGATCGTCCCAGCGCACGATGTGCCCGGTGATCCCGGCCTCGGCCCAGGCCGCGAGGGCGATCTCCTTCTCGTCGTCGACCCCGTCCGGATCGACGAAGGTCACATAAGCCGCGGAAGTGCTCACTTGATGTCCTATACGTAAGTAGCAACAGAGCACTGTGCACATTACACATTCCGCTGCTCATGCGGCCCCGACCGGTCGCCGTCCGCTTCTCATCCGGCCTCGCGGACATGCCGCACCCGAGCACCCGCATCATTTGCCGCTGTATGCCAATGGGCCTCGGTTCCACTTATCAACCTATGCCCCCAGTTTTGCTTGACCACGGTGCGGGTGCGGCCGAACGCGTCCGGCGGGGTGAAGGCGTAACGGCCGAGGAAGTCGATGTGGCCGTACCGCGCCTTGGGGAACATCGGTGCAGCCGTTGGCGGTAGGGTCGGGAGCTGGCGCGGTGGTGATCATGGTTGACGGTAGGGCCCAGGGCCTGTCTTCCGCCGGTTTCCCGGTCGGCTGTGCTCTCCCTGGTGTCCGTGGTCAGGTCACTCCGTTTCCAGCTCCCGCCGCATCGAACTGGGCGTGCGGTTCTCCCGCACCCAGCTCACCGACGCCGTTCACCGCCGGTATTCAGCTTTTCCCGCCAGGGCTTGCCGGCTCTGGGCGGGACGACGATTCCAGACAGCTTGATCAGGCCGCACTGGTCCGGCGAGCGGTAGGCGACCACGTCGATGCCGAAGCGCCGTCCGCGTTTGTGTCGCTTCCCGATAAAGATCGCCAGCCGTTGGATCGCGTAGTGCCTGATCTTGCCGATGCGGATCGTGGAGTGGCCGTACTTGAAGTACGTCGCCCACCCGCGCAGGAAGGCGTTCACCTCCTGCACGACCGCTTCGACCGACATCCACAGCCGGGACCGGTGGGTGAGTTCCCGGATCCGGTCGCGGGCGTGTGCCATCGCCTTGTCTGCGGGCCAGCGAGCCAGGAACCGCACCCCTCTGCCTCCGCGCCTCCCGCGAGAGCGCACCATCCGGTGACGGAAGCCCAGGAAGTCAAAACCGGGGCCTCCTTCCTCCAGGTGGATGATGGCCGTCTTGGCCTCCTTCGGCTCCAGGCCGAGTTCGGCCAGCAGCTCCCGCAGGCGCGCGAGCGCGGCCTCGGCCTGCTGCCGGGATCTGCACATCACCAGCAGGAGAGTAGGCCGGGGGAATCGCACCCCCGGCCTCTCGCAGAACCGGACTTAAACCTCTCGGCTTATCCGGCTCCCATCGCCCAGCCGTCAGGACGAGCGCCGAGACGCCAGTGCGCGAACAGGCGGGGAGATCGCCGGGCGATCTCGGCCAGCCAGGCCATCGCGCGCCGTTCCCGGCGTTTGAGCCGTTTGTATTTCCGGCACGCCCAGCCCACCAGGAGCTTGTTGAGATGCCGGAGGAAGGAGAGCAACCGGGACCGGTAGAAGCGCCCGTAATAGTTGATCCACCCCTGCACGATGCTGTTGAACATGCGGGCAAGGTCGTCCAGAGACTTGTCACTGCGCCGGGACAGATGCCAGGAGCGGATCACCGCTCCCATCGCCTTCATCGCCTGCGTGCTGACCGCGGGCAAGAACGACACGAAGTGCTTGCCGTGCTTGTTCTTGGCCAGCCGGGGCCGGAACTCATAGCCCAAGAACGTGAACCGGGTGTGCTCGTGCGAGCCCGTCCGGTCGGCGTCCTTGCAGTAGATGATGCATGTCTTGTCCGGATGCAACTCCAGGCCGACCTGCGCCAGACGCATTGAAGTAATCCCAACGACTTTCACGTGATCTTGCCGTACTCGATGTGGGTGAGAACGAGAGCGGCCTTGGCGATATCGCCGACTCGGCTGGGGCTGAGCGTGATGTGCTGAAGCGTCCGCCAGCGTTGCTCCAAGAGCGCGAAGCCACGTTCTCCCAGGCAGCGCAGAGAACGGAGAAGCGCGTTTCTGGTACGGGTGTCAACGTCCAGGTCCCGTCCGTCGGCGGGCTGCTTGACCGGGACGTAGATGCCGATGCCTGCGCCTTCGTAGCCCGAGTCGGCCAGCAGCGGCATGTCCCTGAGATAGGGGCGGATGGCATCGAGAACCTGTTCTCGCGCTGCGGTGATGTCGTGGGTGGAGCCGGGAAACGCTCCGGATATCCAGATCGGGAAGCCGCCGGGCTGCATGAGGGCTTGGAGGTTGGCGGCGAAAGCGCGGGCCTTGCCGGAGTACCACGCGTCGATCTCCTTGCCCTTCACGCTGGTCTTCTTCTCGCCGACCCGGTCGATGCTCGTCAAGGTGCCGTCGATGATCAGGTGAGGCAGTCCGTCGTCGCGGGCCCGCTCCAGTGCGTCCTTCAGTTCGGGTGCCTGCTCTGCCAGGACATCGATGACTTCGTCCAGGTAGCGGTAGGAGGTGGAGCGGGACAGGCCGAAGCCTCGGCCGAGGTTGGGGATGTCGCCGCCGTTGCGGAACCACACCAGACCGAATACCGCCTGCCACCAGGTGGTTCGCTTCCTGGTGCCCTTGCGGGTGCCGCGCACGCGTCGTTCGCGACCCAGCAGCTTGGAGAGATAGGAAACCAGCTCCCGTGGGACGTCGAGGATGGCACGATAGGAAATCACGTGGAGTCCTTCGGAGATTACGGATCGTGAACAATCCGCTTCTATCGGGGACTCCACGGTCATGTCAGGCGAACGACGGCACCTCTACATCTCGGCCGCTTCGCGCAGGACCATCCCGTTTTGCCTGCTGGGATTACCTCATTGCAATCGCGTCTCGCACGTATTCGGCCTGCCGGCGGCTGCCGCAGTGCACCACCGCGTCATCGCAGTAACGCTCGAAACCAAGCGCCGGAAATTCCCGGGCCAGCCAGGCGTCGAACGCGTAATGCATGAACAGGTTAGCCAGCAAAGGTGAAATCGCCGACCCCTGCGGGGTCCCGCGATCTCGGGCGACCAGGGTGCCATCCTGCCGTTGCATCGGAGCGGTCAACCACCGCTGGACATACAACAGGATCCACCGCTGATCCGGTGAAAGGTGCTTGGCGACGGCCTTGAGCACCAGGTCATGCGGCACGGTGTCGAAGAAGGCCCGGATGTCCATGTCGATCACCCAATCCTTCCGCCAGCACCGCACCCGGCACGCCCCAACCGCATCCAGCGCCGACTTGCCCGGCCGATAGCCGTAGGAATCCGGATGGAAGATCGGTTCGACCTTCGGCTCCAGATACATCCGCACCACCGTCTGGGCCACCCGGTCGGCCACGGTCGGCACGCCCAGCACCCGCACCCCTCGCCCTTGCGGCTTGGGGATCTCCACCGCTTTCACCGGCGGCGGGAAGTACGAGCCTGAGGACAACCGGTTCCAGATCCGATACAGATTCCGGTCCCGATCGGCCTCGAACTGCGCGATCGACTCCTCATCGACCCCCGCCGCCCCCTTGTTGGCCTTGACTCTCTGAAACGCTTCCCAGACCTTCCACTTGTCGATCTGAAACGGCTTGTCCTGCTGCCTGAGTTCGCTCACCTGGCTCCTCCCGGCCCGATCGGATGACCAGCCGGTTGACCACCAAGCGACTCCGGGCGACCCGGCCCCTTCGCTCCACGCCCATTACGGCGCTTCTGCACTACTACGAGCCGGTCCGTCCCTCCGCCTCGCCCCGGTACTCGGCCCCTTGCAGTGTCCGCTGCTTGGGGTACTCCCTTCGGCCGGACGCTCCAACACGCGCCCGACACCGCTGAGACGGCAGGTTCCCACGTTCCGTACTGGCGCCCAAGCCGAACTCGCGCCACCTTGACGCCGGTCACCACCTGGCCAGCAAGCAGGCACCCGCCAGGCTCATCCCGGGGCAACAACTGGACCCCGGTTTCGATGACGCCGCTACGCTTTCGACGTTTCATCAGTGGTTCACTCTCGTTCGCCTTCTCGGCTCACACCTGACGCATCTCGTGCGCCTTTTCCGCGACGCTCACCACCACGGCCATTGAGCCGCAGCAACTCGCGGTGGTTTGGGACCTCCCCCTGCGTGAGCGATCCCGGAGGACCTACCTCCATCACCAGCACAGCACCGCATCCGAAGCTCGCGATCTTCTACATCACAACCTCCATCAGCGTTCGTGGCGCACGATCGTCGGCGAACCGGATGATCACACCGTGCTCGCGTTCGTCCCATGCCCGGTCGATCCGGTGCAGGTAGACGTTGCAGAGCAGCGGCGAGATCGGACCGCCCTGGGCGGTTCCGGTCACCTCACGCCGGACCTGTCCGTCCTGCATGACACCGGCTCGCAGGATCTGCCGGATCAGCTTCAGGACGGACTGGTCACACACGCGTTCCTCGATCGCTTGCATCAACCGATCATGCGGAATCGCCGAAAAGCAGTTGGCGATATCCGTCTCGACCACCCACCGGCGGCCCCGCCAAGCCTCATCGATGACGACTTGAAGCGCGTCGTGCGCCGACCGTTTCGGCCGGAACCCGAAGCTGCACGTCGCGAAGTCCGCCTCGAACACCGGCTCAAGCACGATCTTCAACGCGGCCTGCACGACCCGGTCCCGAACCGTCGAGATGGAAAGCGGACGGTATTCATCCGCCCGTCCCGGTTTGGGGATCATTACCCCGCGCGCGGGCAGCGGACGGTACCGGCCCTCCCTCAGCTCGGCGGCCGGCTCGTCCACAAGCCGGACTGCTCCGTACTCGTGTTCGATCTGGTCCAGAGTGGTCCGGTCGATGCCGGGTGCGCCGTTGTTGGCGCGCACCGCGGCCCACCCACGCCACAGAACGTCCCTGCGCAGGACCTTGTCCATGAGCGCGTGAAACCGTCGTCCGGGATCGGCCTTGGCCGTCCGGTAGAGCGTGTGCTGCAGGGCACGCACCTTGTCCAAGGGAGCCTTCACCAGGGCGGTGGGACCAGCCGACATAGCGGCACTCACCGGGCACCTCCATCTGCCCCGGCATCATCTGGGGCGTCTGCATCAGCACGCGTCGACGAAGTAGGGGCCCTTCCCTCACCGCCGGTTCTGTTGTCCGATCGGCTCAAGCGGTACTACGGCCCCCTCCGACGCCCACCCGGCCAGTGATCCACTTCCCGAGGTCATCGGTTATGGGACACCACGCTCCGGCAACACGACTGCGCAGGTCACCGGGCCGGGGAGGGCCTCTCCAGTTCCCGCCGCCACTATCTGTACGTTCCACGCCCTCTACGCCGGGGGATCCTTCACGGCTGCATCTTCAGGATCTTCACCGCTTCCATGGCCTTCGCCCTTCTCAGCCGGGCTCGGCATCCCCTCGCCCCACCCGTCACCGGGTGAGAGATCTAACGACGCGGCAGGCTTCGCTTCATGCTGCGGACCGCACAGTTGCACGCCCCCAAGGGACGCTTGACGCTGGGCTTCGACTCCGACCGTTTCCAGACGGAGCCGCCAGCCTGCTACCGGGCTCCCTGACGACTACCCGGACCGGACTCGCACCGGCAAGCGACGACGAGCTTACGAGATCAGTCGTTAACCACTCATTTCGATCAACCACCTATCTCTACTGGACGCACCTGAGACTGATCTTGAACGGCAGAGGTGCCCGACCGTCGTGGCCTGTCCGCGCTGTTCTGGACCCACCTGAACCTGTACGGCCGGTTCGAACTCGACATGAACAACCACCTGCCCGGCCCCCGCGCCCGCATCCTTGACGCCCTACCCGGGCTCAGGGACCTGATAAGATGTCCGTCATCACTTAGGCCTTCTTGGTGCGGATTCCCATCCGCCGAGGAGGCTTTTTTCATGTCCGGGATGGCCGTGCCCCCGGTGCAGGTGGACCCCTCTGTCGAGACTGCGGTCCTGACCAGTGACCCGGACATGCAGTCCCCGCCATCCGTCGTTCTCACCGAGGAGATTCATGCCAGACATATGTGTGCGCCTCGCGCAGGTCGCCGATCGCCCCGTTGTGGAGCGTCTTTGGCTGATGTTCCGCCACGACCTGTCCGAATTCCGCGGTGTCCTGCCCAACTCGGACGGAACCTTCCGGAGCGACCGGCTCCAAGCGGCGTTCGCCGATGCCGACTGGGCGCCCTACCTGGTGACAAGCGGCGAGCGGCCTGTCGGTTTTGCCGTCGTCCGCGGCTTGACTGGCCCGACCCGCGTACTGAACAGCTTCTTCGTTGCGCGCGGGGCGCGAAGAGCGGGCATCGGACTGCGTGCCGTCCGAGAAGTCCTCGCCCAGCACCCGGGCCCGTGGGAGGTCGCCTTCCAGGATCACAATCCAGCCGCAGTACATTTCTGGCGCCGAGTCGCAACCGAGGTCGCCGGCCGCGCTTGGACCGAGGAACGCAGGCCTGTACCGGACCGGCCGGAACTGCCACCCGACGTCTGGATCTCGTTTGCCGTCCCGGAGGGAGCGCGGCAGATCATTACCTCGCACACCAACACCGCGGCGGCCGCGGGTACCTGGAAGCTCGGCGACCTGACGGTCAATCGCGTCGGGTTCGGCGCGATGCGCCTCACGGGCGGTGCCGCTTTCGACCTGGGCAGGCCGAGCGACCGCGAACGGTCGATCAACGTGCTCCGGCGCGCGGTCGAACTGGGCGTCAATCACATCGACACTGCCGCGTTCTACTTCTCGTCGTTGCGCTCCGCCAATGAGCTAATCAGCCGGGCGCTGGCGCCGTACCCGGACGACCTGGTCATTGCTACCAAGGTCTGGCCGGGCCGGGATCCGTCGGGCGGATGGTGGTGGGCCACGCCAGAGCAGTTGCGCGGCCAGGTCGAGGAGAACCTGCGCCAGTTGGGCCGTGACCACCTGGACGTCGTGAACCTACGTGTCCCCCCAAGTCGGAAAACCGGCTCGATTGCCGAGCATTTCGGCGCACTCGCTGACCTGCGCGATGCCGGGCTCATTCGCCACCTGGGAATATCCAATGCCACACCCGAGCATCTGGCGGAGGCCCAGGCCATCGCGCCGGTGGTCTGCGTGCAGAACGCCTACGGTGTCGGCGCGTCAGCCGAGGAACAGGCGTTCTTGCAGGCCTGCGGCGAGCAGGGCGTCGCCTTTGTGCCGTTCTTCGCGATCGCCGGTGCTGGGCGTGAGGCAGGCGCGAGCGCAACCGACAGCGAAACAGTGCTCGCCGCCGCACGCGCACACGATGTAACGCCTGCGCAGGTCCGGCTGGCGTGGACGCTCCACCAGGGGCCACATGTGCTGGCCATCCCCGGCACCGGCAACCCGGAACACCTGGCTGCCAACGTGGCCGCCGGCGCACTGCGGCTCTCGGATGACGAAATAGCACGCCTTTCGTCCCTTTATTAGGTCAGCGTGTAGGTCAGACGCCGGCCGGGGACCGTTTCACCGTTCCGGTTCACCGGTCGGCACCCGCACCCCCACCAAGACGGAAACGGGCATGAACGCCCCTCTGACCAGCAACTACTCGTCAATGGTGTCCGGGGCGCACAGCGGCCCGAAGCCGCCGGGTCGGCCTGCCGGCCCGCATCGCCCGGTGAGCCCCGGACCCCTATCTCAAACACCAGCCACAAAGAGGCTGTGCGTGATGCTCGGGCCGTTGGATCGGCGGACGAGGAGTCATGGCTGCGCTGCCGGGTTCTGTCGTTCCTGCACAAGCCGTACTTCGACGACGTCCGCACGTCCAAGCCGGGCTGTCCGCCCCCGGGCTACGAGCTCGTGGAGGTCGTCCAGCGATGGTGGCGCTGAGACGCACCTGACGTTGTCACCGAATCAGGGGAGCTCCTTTACGAAGTATGTCCGTTTTTGGGATGGGCTGGTGGGAGCCTAGATGACGGTCAGACCTCGCTCGGCGAGGATCGCGGCCGCCTGGGCGGAGCTGAGGACCGCACCGCGGAGCGAGCGGAGCCGGGTGTCGTCGACCGTGCCGAGGTCGGCCCCGCGGAGGTCGGCCTTGGAGAAGACCGTCTCGACGGTCCGGGCACCGATCATGCGGCACTCGGTGAACACCGCCTTGGTGAAGTCGACGCCGGAGAGGTTGGCCTCATCCAGGCGCACACCCTCGAGGCGGGCACCGCGCAGCGAGCAGCCGACCAGGTCGGCCAGCATGAGGTTGCAGCCGGTGAACCGGTATCCGGTGCCCCGGCACCCGGAAAGCACCGCGCCGACCATGCGGCAGCCGGTGAAGGACGCGTCGGTGAGCAACGCGCCCTCGAAGACCGCTCCGGCGAGGTCGACGTCGGTGAAGACCGCGTCGATCATCTCCGCGTGGCCGAAGCGCATCCCCGCCCCCCCGCCTCCGGAGAAGCCCACTCCGTCCAGGTCGGCGTGCCGGAAGTCCGCCCCCTCCAGCACGCATCCCTCGAACGAGGCCCGCACCAGGCTCGCGCCGGTGAACTCCGCCTTGGAGAGATCACAGTCCCTGAAGACGTAGGGAGGACCGTCCTCGACCAGGTGCTCGGTGATCGAGACCTCGGTGAGGTCCACTCCGGTTATCTCCCGCTCGTCCGCGAGCAGCCGCGCCACGTCCATCACGCGATTCAAGCAGTCCCGGCCGACAGAACGGCCTACTTCCGGAGTCGTCACCCGCTCGCCCGCGCAAAACCGCGGCCCGTCCAGAACTCCGGCAGGGGCGCGACACGGACGAGCGGGAGCCGTACGGGGTGGCGAACCGTCCAGCTTTTCATCAGCGAACGGTGTCAGAGCCGGGCGTCTCCGGCGAGGACCTCGGCGGCGGCCTGGCCGCAGACCCGGGCGGACCCGTGGGTGGCGATGTGGACGGCGCCGAGGTCGGAGCGGCCGGGCAGGCCCATCTCGACCACGACGGTGTCCGGACGGGCGGCCAGGAGGTGGTTCAGGGCGCCGGTCTGCCAGGGGTGGCGGTGGGCGTCGCGCACGACGGCGACCAGGGGGCGGTCGACGGCGGCGGCCAGAACGGCCTCGACCGCGCCGCCGGTGGTGGCCGCGGCCTCCAGGCGGGTCACCGTGGTGCCGGGGAGGAGCTTGCCGAGCGGCTCCCCGACCCCCCAGGGAGTGCTCTTCTCGATGGCGAGGTTCATCTCCGGGGCCAGCTCGACGACATGTGGCGGGGCGGGCAGCGGCAGGACCGCCGTCGCGGAGCGGCGGGTGATCCGCAGGGCCCGCCGGGCCGCGGTCAGGCCGATCGCGACGTCGCCGGGGTGGACGGGCGCGGGGCGGTGGTGTACGGCGGGCGCACTCCAGATGGCGAGGTCGCGGACCCGGTCGGCCGCGTCCGCCAACCGCTCCTCGGGGAGCCGGCCCTCGATCACGGCGTCCACGATGGCGTCGCGGACGGCGGTCGCGGTGTGCTCGTCGGCGTGCTCGCCGCCCACGCAGATCGCGTCGGCGCCCCCGGCGACGGCCAGCGCCGCGGCGCCGCCGATGCCGTAGGGGCCGGAGACGGCCGTCATCTCGATGCCGTCGGTGATGATGACGCCCTCGAAGCCCAACTCGGCCCGGAGCAGGTCGTGCAGCACCCGGCCGCTGAGCGTGGCGGGCATGTCGGCGTCGTAGGCGGGGACCAGGAGGTGCCCGGTCATGACCGTGCGCACGCCTTCGGCGATGGCCGCGCGGAAGGGGCGCAGCGCCACCTCGTGGAGCTCCTCGGTGCCTGACGCGACCAGCGGGACGCCGTGGTGGGAGTCGACGGAGGTGTCACCGTGGCCGGGGAAGTGTTTGGCGCAGGCCGCGACGCCGGTCGACTGCAGTCCCCGGATCCAGGCGGCGGTGTGCCGGGCGACCAGTTCGGGGTCGGCGCCGAAGGAACGCAGGCCGATGACCGGGTTGTCTGGGTTGGAGTTCACGTCCGCGGAGGGGGCGAAGTCGAGGTTGACCCCCGCCAGGGCGAGGTCGCGGCCGAGGTCGCGGGCGATCTCCTCGGTCAGTTCGAGGTCGTCGACGACCCCGAGGGCGTAACTCCCCGGCCGGGTGCTCCCCGCCACCGCCTCCAGGCGCGTGACCTCTCCCGACTCCTCGTCGATGCCGACGAGGACCTGGGGGTTCTCCGCCCGGAGCGCGGCCGTCAGGTCGGCCGCCTGGGACGGGCCGGCGATGTTCCTGGAGAAGAGCACCACTCCGGCCAGGCCGTCGGCCAGCCGCCGGCGGAGCCAGTCAGGTGGCGCCTTTCCCTCGAACCCCGGCAGGACGACCGTGTCCGCCAGGCGGAGCAGCTCTGGGCCGTGCTTCATGCACCCTCCTCGCCTGACAGCCGACCGGCATCCCTTGCCGAAGACACGCAGACAACAACGTTGTGTGGGCACCTCCGGAGGAAAGCGCTCCCCTGAGGCCTGGCGCAAATCTAATAGGAAAGTTTCCTAATTGCTAGTGGGCTGACCATGGGTCTTCGAGGCGGCGTCCCACATCGGCGTGATCCAGGGCGAGAGGACGAGACCGCGCGGTCTCTTCCGCGACCGCGGACGGACTCCGCCGTCCCTCCTCCGGGCGCCGCCGCCATTGACTTTCGTCAAGGGCGACCGGCGACGTTCGGTGACGGTCCGCCGCCCCTCCCGCTCCCTACGGTCGTAGGACATACCGGAAACGACGCGGAGGAAGCGTGCACAACGAGATCGAGGACGTCCCCGACATCAGCGCCGAGTGGTATCGGGAGATCACCGAGTTCGCCCGGACCACCCCGCCCTGGTTCCAGGATCTGGCCGAGATCGGCACGGAGGCCGTGCTGCTGATCTTCGCTGCCCTCTTCCTGGGCGCGTGGTGGCGGGCTCGGCGCGGAGACGACAGGACCATGGCGCTGGCGCTCCTCGCGCCCGTCGCGATGGTGATGTCCTACCTGGTCAGTGAGATCGTCAAGAACACGCTGCGGATCGACCGGCCCTGCCGCCTGGTCCACGGCGTCGTCACCATCGCCGGGTGCCCGGAGTACGGGGACTGGTCACTGCCCAGCAACCACGCGACCCTCGCCGGCGCCACGGCGGTGGCGCTGGCCGTCGCCTGGCGCCACACGCTGCTCTACGTGCCGGTCCTGGCGGCGCTGGGAGCCTTCTCCCGCGTCTTCGTCGGCGTCCACTTCCCGCACGACATCCTGGCGGGCCTGCTGCTCGGTGCGGTCGTGGCGCCGCTGGTCGTCCTGACCCTGGTCGCACCGGCGACCTGGCTGGTGCGGAGAGTGCGGGAGCACGCCACCCTGCGGCCGCTGGTGGCGGGCGCCGGCGGCGATCGGCGGTAGGCGAGGGGCGGGGCCGGAACGGGCGGGGCCGGGCGCCCGCCCGGGGACCCGGCCCGCGTCAGGGCCGTACGGCCAGCCCGGCCTCATGGGCGAGGACGGCCGCCTGCACGCGGTTGCGCACACCGAGCCGCCCCAGGATCGTGCTCACGTACGTTTTGACGCTGCCCTCGACGAGGTGCAGGCGGCGGGCGATCTCCGCATTGGACAGGCCCGCGCCGACCAGGCCGAGGACCTCCCGCTCACGCTTGGTGAGCACGCCGATCCGGTCGAGGGCGACGGTCCTTCTGCCGAGCCTGTCGCCGGTGAGCTCGTCGATCACTCGTGAGGCCACCCGGGGCGACAGGTACGCGGCCCCGTCGGCCACCGCCCGCACCCCCAGCAGGAACTCGCGCGGGTCCCCGGTCTTGAGCAGGAACCCGGCGGCGCCGTCGCCGAGCGCCCGGGCGATGTGGGCGTCCGCGCCGAAGGTGGTCATGATCAGCACCGCGGTGCCGGGGGCGACGCGGCGGAGCTCGGGAACCGCGGCCAGCCCGTCGAGCTCCGGCATCCGGATGTCGACCAGCGCGACGTCCGGCCGGTGCGCACGGACCAGCTCGACCAGGACCCGTCCGTCCGCGGCCTCGGCCACCACCTCGATCTCCGGGTCGGCCGACAGGATCATCCGCACCCCCGCACGGACCACGGCCTCGTCATCGGCCAGTACGACACGGACCACGATGTCCTCCCCCCGAGCTGTCGCCCGACTCTACGGAACCCGGTCCGCCGGCAGGAAATCCTTGCTCGCCAACCGGCCGTCCGCGAAGCACAGCCGGTACAGCTCACGGCTCAGCGCGTCGAAGGGGTCCGGGCGCGTGCCGTAGTAACGGCATCCGGCCCCGGCGGGCACCGGAGGCTCTCCCGCCGCCGGTCCGTCGATCCGGGTCCTGGCCGGCAGCACCGCCCCGACCGCGGGCTCCGACTGGCCCACCCGCAGCCGCCCGAAGTCGGCCGGCGACAGGACGGAGGTGACGGCGTCGTACGTCATGAAGCCGAGTACGGCCGCCGTCGCCCCCGCACCGGCGACCAGGGCCGCGGCGATCGCGGTCACGCGCGTACGGCGCACCCGCCGCCGTGCCTCCCGCAGGTGGACGGCGGACGGGGACAGCAGCGGGGCCTGCCTGACGGGGCCCGGGGTATGGGGCAGCGTGGCCTCCAGTTCGAATCCCCCGTCCTGACGCGCCGCGTGGAGGGACCCGCCGCACAGGCGTACCCGCTCGGTCAGCCCGGCCAGGCCGTACCCTCCGGCCGGAGGACGGGCGGGTGCCGGATCGTGGCCGCCCGCCGGCGCGGCGGGCGGCGCGCCGTTGGACACGGTCACCACGGTCTCGCCCGCCGAACGGTCGAGCCGGATCACCACCGGGACGCCCGGCGCGTGCTTCGCGGCATTGGTCAGCCCTTCCTGCACCACCCGCCTGAGCGCCCGCTCCGCCATCGGCGGAAGCCGTACGTCGTCCTCCCCGCCGTGCAGCTCGACCCGCATTCCGGCGGCCCGGGCCCGTCCCACCAGCTCCGCTACGTCTCGCCGGTCCGGCTCGGGATCGGAGTCGTCCCGGAGCACCTCGACGATCTCCCGGAGGCGGTCGGACGCGGCGGTGACCGCCGAGCGGGCCTCGCCGGCGGCCTCGCGGTAGCGCTCGTCGAGACCGGGGGCCACCTCCAGTCCGCCGATCCGGAGCGCGACCAGGCTCAGCTCGTGGCCGAGCAGGTCGTGCATGTCCCCCGCGATACGGGCCCGTTCCCGCAGCCGGACCTGCTCGGTGAGGATGCGCTGCTCGCGCTCCAGGTGCTCGGCGCGCTCCCAGCCCGCACGGACCAGCTCCAGGTGCTGATGCCGGGCACGTCCGGCCAGCCAGGGGACGACCTCGAACAGCACGATCCCGGTGACCGCGACGAACCAGCTCCCGGCGTCCCAGCGCAGCACCGGAACGGCGACCACGGCCGCGGCGGCGGTCGCGCCCAGCGCGGACGCCGCGGGCCGGGCCCGCACCGTCCGGACCCCCGCCAGGTAGCTCATGGCCGCCATCGCCGGGAAGAACGCCGTCGCCTTGCCGATGACGACCGCGAGCAGCCACAGCGCCGCGGTGACGAGCATCGCCGGCAGCGGACGGGACCGGCCGAGTGTCACCGCCACTCCGATGGCGGCCGCCCCCGCGCCCACCTCCCACCAGGTGTATCCGTCGGCGAGGAAGGAGGTGAGGGCGCCCCAGAGCAGGGGCAGGCACAGGACCGCCCACAGCAGGACGTCCTTGGCCACTACCGCCTTCCGCCTCATCGAGGCCACGTTATCCACGCGCCGGCCGTGATCTCACCGCCGAAGGCCGGAGTTCCCGGCCGACCGGGATATATCAAGCGCTTGGCCGCGCTGAAAGACTGGGGTGAGCTGGCACGTTCACGTGAACAAGCGATTGCGCAAGGGCTCATAATGGGGGACGTGAACACGCGAAAGAACTCCGGCGGCGCGACCACCACCCCGGTCAAGCGCCAGGTGACGAAGCGCGCGGCCTCATCCGGCTCCGCCTCCGAGCGCCGCGACCATCTCGTCAAGCTCGCCGCCGAGCTTTTCGCCCGCAAGGGCTTCCAGGCGACCACCGTCCGCGAGATCGCGGAAGAGGCGGGCATCCTGTCCGGGAGCCTCTACCACCACTTCGACTCCAAGGAGTCGATCGTCGACGAGGTGCTGACCACGTTCCTCGACGACCTCGTCGGCCGCTACCGCGTCGCGCTGGAGCAGGAGGGCGAGCCCCGGGCCATCCTCTCAGAGATGGTGCGCATCGGGTTCGGCACCCTCGAACCGCACCGCGCGGCGATCACCGTCATGCAGAACGACTGGAACTACCTGCGCTCCCTGCCCGGCGGCCGCTTCGACTACCTGGTCAAGGCCGAGGACGAGGTCGAGCGCATGTGGGTCGAGCAGATCAAGCTCGGCCAGGCCGTGGGCCAGTTCCGCGCCGACGTGGATCCCAAGCTCACCTACCGTATGATCCGCGACACCATCTGGGTCGCGGTCCGCTGGTTCCGTCCGGGCGGCCGCCTCAACACCACCGGCCTCGCCGAGCACTACATCACGGTCCTGTTCGACGGCCTGGCGACCGGGGAGCGGAGCAGTCAGAGAGCGTGACGCCCGCGAAGGGATCCGATGAGGGACGAGCCGTCGGTGATGTGAACGAGGAGCGCTGGGTGAGCTTGGACGTACTGCACAAGGCTGTGTTGATCGCACTCACCGAGGCGGCGGATCCCGGGAAGGCCCCCATGATGCGGGCCTACATGAAGTCGGACATGCCGTTCCTCGGGGTCCAGGCCGGGCCTCGCCGTACGGCGCTGAAGAGGGTCTTCACCGAGCACCCGATCGACAGCGCGCCCGAGTGGTGCGCGGCGGCGCTCTCCCTTTGGCGGGACGCCGAATACCGCGAGGAGCGCTACGCCGCGATCGAGCTGACCGGCTTCCGGCCCTACCGGGGATTCCAGACGCTCTCCGCCCTCCCGATGTACGAGGAGATGATCGTCACCGGGGCCTGGTGGGACTATGTCGACGAGCTCGCCGTCCATCGCGTCGGCGGCCTTCTGGCGGCCTTCCCCGACACCATGCGTCCGCTCATGCTGGAGTGGGCCCGCGACGGCGACCTGTGGAAGCGCCGCACGGCCATCCTCTGCCAGAACAGGTTCAAGACCGCCACCGACACCGGTCTGCTCTACGCCTGCATCGAGCCGAGCCTGTCCGACAACGACTTCTTCGCGCGCAAGGCGATCGGCTGGGCCCTGCGCGAATACGCCAAGACCGACCCCCGGGCCGTCCGCCGCTACGTCGACCATGTCGGCATCAGCGGCCTCAGCCGGCGCGAGGCCCTGAAGAACCTCGCGGCCGGCTGATCCCTCTCCCCCGTGCGCCTCCCGTCCGCCGGAGCCGGTCAGCCGATCCGGTAGGGGTCGCCGTAGACCTTCCAGGACAGCGGGGTGTTCAGGTCGAGATTCCCCTTGTTGAGGAAGACCCGCTGGGCGGTGTCGACCCGGCTGGTGTCCTCGTGCGCCTCCTCGGCCCTCATGGCGACCTTGCGGGCGTCGAGGAAGGCGTTCAGGTACTTCGTCTCGTCACCGCCCTGCGCGGGCGGCTTGGCCTTCTTCAGGGCGTTCTTTCGGATCGAGCCGAAGCTCTGCGGATCGTCCCCGTCGCCGTGCATGACGATGGCGTCGTAGTAGACGAACTGGCCCAGGGCGCGCAGGCCGTCCTTCTTGGCCTGCGCGACCGCGGGGTTGAAGTAGACCCGGTCCCGCTCGTCGTTCTGCGCCTGCTGGAAGACCGTGTCCTTGGCGGCGGTGGCCCAGTCCCTGGTGTAGTTCGGGTCCAGACCCTTGTGGGAGTCGGTGCCGTCGACCTTGCGGAGAGCGGGCAGGTAGGTGGCGAGCACGTTTCCGGGCTTGCGCCGGGCGTAGAGCTCGACGAGATCGAGCATGTCGCCGGTGCCGGAGCAGAAGCCGATGATCCCGGCGGTGTAGCCGCGCCCGTCGTCGATGTCCTCGATGTACTTGTACTGCGCCTTCCAGTTGAGGGAGGAGTTCTCCGCGCTGGAGACGAGCTGCATCGCGATGTCCTTCTTGCGCGGATCGGTGAGGTCGGCCCCGGCGGCGGAGACCGTCGCCTGCGAGGACACGGCGGAGGACGGGACGGGCTCGGCGGCGCGCCCGGGACCCGCCAGGATGACCAGGGCAGGGGCGGCGGCCATGACCGGGACGAGGAGGAGCCGCAGGGACCGGTGGCCGGGGCGCGGATCTGACGAGATGGGCACGTGTCTCTCCCTGGGGTTGGCGGGGAAGGGCCGGAGGTGAGGGCCCGCGCTCGTTCGTTAGGAAGGTTTCCTAACGAACCTAACCCACCACCCGCCCCATGAGTCAACCCATTCTCTCCCGATAGTCAAACGGGATCTCCCGGCTACTTGAGCGCCCCCGCGGTGAGGCCCTTCTGGATCTGGCTCTGGAAGATCGTGTAGACGACCAGCATCGGGAGGATGGCCATGCTGAGCGCGGCGAACAGGGCCGACCAGTCCGCGTCGTAGCCGGCGGCGGTGGAGATTTCGGCGATGCCCTGGGTGAGCACCCACTTCTGCCTGTCGGAGTTGAGCAGGACCAGCGGGAGCTGGTACTGGTTCCACTGCCCCAGCACGTTGAAGATCGTCACGCTGACGATGCCCGGCTTGGCCATCGGGAGCATGATCTGGAAGAACACCCGCGCGTGCGAGGCACCGTCCACGAAGGCCGCCTCGGCCACCGCGCCCGGCAGCGTCCGGAAGAACGCGGCGAGGAAGAACACGGTGAACGGCAGCGAGTAGGCGATGTAGACGAGGACCAGCCCGCCGTGGGTGCCCAGGCCGATGAACGGGCCGACCACCGGGAGGGTGCCCATGTTCTGCACGACGAAGAACAGCGGGCCCAGCGCCAGGTAGACCGGGAACGCCAGACCCGAGACGAAGAGCAGGTAGACGGCCCGGTTGCCGAAGAAGGAGTAGCGGGCGAGCACGTAGGCGGCCATCGAGCCGAACAGCATCGTGCCGAACGTGCCGCACGCCACCACGATGACGCTGTTGATCATGTATTGGCCGATGTGGGCCTGCTCCCAGGCCCGCCCCCAGCTGTCGAAGCGCAGGACGGCCGGCAGCGACCAGGCGTCGCCGAAGATCTCGTCCTCGCTCTTGACCGACGCCAGGAAGGTCCACACGATCGGGACCACGACCAGGACCGTCCACGCCAGCAGCGCGAGGTGCGTCAGAGCCGCGAAGGGCCCCAGCGCTCTTCTGCGCTCCTGCCGGACCTGGGCCCGGCTCCGGGGGATCACCGCTTCCGCCACTAGAACTCGATTCGCTCACGCCGCGACAGGCGCAGGGCCAGCGCCGCGAACCCAATGGTGAAGAAGAACAGCACCACGCCCATCGCGGAGGCGTAGCCGAACTTGAAGTAACCGAACGCGGTGCGGTAGACCTCCGCCGCCATCACGGTCGTTGAGTGGTCGGGTCCGCCCTGCTCGGCCGTCATCACCCACACGACGGCGAAGACGTCCATCGCCGCGATGCCGAGATAGACCCAGCCGACCTGGATGGTGTCCCAGAGCAGGGGCAGGGTGATCCGGAGGAAAAGCTGCGCTCCCCCGGCACCGTCGATGGCCGCCGCCTCGAACAGGTCGCGCGGGATGGAGGCGATGCCCGCCGAGAACAGCACCACGTAGAAGCCGACCGCCTGCCAGACGAGCACGCCGAGGATCGCCCACAGCGCCACGCCGGTGTCGGACAGGAACCCGATCGGCTCGAACCCGAGGGCCATGAGCGGCGCGTTGAGCATGCCGCTCCTGTCGGGCCGGAAGACCTGCTGGAACAGGACCGCGACCACGGCGACGGCGAGGACCTGGGGGAAGAAGAACACCACCCGGTAGAACTTCGACCCCCAGACGCCCCCGGTGCCGCCCCGCCCGCCCGCGTTGAGCAGGAAGGCGAAGAAGAGAGCGATGGTGACGGTGAGCAGCGGCATCAGGACCAGCAGGAGGAGGTTGTGGCCGACCGCCCTCCAGAAGACGTCGTCGTCGAGGAGCCTCCGGAAGTTCTCCAGGCCCACGAACCGCGGGGTGGCGGTGACTCCGCGCCAGTCGGTGAGCGCGATGTAGAACGCCTGCGCGTACGGGGCGATCACGTAGATCAGGTAGAGCGCCACCGGGATCGAGAGGAACCCGGTGACGAATCGTGTCCTGCCGTGGTTCACCGGCCGCCCCCCGCTTCCTCGCCCGCCCCGCCGGCCACCGCGCCCGCTCCGTCCGCCACGCCGGATCCGCCTCCGCTCCTTGCCGGTCCCCCGGCGCCGCTGCCCACCTCGGCTACCTCGTGAACTTCTTCACGGAGGAGTCATTCTTGATCGAGTCGGCCTTCCGCTGCGCGCGGTCCGCCCACTGCGCGACGGTCAACTTGCCGTTCATGAGCTGTCCGGAGGCCGCGGCCACCTCGTCGTGCATCTCGACGTACCACTTGCGGAACAGGAACCAGACGACGTTGTCGCCCGCGGCGGCCAGGGCGGCCGAGGCGCTCTGCAGGCCCGGCTTGAGCGTGCGGCCCTCCCCCGCGCCCTTGACGACGGTCAGGGTGGAGACCAGCTCCATGAACTTGCCGGCGCCCTCCTTGGAGAGCATCGCCCGCATGTACTCCAGGCCCGCCTGAGGGTTGGCCGACTTGGCCGGCACGACATACTCCTCGCCCGGCCGGGAGTGCAGTGTGCCGTACGGCAGAGCGTCGGAGGACCCGAAGTCCGGCAGCGGGAACATGGCGTAGCCGAAGTCGGCCGGGGTGGAGTCCTTCTGCTCGTTCTCCAGCCAGGAGCCGCAGGGCAGCATGGCGACCTGGCCCTTGTTGTGCGCCGTCTGGGTCTGGACGTGGTCCAGGCCCGCGGTGCCCTGGAGCAGGTATTTGGCGCCGAGCTCGACGAAGGCGGTCGCGGCCTGCGTGACCGGCTCGGCCTTCCAGGCGCCGTCCTCCAGGTTGTCGATGTTCTTCAGCACGTCCTTGCCGCCGATCTTGGCGGCGAGTGTGAGGATCGTCTCGTAGATGTAGAAGGGGTGCTTGCCCGCGTAGGTGAACGGCGCGATCTTGCCCGCCTTCTTGATCGTCTCGCAGAGGTCCAGGAACTCCTGCCAGGTCCTGGGCGGCTGCCAGCCTTCGGCCTCGAAGAGTTTCTGCGAGTACCAGATGCCCCAGACGGTGCTGGCGTAGTTCATGACGTACGGCTTGCCGTCGTAGCTGCCCAGCTCGATCGCGGCGGGGTTGATCGTGTCGCGGACCTTGACAGCCGGGTCGTCCCAGCTCGGCGCGTCGTAGAGAGGGGTGAGATCGGCGAGCAGGCCGTCCTGGACCAGTGCTCCGAAGTCCATCGCGTTGGCGCCCGAGTTGTTGATGAACTCCGGGGGGTTGCCACCGGCGAAGCGCGGTTGGAGGGTCTTGGCGATCTCCTTGGTCGTGTTGTGCTTGATCTCCAGCTTGGGGAACCTGGCCTTGACCAGCGGCTCGTGGATGTTCTTGGCGTAGGCGTCGCCGAAGCCGCCGTCGAAGATCCAGATTTCCAGGGGTCTGCTGTCGACGAGGCCGAGAGGGTTGGCCGCGCTGGTGACCCCGGCGGCCGGTGCCGCCGGGGAGGCACCGCCGGAGGGGGTGGCGCACGCGGAGAGGGCCGGCAGGGCGATCCCTGCCAGAGCCGCGCTGCGCAGAAGCTCGCGCCGGGACAGGTGGGTCATGCTTCCTCCTGCAGGGGGTGTTCAGGCACCTCGCCGGATCCTTCCGGCGTAGCGGTCTTCGAGAGCCCGGTTGTGCTCGTCGCCGCCGATCACGTTCGCGGACCGGTAGACCGGCGGGGTCTGCCCCGCCTCGACCAGGCCGCGCACCACCTCGGTCATCATCATCTGGGCCAGCAACGCCGAGGTGATCGTGGAGACGGCGCCGAACGCGCCGCCGTCCGGGAGGGGCAGGACCGCGTCGCCGTACGGGGCCCCGTTGTCGAGCACCACGTCGGCGAGGTCGAGCAGCTTGCGGCCCGAGGGGTGGCGGGAGGTCATCGCGGTGCTGTGCTGGACGGAGGTCAGGGCGACCAGGCCGTGTCCCCTGTCCTTGACGATGGAGGCCAGCTCCACCACCGAACCGTTCACCCCGGAGCTGGAGATGAGCACGAAGACGTCCTGCGGCCGCACGGGGGCCAGGTCGTAGATCCGCTGGGCGATCGACGGGTCGCGCTCCAGCTCTCCGCCGACGCCCAGGAGCACGCCCACCGGGTCCTCGCCGTACAGGACGACGTCGCGCAGCGCGAGCCGGTTGGTGGGGACCAGCCCGCCCGCACGGCCGGCGATCTCCATGGCGATCGCCTCGGAGTGGCCGGATCCGAAGGCCTGGATGACCCCGCCGTCCAGCAGCGCCCCGATCAGCAGGCCGGCCGCCTTCCTGACGGCGCCCCCCTGGGTGTGGGAGACATCGTCCACCAGTGCCTTCACTTCATGGACATAGTCGGCGGCGCCGATGTTCACGGTCAGTTCCTCTCTACACGGTGGCTCTCCAGCGCACGGATGGTCAGCTCGAACGCCTCGTTGGTCTGCCCGTAGGTGCGCTGCGCGACCGCCACGTAGACGGCGTCGAGGACGAAGAGCTGGGAGTGGACGGCGGCCAGGCCGCCCAGCCTGAAGGTGGTCTCCCGGCTCGCGGTGGTCAGCACCTCCTCGGCCAGCTCGGCCAGCGGCGACCGGGCGAAGGAGGTGACGGCGACCGTCAGGGCACCCCGGTCTCCGGCCTCGGCGAGCGACTCCAGCACCTCGCGGGTGCGTCCCTGGTGGGAGATCCCGATCGCGACGTCCCTCTCGGCCAGCAGTGCCGCGTCGGCGAGCGCCTCATGGGCGTCGGCGTGGCTCCAGCAGGGCACCCGGATCCTGCGGAGCCGTCCGCCGATCATGGCGGCCACTCCGCCGCTGATGGACACCCCGAAGATCAGCACTCGGCGGGCCGCGACGATCGCGTCGGCGACCTTGGCGACGGTGCCCGCGTCGAGCTGGGCGGCGGTCTCCCGGATGAGCCGGGAGTCGGCGGCGGCCATCACGCCGATCGCCGCGTCGAGCGGGTCGGTCGGGCCGATCTCGTGGCCGACGCTGGCGTCCCAGTTGGCCTGCGAGGCCCGGCCGGTCTCGGTGGCCAGCGCGACCCGCAGTCCGGCGTATCCGGTGAAGCCGAACACCCGGCAGAACCGTGTGACGGTGGCGGGTGAGCTGCCGCTCCGCTCGGCCAGCGCGATGATCGTGGATCGGGCGGCACCGGCCGGGTCAGCCAAGATGGCCTCGCCGACCCGGCGCAATGCCTCGGGCAGCGCGGGCGTCTCGGTCTGGATGCGTCCGAGAGCCCCTGCCACCACAAGCATTCCTTTCATCCATTGGATGATTGGATGAAAATTATTCTTATCGAGGTCTCGTGGTCAACCCCTCAGCGCGGTTCTCTCTCGGATCGCCAGACCATTGGAGAAAAACGTCATTCGACAACCGATTAATGTTGATTATTGACATTAATCGCCGTCTGTCCGCGAAGCGACCACCTGCACCATCCGGGCAGCCGCCCGGATGGCACGACGACGCGCGGGGCGGGCAGCGGCCGGGACCGGCGCGTGAATGAGCCGGGGACATGAGCGGAGGCCGGCGCCGGCCCAGCATCCTCGGCGCGGTCGCCAAGGCTCCCTGAGCGGCGGACTCGGGCACGGCCCTCAATTAGCTAGTAGTACTATCTAAAGATGCGGATATCCCAGCTCAGCGCCGCGTCGGGCGTTCCCATTCCCACGATCAAGTACTACATGCGCGAAGGTCTGCTCCCCGCCGGAGAGCAGACGTCCGCCACCCGGGCGGAGTACGGCGAGAGCCATGTGCGCCGGCTGCGCCTGATCCGCGCGCTGCTGGAGGTCGGGCGGCTGCCCATCGCGTCCATCCGCCAGGTGATCGCCGCCGTGGACGACGAGAGCCTGAGCATGCACGAGGTGCTCGGCACAGCCCACTACGCCCTCGCCCCGGCGGTCGAGTCCCCCACCGGCGACGAGGACTGGCGGCGGGCCCGCGCCGAGGCCGACGACCTGATCACCGGCCTCGGCTGGCGGATCCACCCCGACGCCCCCACCCGTGACGAGCTCGCCCAGGTCATCCTCACCCTCGACCGGCTCGGCATGCCCGCCACCGGCGAGTCCCTGCGCCCCTACGCGCGGACCGCCGTCGACCTCGTCGAGCACGAGATCGGCACCATTCCCCCGCGGGGCCCCCGAGAGGCCGCGGTCGAGGCCCTGGTCGTCGGCACCGTGGTGCACGGCCGGGCCCTCGACGTGCTGCGCCGCCTCGCCCACGAATCCGCCTCGGCACGCTTCTTCGACGTCTCAGAGGGCTGACCTCACCGGAACCGGGACGGACGGGCGGCTCACACGCTCCAGAAAAGAGGTGTGCGAACTTTTCCGGCCACCCCTGCCTGGACAAACGGGCCCGGGTAACGTCCTGTTCACATTCGGGCAACAGATGCGAAATCGCGACTTGCGACTCTGGAGGAGCAGCGAACCACTTCCCTCCTCAAGGACTCCGCCGATGACCTTCAAGGCTGAATACATCTGGATCGACGGCACCAAGCCGACCGCGAAGCTCCGCTCGAAGACCAGGGTCCTGGCCGACGGCGCCGAGCTCCCGGTCTGGGGCTTCGACGGGTCCAGCACCAACCAGGCCGGCGGCTCCTCCTCCGACCGCGTGCTCAAGCCGGTGTTCACCTGCCCGGACCCGATCCGCGGCGGCAGCAACGTGCTGGTGCTCTGCGAGGTGCTCGACATCGACATGACCCCGCACGCCAGCAACACCCGCGCCGCGCTCGTCGAGGTGGCCGAGAAGTTCGCCGACCAGGAGTCGTGGTTCGGCATCGAGCAGGAATACACCTTCTTCAAGGAGGGCCGCCCGCTGGGCTTCCCGCTCGGCGGCTTCCCCGCCCCGCAGGGTGGCTACTACTGCGGCGTCGGCGCCGACGAGGTCTTCGGCCGCGAGATCGTCGAGAAGCACCTCGACCTCTGCCTCGAAGCCGGCCTGGCGATCTCCGGCATCAACGCCGAGGTCATGCCCGGCCAGTGGGAGTTCCAGGTTGGCCCGGCAGGTCCGGTGGAGGTCTCCGACCACATGTGGATCGCCCGCTGGCTGCTCTACCGCATCGCCGAGGAGTTCGACGTCGCCGCCACGCTGGACGCCAAGCCGGTGAAGGGTGACTGGAACGGCGCCGGCGCGCACACCAACTTCTCCACCAAGGCGATGCGCGAGGGCTACGACCCGATCATCACCGCCTGCGAGGCTCTCAGCGCGAACGCCGCGGAGCACGTCAAGTACTACGGCGCCGACATCGAGGAGCGTCTCACCGGCCACCACGAGACCGCCCCGTGGAACAAGTTCAGCTACGGCGTCTCCGACCGCGGCGCCTCCGTCCGCATCCCGTGGCAGGTCGAGGTGGACAAGAAGGGCTACATCGAGGACCGTCGCCCCAACGCCAACGTCGACCCCTACCAGGTGACCCGTCTCATCGTGGGCACCTGCTGCGCCGCCCTGGAGAAGGCCGGCCAGGTCTGATCCGACCACGCGCACAGAGGCCGCGACCATCCTGCCGGGGGTGGCCGCGGCCTCTGCCGCGCGAGTTCCCCGCCCCTGATCATCGGTGGGCCCGGCCACGCACGATGAATCCGATCCCGCCCCTGTGGAGATCACCGGAAGGCGCTCACCACCAGGCGGGCCGGTCCCTGCCGGCCATCTCACCGGTCGAACGTCAGGCCGATAAATACAAACCTAAATTAGGCGCTTTAGGACAATACAAAACTACCGTCGCGCGCCGTACGATGGCTGCGATGCGGGACGTGGTGGAACAGTTGCAGCGCCTGGGCATGTCAGGCTACGAGGCTAAGGCCTATGTCACGCTGGTCGGCTCCGGACAGCCGCTCAACGGATACGAGGTGGCCAAGCGTTCGGGCGTGCCGCGCAGCACGGTCTACGAGACGTTGGGCAAGCTGGTCGCCAAGGGCGCGGCCTACGAGGTGCGGGGCACCGAGGACACCACCGACTACCTGCCGCTGCCGCCCCGGTCGCTGCTGGAGCGGATGCGCAGGGAGTTCGACGACTCGATCGAGTCGCTGCAGGCCTCGCTGCCCACGATCGTGGCGCCCCCCGAGGCCCACCTGATCCACAACCTCAAGGACGCCGAGGCGCTGCTCGTACGGGCTGAGGACGTGGTGGCCGCCGCGCGCACCGACCTGTTCGTGTCGATCTGGCCCGAGGAGATGAGGCGGCTGTCACCGCTGGTCAGACGGGCGGTCGAGCGTGGCGTCGACGCCTCGGTGATGCACTTCGGCCCCGCCCAGGACGTGGTGGGGCATCTGTACGAACACCGGTTCTCCACCCCTGATGTGATCATGGAGGACCTGGGCTGCCGCCTCCTCGTCGTCGTCGGCGACCGGCGAGAGGCCCTGATCGGCGGCTCCGTGAACGGCTCGGCCTGGGGCGTCTACACCGAGGACCCGGCCGTGGTCCTGATGGCGGTGGAGTACATCAGGCACGACATCGCCCTGCAGATCATCGCCGACCGGGTGGGACACGAGTCGCTGCGTGAATTCTGGACCAGCGACCCGGAGTTCACGCGGCTGCGTGCCGGCCGCGGCCACCCGGCCGCCCTGCTCCGCGCCGCCGGGTGCCCCGCCCCGGGCCTTCCCGCAGGGTGATCTGAAACAGCTGATGTGACATCCTTCGAGATAGGTTGTCGGTATAACCGGGGGGAAACAGGTCATGGACAAGCCGGTCATCATGACAGTCGACGACGATCCGGGCGTCTCACGCTCCGTGGCGCGCGACCTACGGCGCCGTTACGGCCACTCCTACCGCATTGTCCGGGCCGACACCGCGGTCGGGGGGATGGAGAGCGTCCGCCAGCTCAGGCTGCGCGGTGACGACGTCGCGGCGATCCTCGCCGACTACCGGATGCCCCAGATGAACGGCGTGGAGTTTCTGGAGCAGGCCATGGACCTGTATCCGTATGCCCGTCGCGTGCTGCTCACCGCCTACGCCGACACAGACGCGGCGATCCAGGCGATCAACGTGGTCGATCTCGACCACTACATGCTCAAGCCGTGGGATCCGCCGGAGGAGAAGTTCTATCCGGTCCTGGACGACCTGCTCGACGCCTGGCACCGGGCCGACCGGCGCGAATCCGACGAGCTGCGCGTGGTGGGAGCACGCTGGTCGGCCAGGTCCTACAAGATCCGCGACTTCCTGGCCCGCAACCAGGTGCCCTACCTCTGGATGCTGGCCGACGACCCCGAAGGCGCGCAGCTCCTCGCCGCCGCCGGCGAGGAGGGCGAGATCAGCCCGGCCAAGCTGCCGCTGGTCATCACCTCCGACGGCACGATGCTCACCGCCCCCAGCACCTCCGAGCTCGCGGGCGCCGTCGGCCTGTCCACCGCCCCGGCCACCGACTTCTACGATCTGATCGTCATCGGCGGCGGCCCCGGCGGGCTGGGCGCGGCCGTCTACGGGGCCTCGGAGGGACTTCGCACCGTGATGGTCGAGCAGCACGCCTCCGGCGGGCAGGCCGGCCAGAGTTCCCGCATCGAGAACTACCTGGGCTTTCCCGACGGCGTCTCCGGCTCCCAACTCGCCGACCGTGCCCGCCGCCAGGCGCTGAAGTTCGGCGCCGAGCTGCTCACGGCCCGCAAGGTCACGAGCCTGGAGGTCAAGGGTCAGGCCCGGGTGGTCGGTTTCGCCGACGGTGGCAGCATCGCCGCGCACACCGTCATCCTGGCCACCGGTGTCTCCTACCGGCGGCTGGCCGCTCCCGGCCTGGACGACTTCGTGGGCCGGGGGACCTACTACGGCGCGGCCGTGACCGAGGCGCCCGAGTGCCGGGGCTGCGAGGTCTACATCATCGGCGCGGCCAACTCCGCCGGGCAGGGCGCGGTCTACCTCTCCGGTTTCGCCACCCGGGTCCATCTGATCGTCCGGAGCGACGGGCTGGAGAGGTCCATGTCGCACTACCTGATCGAGCAGATCGCGAACATTTCGAACATCGAGGTGCACACCGGCACCCAGGTGGTCGGCGCGGAGGGCGACGACCATCTGGAACGGCTCACGCTGAAAGGCCCGGAGGGCGAGCGGACGGTCGACACCGAGTGGGTGTTCGTCTTCATCGGCGCCGAGCCGTTCACCGACTGGCTCGGCGACACGATCGAGCGCGACGCCAAGGGCTTCGTCCTCACCGGACCGGACCTGACCGCCACCGAGAACCGCCCCCGCAACTGGCCGCTACGCCGCGAGCCGTACCACCTGGAGACCAACGTGCCCGGGGTCTTCGCCGCCGGTGACGTCCGCGCCGACTCGATCAAGCGGGTCGCCTCCGCGGTCGGCGAGGGCGCGATGGCCGTGGCACTCGTTCACCGTTACCTGGAGAAGGCATGACCGAACGGAGCCAGAGTCCCGGCAGGCGCGGCACCTGGACGATGGGGGACGGGGGAGCCCTCGCGACCAGCATCGACGTCCTCCGCCGGCTGTTCCTCTTCGAGAAGCTCGACGACGAGAAGCTGGAGTGGCTGGCCTCTCACGGCGAGGAGCGCGACTTCGGCGCGGGCGCGCCGATCGTACGGCAGGGCGATCCGGCCGAGTGTTTCCTCGTTCTCGTCGACGGCGAGATCGTCATGTCCACCGAGACTCCCGCCGGGGTGGTCACCATGACCCCCACCTCCCAGCCCGGGGTCTACGCCGGTGCGACCTCCGCCTATCTGGGCGACCGCGCGCCTGACACCTACTCCCACTCGCTGCGCGCGACCAAGCCCTCACGGCTCTTCGTGCTCCCCGCCAAGAAGTACGGCCTGATGATCGGCAAGTGGTTCCCGATGGCGGTCCACCTGCTCGACGGGGTGCGGCTCGGCGGGCTCGCCCAGCGGGAGCTCATCGACCGGCGGCAGCGGCTGACCGCGCTCGGCACGATCACCGCGGGGCTCACCCACGAACTCAACAACCCGGCGGCGTCCGCCGTACGGGCCGTGGGCGAACTCCGGGACAAGATCCGGACAGCACGGCGGCAGCTCGCCACACTGGCCGAGGAGGGAATCTCGGCCGGACGGCTGCGCGCGTTGATCGACATGCAGGAGAGCTGCACGGACAAGGCCACGCCCCTGCCCTCGCGGTCCCCTCTGGAGATCTCCGACGCCGAGGACGAGCTGGGCGACGCGCTGGAGGAGGCCGGGGTGGACGACGGCTGGGAGCTCGCGCCGCCGCTGGTGGCCGCCGGGTTCGCGGCCGACGGGATGGAGAAGGTCCGCGAGGCCGTCGGCGAGGAGCACCTGCCCGGGGCCGTGCACTGGCTCGCCGAGGCCATCGAGATCAACCAGATGCTGAGCGAGGTGACCGACGCGACCGAGCGGATCTCCACGCTGCTCGCCTCCGCCAAGCAGTACTCCCAGATGGACCGCGCGCCGTACCAGACGGTGGACGTCCGGGAGCTGCTGGACAGCACGCTCACCATGTTCCGGGGCAAGATCCCGCCGGGGATCAGCCTGGCCACCGACTACGACCCCGAGCTGCCGCCGATCCCGGCCTACGCCGGAGAGCTCAACCAGGTGTGGACCAACCTGATCCACAACGCGCTGGACGCGATGGAGGGCACCGGTACGCTCACCGTCCGCACCCGCCTGGAACACGACACCATCGCGCTGATCGAGATCTGCGACACCGGCCCCGGCGTCCCCGAGGAGCTACGCGAACGGATCTTCGAACCGTTCTTCACCACCAAGGCCGTCGGCGAGGGCACCGGTCTGGGTCTGGACATCTCCTTCCGTATCGTCGCCGGCCGGCACGGCGGTGACCTGCGGGTGGAGTCGGTGCCCGGCGACACCCGCTTCCAGGTACGGCTGCCGCTGACCGAGCTCCCCTCCCCCTGAACCGCCCCATGCGGTTCGGGATCCTGGGCACCACGCGGGTATGGCGTGACGACGGGAGCGAGGTGCCCGCCGGAGGACCGACCCGGCGCGCGCTGCCGGCCCTGTTGCTCGCCCGCCCCGGCGCTCAAGAGCGGGGGCCGCTCAGGAGCCGTGGACTCCGCTGACCGTGTCCATCAGGCGGGCCAGCACCTGGCCGCCGGAGACGCGGACGCCGTCGTGCTCCCACTCGTTGGTCACCCAGGTCCGCACGTTGCCGACCGCGCGGGCGGTCCGCGTGGACAGCTCCTCGTCGACGTACATGTCGTCGTAGTAGACGGCGGCGGCCACCGGGACCCGGTTGACGGCCAGCCGTACCGGGTCGTAGAGGTCGGGCCAGGCGCCGTCGGCGGCGAGGATCTCGGCGGCGCCCTTGAAGGGGCGCAGGGCGGCGATCTCGTCGAACATCCAGGGATAGATCATCTCTCCGACGGGGAGCAGCGGGTCCGCGTCGTGGCCGAACTCCTTGGGCAGCAGCCGGTCGGCGGCCCAGCCGGTGGGCGCGCCCTGGGCGTAGATCAACTCGTGCAGCACCGCGTAGAGCGGGCTGCCGATGAATCCGGTGGCCATCATGACCTCGTACAGGAACAGGTCGGAGAGCCGCTCGCCGCTCCAGGCGGTCTCCAGCAGCCAGTGCAGGTATTCCGCGCCGTCGCTCATGCCCAGGCACCGGCCCAGCGTCTGCAGGCGACGGACGGTCAGCGTGTCGCCGTCGGGCAGCAGGACCTCCTCGCGGCGCAGGTACTCGGCCACCGCGTTCAGGCGGGCGTCGTCGCCGGGATAGCGGGCGAAGTAGCGGTCCACCTTGCCGCGGACCCGGGGGTAGGTGCGGGAGTAGACCTCGTCGGCGGAGGCGTCCAGCCCCGGCAGGCCACCCGTCACGTAGCAGGCCCTGAGCCCTTCGGGGGCCCGGGACAGGTAGGTCAGCGTGATGAACCCGCCGTAGCTCTGACCGAGCGTCTCCCAGGGCCGGTCGCCGCAGAGCTCGCGGCGGATCAGCTCGGCGTCGGCCACGATCGAGTCGGCGCGGAAGTGCCTGAGGTAGGCGGCCAGCTCGGCGTCCGTGCCGGCCGGTGTCCCGGCGGTGACGGGTGTGCTCCTGCCGGTCCCCCGCTGGTCGAGCAGGAGCACCCGGTGCGTCCTGAGCGCCTGCCCCAGCCAGCCGTCGGCCGCCTTCGGCCTCGGCGACTTGTCTCCCGGGCCGCCCTGCAGGAAGAGCAGCCACGGCAGCTCCCGCTCTCGCTTGGCCGGGTCCACCGCCTCGCGGGCGAAGACCTCCATCGTCCGGCCGTCCGGGTCGGCGTGGTCGAGCGGGACGGTGAAGACGTGGTCGGTGAGCGCGACACCGGGCAGCAGGACGGTCATCCGGAAACGCTACACCCGCGTTCCGCCTGAGGACCGCCGGCCATCGGCCTCTCGACCGCGTCGCCGAGGTGCACACCCTGAGCGTGATCCCACGACGTCGTGACGGCGGCGCCGGGCCGGCCTCGCCCCATCCGCGCAGGTCCGGCCCGTTGTGCGGACCGGCCTCACCAGGTCCCGCCTGAACCCGTCGCCGAACCCCGACGGGAGTGCCGCCCGACGACCTCTTGCATGGAACAAGGTCCGCTGGTGGGGATGTCCATTTATGGGGCAAACCTCGGTGCGGCCGGTAGGGCGGGGCTAGGCTTGGCGGCCATGGACGTCACGCCAAGCATGAAGTTCAGCTCGGTCAGCGAGCTGGCCGACCAGGTGGACGAGGCCCGCAAGGCCGTGGAGCAGGGCCGCGCCGCCCTCGCGGGAGGCCCCGGAGCCGTCACCTACGTGCCGGTGCCGAGCGTGCCCGGCTCCAACGCGTTCGGCAACACCGACAAGGCCACCGCGGCGGGGTCCGCGCACGCGGATCTGCAGGCGGCGGCCGACGGCCTGGCGGAGATCCTCATCGGGGTGCTCGACTCGGACCAGGGACGGCTTCGCAAGGTCATCACCGCTTTCAAGGAGCTGGACGACGAGATCGCCGACCGTCTCTTCGCCGACGCCGCCAAGGGCTTCGACGTCTACAGCGCCCACGTGCACAGCCACGGTCTGCACAAATATGACGACTTCGTGCGGACCGGTCAGATCGACAAGCTCCACGACGCCATGAACCGCGGCCCGTCGCTGCTGGGCGCCGACCTCAACATCGTGACGAACAACGGCGACAACCCGAAGAACACCTCCTCCGCCGATGCCATCCACGACCTCAAGGAGGAGGGCTACACGGTCTACTCGGGCGCGGCCGACGAGGACGGGAAGGTCGTCGGCACCTCACCCTCGGGCACCCGCATCGACCACGTGACCGGCTCGCCGGGCCTCACCATGAGCGGGCAGCCCGTCCTGGTGGACGGGGCCACCTCCGACCACGACGGCCAGCAGGTCGACGTGGAGATCCCGAACTGGTAGGCCGCTCACCTCGGCCTGATGTTGACCTCCGTCTTGGCCGCGGACCGCCCCTCGCCGTCGTCGATCCGTGTGTCGCCCGTCCCCGGCGCGCTGGCCGGAAGGGTGATGCTTCCGCCGTCGACGTCGAGCTTGATCCGCTCGCTGTCCCCCGTGCCCTCGATGACGTCGCCTTCGCGGACGAGCACGGCGTTGCCGAACGGCGCGTTGATCACGTCCCCGAGGATGGGCAAGTCGTCGCTGGCGTGGTACTTCTTGCTCGCCTCTTCGAACTTGACGTCCCAGTTGTCCCCGGTGCGGCTTTCGAGCTCCTCCTCGAGGTCCCACATGTCGTGCTTGAAGACCTCCTGCACGGTGGCGATGTCCGCGTCCTGGTCGGCGACCACCTGCGCGATCTTGGAGATGTCCTCGCCGGAGTCCGTGCCGGCGGAGTTGCCCGGAGAGTTGCCGGCGCCCTGGCCGACGTTGAGGTTCAGCAGGCGCACCGTACGGGGCTTCCACTGCTTGGCTATCAGGTCGAACTGGTCCTGGTAGAACTTGAGGTCCTGCCGCTTCTCCTCAAGCACCCCGTCCACCCGTTTGCGGATCTCCGTCGCCGTCGAGATCGCCCCGCTGACCAGGCTCGACTGCTCGGCGTCCTTCGGACGGAAGGTCACACCCGCGAGGTCCGTGCTCACCGGCACCGCGTTGAGTTTCCGGCGTTCCTCGTCGAGGAGCCCTTGCTGCACGCGCAGCGTGGTGGCCGTGAGGTCGAGCGTGTCGGCGATGTTGGTCGCCCACGCGCCGAACAGTTCGACATCGGCGGTCAACTTCTTGCGGTAGTCGTTGAACGCGTCAGCGGTGTCGCCCGTCCAGTGTTCGTTGGAGAACACGTTCTGCGCGGCATTGTTGACCTTGCCCTCCGCAGAGCCCGCCTTGGTCCCCAGGCTCCGCCAGGTGTCGGCGAGCATCTCCAGCCGGGCCGGATCGGACTTCAGATCCCACAGGTCGGAGCTGCTGATCGGTGTGGGCCTCGTCTGGCCGTCAGGTTCCGGGGCCATGAATGCCTTCCTTGGTTCCGGGACATCGACACCAGGGTCGCACCAAGACGTCGCCGTCCGCAAGATCATCAAATTACCCCTGTTGTCCCTGTCTGACACCTGGGCACACGCGCACCGCCGATCGCATCCGGCGATCACGTCACCTCCGTACGGGCACGGCCTGCATGCTTACCGTCGAACACCAAGATCCGCTAAAGTCCCATCCGTGAAAGACGGACCGTTGCCGTGGGAGGTGGACGGTGAGTGAGGAACTCCGGTTCGACCACGCATCGCTGAACGAGGCGGGCCGGCACCTGCTGGACACCGCCGATCTGTTCCGGCGGCATACCGGCAACCTGCTCGCAGTCGTCCATGGCACCGGAGGAACGGCATGGGGCGGCAGCGCCACCGGCCAGGACATGGACCAGCTCACCGAACTGCTCCATCAGGCCTGCGGACGGCTTCACGGCAACCTCTACCTGACCGGGGAGGGCGTCCAGACGATGGCGCACACCATGCGCGTGAACGAGCTCGACATTCAGGACACCATCCAGGCCATCACCCCGGCAAGCACCCCCCGCAAGGCCTGACACGATGGCAGTGACCCTCCCAGCCCACCTGCAGTCCCCGTTCGGCCTGCTCGGCGTGGAATGGCCACCAGAAGACGAAGGCCACCTCCACGCGTGCGGGGCGGCCCTCCACGCCTGCGCCACCGCCCTCACCGGCGAGGTGAACCCGACGGCCAACGGCGCCGTCACGCACGCCGCCACGAAGAACTCCGGCGACCACATCGACGAGCTCAACGACCACTGGGCCGACTACCAAGGCGACGACAAGCAGACCGGACACCTGCCGAACCTCGCGGCCTCCCTGCACGCCCTGGCAGACGGCCACAACCTGTTCGCCAAGGTCATCACAATCGTCAAGCTCCTCCTGAAACTCCTCGCGACCTACGCCCTGATCGCCGTGGCCTGGGCGATGACCACGGCAGTGATCTCCGGCGGCCTCGCCGCGCTCCAGGCCCGGAGCTTCATCGCGGCCCTGCGCCTCTTCGCCAAAAAAGCCGTGGCGACCCTGCGCCACAAACTCGAACGATACTTCGGCCAGAAACTGATCCGGGTCGTGGAGACCCGCCTGCGCCGCCTGCTCGGCGCCAAGGCCCCCACATTCTCAGCGGCCGCGAAAGGCTCGCGCTTCGGCAGGGCGGCCGGGCCCGCAGGTGTGCTCGCGACGGCTTCGGGTGCCACGTGGATGATGGAACAGCGGCCGGAAGCGCACCCGCATCCGCCGCCGCAGTCTCCGGAGGAGGGCCCGCGGGACGGGAAGTACGACCTTGGCCCGCCTCGGGATCCCGGGATTCCCTACGACGATCCCTGGCCGTACGACCCCGACGCGCGGCCCTCACCGGGGGACTACGCGCTCTGGTACAAATGGCAGGCGCTGCTGCACGGCGAGGAGGCGATGCCCGGTTACGACGAGGCGGCGGCCACCTTCAAACATTACCTGGACGGCTCCGGCACCGACTACCGGATCGACTACGACAAGGCCTACCACGAGGACAAGGCGGTCCGTGAGGCCGTCGACGCGGAGATACGCCGAGCGCAGGAGAACGCCGAGCGTCTCTACCGGGAGACCGGCCAGCGGGACTTCCAGATGACGGGTGAGCCGGCGAAGGTCACGGACAGCGCGACCAAGAACTGGGAGTACGCACTCGGCCGCCACTCGATCTGGGGCAGCTCCGACGTCAAGGTCAATGGCGATCAGGCGACCATGGAGGTCACCATCCATGCCTATGACCGCTACAACTTCAACCGGGAAGACAAGTGGATCAACCAGGAGAACGGGCGGTTCGAAACCCTGGGATGGGCCAGGTCCTACGACACCCACGGGGCGTTGACCCGCACCGTGACGTGGACACTCCCGCCCAAGTGACCCCCGGCCCGACACCTCCGGCCACGCCGTCCCGGAAGAAGCGCGACCGGCCGTAAGGTCGCGTGCGGGATGCCGTCGCACCCGGATCCCCGACCACTGACGCGATCGGACCGCCGGCCTCCTCGACCATCCGGACGGTATGCGCCAGGGTCCTGTCGCACCGCGCCTTCCGCCCGAACAGGACGGCCCACCCGAGCTTCACCGCCGGTACGAGCGGCGGCGGAGCCGGACGGCTGAACCCGGCTCAGGAGTGAAGCCCCGCCTCTTGACGGCCATCTTTCTAATAAGTTAAATCAAGTAAAGAAATAAGGCGTTGATTTACATCATGTCACCGGTCGCGCCTGCCTGCCGTTAGACCTTCCACCCCCCGATCCCCTGTGGAGACAAGCATGAGAGGTCTGTTCCGTCCTGCCGCTTTATGGGCTGCTTCGGCGGTCGTAGCGGCTCTGATCGCCGTACCGTCCAGTCCGGCCCTGGCGGACACGCTGTTGTCACAGGGCAAGGCCGCGACGGCCTCCTCGTCCGAGAACGGCGGCACCGGCCCGGCCAACGCGGTCGACGGCAACACCGGCACCCGCTGGTCCAGCGTGGCCGGTGACCCGCAGTGGATCCAGGTGGACCTGGGAGCCTCGGCCGGCATCAGCAGGATCGTGCTGAACTGGGAGGCCGCCTACGGCAGCGGGTACAAGATCCAGGCATCCGAGAACGGGACCACCTGGACGGACCTCAAGACCGTCACCGGCGGTGATGGCGGGACCGACACCTGGGACGTCACCGGCAGCGGCCGGTACGTCCGGATGCTCGGCACGACGCGGGCCACCGGCTACGGCTACTCCCTGTGGGAGTTTCAGGTCTTCGGCGCCGGCGGAGGCACCGGAGGCCAGTGCGGAACCACCGATGCCGCGCTGAACAAGACCTCCAGCGCCTCCTCGACCGAGAACGCCGGAACCCCCGCGAGCGCCGCCTTCGACGGCAACGACGGAACCCGCTGGGCCAGCGCCGCCGGCGACGCGCAGTGGATCCAGGTGGACCTCGGTTCGGCCCAGACCGTCTGCAGGATTGACCTGAGGTGGGAGGCCGCGTACGCGAGTGCCTTCAAGCTCCAGGGGTCGGCCAACGGCACCACCTGGACCGACCTGAAGACCGTCACCGGCGCCACCGGCGGCGTTCAGTCACATGACGTGAGCGGCTCCGCCCGGTACGTCCGGATGCAGGGCACCACGCGGGCCACCCCCTACGGCTATTCACTGTGGGAGTTCGCCGTTTACACCACATCGGACGGCCCGGTGATCCCCGGCGGCGGGGAACTGGGCCCGAACGTCCACGTCTTCGACCCGTCGATGTCCAGCGCCGGCATCCAGAGCCAGTTGGACGCGGTCTTCCAGCAGCAGGAGTCGGCCCAGTTCGGCACCGGGCGCCACGCCTTCCTGTTCAAGCCGGGCACCTACAACGTGAACGCCAAGGTCGGCTTCTACACCTCGATCATGGGCCTGGGCCAGTCGCCCGACGACGTCACCCTCAACGGCGTGACCGTCGACGCGGGCTGGTTCGGCGGCAACGCCACCCAGAACTTCTGGCGCTCCACGGAGAACCTGTCGGTCCAGCCGCCCGGCGGCACCAACCAGTGGGCGGTCTCCCAGGCCGCGCCGTTCCGCCGCATGCACATCAAGGGCGCGCTGAACCTGGCACCCACCGGCTACGGCTGGGCCAGCGGCGGCTACATAGCCGACAGCAAGATCGACGGCGCCGTCGGCCCGTACTCGCAGCAGCAGTGGTACACCCGGGACAGCTCCGTCGGCGGCTGGGTCAACGGCGTGTGGAACATGGTGTTCTCCGGGGTGCAGGGCGCTCCCGCCACCGACTTCGCCGGCAAGTCCTACACCACGCTGGACAACACCCCGATCAGCCGCGAGAAGCCGTACCTCTACGCGGACGGCAGCGGCTACCGGGTGTTCGTCCCCTCCAAGCGGACCAACGCGAGCGGCGTGAGCTGGGCGAACGGGCCCACCCCCGGCACCTCGCTCCCGCTCAGCCAGTTCTACGTCGCCAAGCCCGGCGACTCGGCCGCGACCATCAACGCCGCGCTCGGCCAGGGCCTGAACCTGCTGCTCACCCCCGGCATCTACAACCTCAACCAGCCGATCAACGTGACCCGGGCGAACACCGTGGTCCTGGGCCTCGGCCTGGCCACGATCATCCCGGGCGGCGGCGCCAGCGCGGTCAAGGTGGCCGACGTGGACGGCGTGAAACTCGCCGGCTTCCTGGTCGACGCGGGCCCGCAGAAGTCCGACGTGCTCATCGAGGTCGGCCCGCAGGGGTCGAGCGCGGACCACGCCGCCAACCCGACCACGCTGCAGGACGTGTTCGTCCGGATCGGCGGCGCCTTCGCCGGCAACGCCACCACCAGCGTGGTCGTCAACAGCGACGACGTGATCATCGACCATACCTGGCTGTGGCGCGGTGACCACGGTGACGGCATCGGCTGGAACGTCAACACCGCCGAGACCGGCCTGATCGTCAACGGCGACGACGTCCTGATCACCGGCCTGTTCGTCGAGCACTACCGCAAGTACGACGTGGAGTGGTACGGCGAGCGCGGCCGGACGATCTTCTTCCAGAACGAGAAGGCGTACGACCCGCCGAACCAGGCGGCCTACATGAACGGCAGCACCAAGGGGTGGGCGGCCTACAAGGTCGGCCCCGCGGTCAACACCCACGAGGGCTGGGGTCTCGGCAGCTACGTCTACTTCAACGTCGATCCGACGATCGAGGTGGAAAACGGGTTCGAGACTCCGGCGAAGCCGGGCGTCAAGTTCCACAGCCTGCTCACCGTGTCCCTCGGCGGCAACGGCCGGGTCAACCACGTGATCAACGGCACCGGAGGCCCCGCCTCCGGCACGGCGACGGTCCCCTCCAAGGTCGTCTCCTACCCGTGAGGTCCTGAACCCGCCTGATCAGCGGTGGTCACCCCGCTCTCCTCGCCGATCAGGCGTTCCACCCCGCGTGGTGGGTCTCCGCTACCGCAGGGAGGCCCACCGCGTCCGCGAGGAGACCGGCATGCCGGCGCTCGGGACCGGTGGTCGCCGTTGTCGTGGAGTCCGTCGGGATCGAGACGGCGCTCTACAAGCCGGGCGACCTCCCGGCGCGGCCGTGGCGGGCAGCCCGCCACGGAGAGCCGGGAGGCTGCCCGCGCCGGCTCAGACGGTCTTGACCGCTCCGCCGTCGATCAGATAGTCGGCGCCGCTGACGCTGGCGGCGTGGGGGGAGGCGAGGTGGACGACCAGGGCGGCCACCTCGGCCGGCTCGACCAGACGGCCCGTGGTCATGCCCGACCAGGCCGGGAGCTGCGCCAGCACCTGCCCGTGCTCCAGTCCCATCGACCTGGCGAGCGCCGCGCCGTACCCGGCCGGGTCCTCCCACATGGCGGTGCGCACCGGGCCGGGAGAGACGGTGTTGACGCGCACCCCCCTGGGACCGAACTCCTCGGCGAGAGCCTTGCCGAACGCGGTCAGCGCCGCCTTCGCGGTGGTGTAGGCGACCGGCCCGGCGTGCGGCATCCGGGCTCCGTTGGAAGAGATGTTGACGATGCCTCCCCGGCTCCGCAGGAGGCTGGGAAGCGCGGCCCGGGTGGCGCGGACCGCGCTGAGGAAGTTGAGGTCGAACGCCTGCCGCCACTGCTCGTCGTCGAATCCCAGGAAGCCGTCCGTCTGGCCCTCGCCACCGTCGCCACCGCCGACGTTGTTGACGAGCAGGTCGACCTCGCCGAACTCCGCCAGCGCCGCACCGACCAGCAGCGCCGGGCCGTCCGGGGTGGACAGGTCCACGGGCACGGCGACCGCGCCGGTCTCCTTCAGCCCGGGTGTGACCGTACGCGCGCCGGCCATCACCCGCATCCCCTCGGCGGTGAGCGCGGACACGATCGCCAGCCCGATCCCGCGGCTGGCCCCGGTCACCACGGCGGTCTTCCCGTTCAGTCGCATGTCCATGAGGATCCTTTCACGATTCGCATCACCAAAGACGCATTGAACGTACTAAATGCAACATCAATGGTGCAACTGATGCCGGTATGGCGTCTCTGGTGTAGTCTCCGATCCGTGACCGAAGGAGAGATGGCGAGCCACGGCGGCCGAGCGCGCCGCGCGGATGCCGAGCGGACCGTGCTGACGATCCTGGAGGCGGCCGAACGGGTTCTGAGCAGGAATCCCGCCGCGACCATGGAGCAGATCGCCGAGGCCGCCGGCGTCGCCCGCACCACCGTTCACCGCCGGTTCGCCTCCCGTGAGGCACTCGTGGGCGCCATGACGGCCTGGGCCACCCGCCAGTTCGACGCGGCCGTGGAGTCCGCCCACTCCTCGACGGCTCCGCCGCTGGTCGTCCTTCACCAGGTGACCGCGAACGTCCTCCGCGTCAAGATCGACTGGGGGTTCGCCATGAGCCGGACCTCCACGGGTGACTCCGAGGTCAACCAGGTCCACGCCTCCGTGCTGGACAGGTGCGACCAGATGTTCCGCCGTGCCCGCGAGACCGGCGTCCTGCGGCCCGATGCCGATCTCCTCTGGACCCGGCGCGTCTACTACGCCCTCATCCACGAGGCGGCGCAGAGCGAGGGCGACCCCGACACCCTCGCCATCCAGGTCATCGACACCCTGCTCCGAGGGGTCGGCACCGGAGCAGACCGCTGAACGGTCCCTGCGGAGACAGCACGCCTCAGCCCACGCATCAGACCCCCGCAGCCGGTGACAAAAGATAATCACCTCACCACCCTCCGCGAAAGTTCGCGAACCATGACAACCGACCGCGGGGGTGAGACCGTCGAACAGACAACGGCGCTCGGAGGGGGACTGAATGGTTCCGGGATACCGCGAGGTGCGAGAGCTCGGCACCGGAGGGAGCGGCCGGGTGGTGCTGGCCACCTATACCTCCACCGGCGCCTACGTGGCCATCAAATACCTGAGCGCCGCCCTGCGGGACGACCACGCGTTCATGACGTGCTTCCGCGAGCACGCACGGATCATGGTGGAGCTGCGTGACCCGAACATGGTCCGGTTCTACGAGTACTACGAGGACGTGCTCGAAGCCGCGGTCGTGATGGAACTGGTGGACGGCGTCGCGCTCAGGAAGATCCTGGACGAGCACGGCACCACGAGTCCCGAGGCCGCGCTGGCGGTGCTCAAGGGTTCACTGGCCGGCCTGGCGGCCGCGCACTCCGCAGGGGTCGCGCACCGCGACTACAAGCCGGAGAACGTGCTGATCCAGGCGGACGGCACCGGCAAGCTGGCCGACTTCGGCATCGCCGCCCGGTCAGGGGAGGAGGACACGCCCGCGGGCACCCCGTCCTACTCGGCGCCCGAGCTGTGGGCGGGGGAGCCGGCCGGCCCCGCGAGCGACGTGTACGCCGCCACATGCGTGTTCTTCGAGTGCCTCACCGGGCGCAGGCCATACGGGACGGACCACCCCACCACGCTCATGCACCGGCACCGGACGGCGCCGATCCCGCTGGAGGCGGTGCCGAGCTCGGTGCGCAAGCTGATCGCCCGGGGCATGGCCAAGGACCGGGCTGACCGGCCGCCGACAGCGGAGGCGTTCGTCGCGGAGCTGGAGACGGCGGCGCTGTCGGCCTACGGGCCCGAATGGGAACAGCGTGGCCGACGGCATCTGGCCGAGCTCGCCACGCTGCTGGCGCTGACGTTCCCGCTGGCCAGGTCCACGTCGCCGGTGAGCGGCTCACCGGCGCGGAGTGCAGCCGGCCGGATGGGCGGGATACGCCGTCCCCGGCCGGGTCCCCGGGTGCTGGCCGGGGTGGCGGTGATCACCGCTGCGGTCACCGTCGGCCTGGTCGCCGCCGGCCGGACACCTGACAGGCTCTCCGCCGACGCGATCTTCACTCCGGCGCCTCGGCCGCCCGCGGGCGAGGCGCCGGGGCCTCCGGCGAAGACTCCCTCGGGAAGGGACACGGGATCTCCGCCGCCCGAGCCGGTCACCACTCTCGGGCCGTCGCGGCGCGCCGGCACCGGCCAGGCCGCGCCCTCCTCGGAGAGCGCCAACCCGGACCGTCCCACCCGCCCCACCCGTCCTGCCCACCCCGCCCCGACCCCGTCGAGGACTCCCCCGGCGGCGCCCAGCCCGACCCCCACGGTGCCGCCGCCGCCCGCGCAGACGGTCAGCGGCCTGACGATCACCGGCATCGACACGGGCGGCACCACGATCGGCCTGCGGGCGTCGACCACGGCGGACGTCGTACTCACCGTCGGGTTCGCCGAGGGACAGGCCCCCGACCGGCTCACAGAGGCACCCTCGCGCCGCTTCACGCTCACCGGAGCCGATGTCTACTCACCCACCGTTCCGCACGCCTTCACGGTCCCGGCCTGCGGGCAGACCCTCTACCGGCGGGTAACGGTCTCCACCTCGCCTCAGGCCGCCGGTGGCCCGCAGAGCCGCACGACGGAGGTCAGGGGCGCCCCGTGTCCGGCGCCCTCGGTCGAGAGCGTGGACATCACCTCCTTCGACGGCACCACGGTCCGCTTCCGGGTCCGGACCGTCGGCACCTCCGCGGTGACGGTGAAGCTGGGGTCCGCCCAGAAGGTCGTCGGTGGTGGGGGCGGGTTCACCAGCGACGTCCAGACCCTGGAGCTGTCCGGCCAGACCGACTACGCGCGCGAGGTCTCCCTGAGGTTCGCCCCACTGCCCGGATGCGGCGAGTACGCCCACCGGGTGGTGACGATCACCACCGTCCCCGGCGGTGACATGCGGTCCAGCGATATGAGGCTCAGCCTGCCCCCCTGCGCCCCGGACCCGAGTCCCGACGGCTCGGAGCAGGCCACCGACGACGGGCCCGTTCCCGACGGATCCGCCGGAGGCGACACCCTTGTGAGCCGGTCGGCCCCACCGGCTTGATGATCGACGGCAGGTGACCGGGCCACGATGGTGCGCCGGCCGCCGCGCGCTCCCGCGCCGTCGGATTCATGGCCGGAGGGGGCGGTGCGAGCGGTGCCATCGCGACATGACAGGTGCGGCAGAAACGGCCTGGACATAATGTGGATGCTGTCGGCCCGTTTCCAGCGCACGGTGACCCACTGGCCGGAGCCGACGCGAGGCGCTGATGAGCACAACGACACCGACCGATCCGAAGCGCAGGCAGGCCGCGGGCCTGCCTGCCGAGGTGACCAGTTTCGTGGGGCGTCGGCACGAGGTGGCCGAGACCAGACGGCTGCTGTGCGAGGCGCGCCTGCTGACTCTCACCGGCGTCGGCGGGGTCGGCAAGACCAGGCTCGCCCTACGGGTCGCGGCCGAGATGGGGCGGGCCTTCCGGGACGGCGTGTGGCTGGTCGACCTCGCCGGGCTGCCGAGTCCCGAACTGCTCGTCCAGTCGGTGACCGAGGCGATGAAGATCCAGGTCCACTCCTCCCGGCCGCTCATGGAGGTGCTCACCGATCACCTGCGCGACAGGCAGGTACTGTTGATCCTGGACAACTGCGAGCACCTGTTACGCGACTGCGCCGTGTTGGCCGAAACGCTGATCCGCTCCACGTCCGCCGTGCGGATTCTCGCCACCAGCCGCCAGCCTCTGGGCATCGTCGGCGAGCAGACGATGCCCGTGCCGACACTCTCCGTGCCGTCTCCCGGCATCTCGCGCCTCCCCATCGGATCGCTCGCGCAGTGTGACGCGATACGGCTGTTCGTCGAGCGGGCGAGGGCCGTCCTGCCGGATTTCGCCCTCACCGAGGACAACCGGGACGCCGTGGAGTGGATCTGCCGCCGGCTGGACGGCATTCCGCTCGCGATCGAACTGGCGGCCGTCCGGCTGCGGGCGCTCACCGTCGAGCAACTGCTGGCCAGGCTGGACGACCGGTTCCGGATGCTCACCGCCGGATCGCCGGCGGCACTGCCCCGCCAGCAGACACTGCGCGCGCTGATCGACTGGAGCCATGCCCTGTGCACCGAGCGGGAGAGGCTGCTGTGGGCGCGCGTATCGGTGTTCTCCGACGGCCTGGATCTGGAGGCCGCCGAGGAGATCTGCTCCGGTGAGGGGATCGACCGCGAGGAGGTCGCCGAACTGGTGATGGGGCTGGTGGACAAGTCCATCCTGGTGAGAGATGATCATCCGTCCCATCTCCCGGCGGCGCGGTACCGACTGCTGGAGACGGTCCGGCAGTACGGCCAGGAGCGGCTGGTGGCCTCCGGGCAGGAGAGCGCGCTGCAACAGCGGCACCGCGACTACTACCGGAAGCTCGCGGCTGAGGCGTACACGCAACGGTTCGGCCCGCTCCAGGTGGCCTGGTTCAGCAGGCTACGGCTTGAGCACGCCAACCTGCGCAGCGCCCTGGAGTACTGCTTCACCGAGCCGACGGCCCCTGCGGCCGGCCTGGAAATGACTGCTGACCTGCTCTATCACTGGATCACGAGCTACTATCTCTCCGAGGGACGCCGCTGGCTGGACCGGGCACTCCTCGCCGACACCGCACCGAGCGAGGTACGGGCCCGCGCACTGTGGGCCAACAGCTGGCTGGCCATCATCCAGGCCGACATCGCCTCCGCCACGGTCATGCTGCGAGAGGCCCGGGCGCTCGGGGAGCAGCTGGGGCAACAGGCGCCTCTTGCCTACGCCGCGCTCTACTCGGGGATGGTCGCCATGTATCGGGGAGACGCCGAATCCGCGATCCCGCTCTACCAGGAGGCCATCGCCCTCCACCGCGCCACCGGTGACCCGATGGGCCTGGCACTGGGACTCATCCGGCTCTCCCTGGCCTACTCCTTCCAGGGCGACTCCCCACACGCGGTCTCCATCGGGGAGGACTGTCTCGCCCTCTGCGATGCCCATGGGGAGAACTGGCACAGGGCGTACATGATGATGGCACTCGGCATCGAGATCTGGCGGCAGGGCGACGTCCGGCGCGCGACCGAACTGGAGAAGGAGAGCCTGAGGTTCAACCGCTCGCTCGACGATCTGCTGGGCGTGGGGATCAATCTGGAGGTGCTGGCCTGGATCGCCGCCACACAGAACCAGTACCAGAGGGCGGCCAGGCTGCTGGGAATCCTGGACACCGTCTGGCGGGCGGTCGAAGCGCCGCTGTCCGGATACGGGCATCTGATCCGTTACCACGATGAATGCGAGGCCCGGACCCGCGAGGCTCTCGGGGAAGCGGCCTTCGACGCGGCCGTCAGACGAGGTGCCGCGACCCCCTACGCGGAAGCCCTCTCCTTCGCCCTCGAAGAGAGGGAGAGCACGGCGGGGAAGCCCTCCGAGGGGACCAGGGAGCCGTCACCGCTGACCCGCAGAGAAACGGAGATCGCCCGGCTCGTCGCCCAAGGTCTGAGCAACAAGGACATCGCGGCTTCGCTGGTGATCGCCCAGCGCACCGCCGAGGGGCACATCGAGCACATCCTGAACAAGCTCGGCTTTCACTCGCGTGCCCAGATCGCCGTCTGGATCGGCGAGCAGATCCGGGACGTGGACGGCGAGCACCCGTCCGGCACCTGACCGCGGCCCTCGCGCCGCCCAGGGGACGCCGGAGCAGGCGCGCGTGGTGACCTCGCCTGTTCCGGCGTCCCGGCCGAAGGGATGGAAAGGGGAGAAGAGGGCCCTTCAGCCCTGGAAAATGGCATGTGTGGGCAGTTCAAACCAGACGGCCTTGCCCATGGCTGTCCCGGCGCTCCCCCAGCAGCAGGACAGCAGCTCGAGCAGGTGCAGCCCGCGTCCTCCCTCATCGTCCTCGCGGGCCCGGCACGGGCGGGGAAGAGCGGGGCTGTCGTCCTCGACCTCGCAGCGCAGCAGGCCGTCCTCGAAGAGAAGGGCGAGCCGGATCGTTCCCCGCGCGTGGTGCAGGGCGTTGGTGACCAGTTCGCTGACGAGGAGCTCGACGATCCCGGCCTGTCCGTCGAGGTCGCGGCCGGCCAGCCAGTCGCGGGCCAGATGGCGGGCACGGGGCACGGAGGACGGCACTGGCGGGAGCAGCCATGAGACCTGCTGGCTGCCCGGCTCGCCGAAGGCAGGGCGGACCTCGACGCGGAGCCGGCCGAGGACGGTCCTGAGCTGATACCGGAGACGGACGGATCCGCGCATACCGGCGGAGGCCGCCGGGCCGCTCTGCGACAGCCCGTCCGGATGGTCGGCCAGGACGTAGGGACTCATGCCGCCTGCCCGCAGGGCTGACCGTGGACCGGGATGCTGCGCCCGTCGGGCAGGAGCCCGCCGGTGTCGTCGAAGACCACCACCCCGTTGCAGAGCAGCCCCCACCCCTGCTCCGGGTGGAAAGCCACCAGGGCCGCGGCCTCGTGATCGAGCGCGTTCACGGGAGGACATTGAGCTTGGTGCTGACACATGGCTCGTACCTTCGATTCCTTGGGACTACGGCGGAGCCTTACCGTTCGTACCAGGGTCCCTCACCCAAGAAGTGGACATAACGGGATAAATACCCATCCTTATACCTACTTCCGAGGGGTCCCCTTGGGGCTGGGATGGGGTACACCCCTCCGGCCCTCCCGCGACCTCCACCGCCCGGGGCACGGGACGGGCCGGCAAGGACGGCCGGCCCGCATGATCCGAAGATTTTTTGCCCGGTCGACCGAAGGGGTAAAAATCCTAAAAGAGCCTCTGACGTCGGCATTCGCCGCCCAATCGACACTACGTCCACTTTGAGCGCTCTTTAAGCTGTCTTGACCTTCGATTACCACCGGGTAGCCTCCCTGGTCACGGAAGACAACTGGTCAATGGTGCCGCCACACACGTCACGACCGTCCCCCTGGATCGGTCCGCGTGAACGCGCCATCGCTCAACCCGTCTCCCGGTAGCCGGGTTGCGAGGGCGGCGCGACCATGCCTCCATGGCTGCCGGGGGTCCCTCGAAACGATCTATGACCCCTGAGATGCAGAAGTTCATCGAACTGCTGGAGAACGAGCTCGGATACTCCGAGAAGAGCGGCGGTTACACCAAGTTCGGCCACTGGTACGGCAACCACGTCGAGTTCGACGCCGACTACACCGCGGCACCCTGGTGTGACATGTACCTGTCCTGGGCGGCCGACAAGCTCGGTTACCAGGACTGGGTGGGGCAGTTCGCCTACACCGTTCACCACGCCGAGTGGTTCAAGGAACAGGGCGCCTGGGGCACCACCCCCAGCCCAGGCGCCATCGTCTTCTTCGACTGGAGCGGCTCAAAGAAGATCGACAACATCGATCACGTGGGGATCGTCACCAAGGTGGCGGGCAGGACGATCCACACGATCGAGGGGAACATCGACGGAGGCGTCGCCAAGCGTAAGGAACGCGACACCGGCAAGGTCGTCGGCTACGGGTATCCGGAGAAGATCAAGGCCCGGATGGACAAGGAGGCGTCCCAGAAGCAGACGGTCGTCACCGCCGACGCGCAGTCGGGCAACTCGGTGGCGCTGACCTCAGGGCCCAACCTGCTCGCGCTGGTCCCCGCGCCCGACCTCACGAGGGAGCACGACACCTCAGCGAGCCGCCCCGCCGCGGCCAAGGCCCGCTCCAAGCACGCCAAACCCGGCGGCGAGCACGCAGCGTCCTCCTCCGGGGACGGGAAGCCCACCCCGGCGAGCACCCCGGGGCCCGGCCAGAGCGCCGTCCTCCCTCGGGCGTCAGCCGACCGTGGGGCCACCGGCGGCAAGCACGCCAAGCCCGCCACCGCGGACACGAACGCCCTCGCGGCGGCCCCCGCGGCTCTCCACAGCGACCTCCCCCCGCACGTCCCCCAGCTTGGCACTCCCGCTGTGCTGGCCCCGGTACTGCTCGCCGCGGTCGCGATCATCGCCCACACCAAGGTCCGGCAGTCGAAGGTACGGCTCGCCCTCGCCGAGAGGGACGCCGCCCCCGCCCGCCCGTCCCGCCGGGCTCCGGGCGGCCGTGCACCCGGCCGCCGCGCTCCCGGTCGCCGCCGGATCACCAAGGGCGCCCCCGCCCCCGCCAGAGAACTGCGGACCACCAGGGAGATCGTTCCCGAGACCACTCTCCCGGCGGCCACGACGGCCTGGCTCCCCTCGGCCACCACGACCTCCCTCCCCCGCGTCGAGGAGATCAGCGGGACCGGCTTCTTCCGGACCGAGGAGATCGGCCCGGTTCCCCGCCGTCATGACGGCCCCCGTGTCCCCTACCAGGGCAGGCGCCGTCTCCGAGAGCGGCCGGCCGCCGAGACCTCCGCCTTCGTCCCGGACGCCCCCCTGCGCGGCCGGCGCCATCGCCGGGTCGAGCCCGTGGTCAGCACGACCATCCCGGCCGGCCCACTCCCCGCCGAACCCACCGACGTCCTGGTCCACAGTGGCTACCGGGGGCGGCGCCGGGCGAGGGTAGCGGTCTGACCGGACGGGACAGCGGTCCGGAAGATGGGGGTGGCAGGTCACCGCTCGTCGGGCGGGCGCTGCCCCAGGGTGCGGCGCAGCTGCTCCAACTCCGCCTCAAGTCCGGCGATCCGGGTGTTCGCGCCGGGGCCGGGGTTCTGCTGCGGCGCTCCGTACAGCACCCACGGCAGAATCGGCGAGGAGCTCTCGTTCTTGCCCGCGGTGACGGCCTGCTGGGAGTCGGAGATGTACCGGGCGACGTAGGGATGGTTCGGCTGCAGTGCCTGGACCTCACGGAACTTGGGCAGCGCATCGGAGTAGGGGTTGGCGAAGAAGAGGCCGAGCGCCTCGTTGTAGGTCTTCGTCGTCACCGACTCGGCCGACTTGATGTTCTTCTCGTTCAGTTTCTCCCTGATGTCGTGCCCGGTTGACACCGGGCACGACACCCGCGCTTTCTCCGGCTTCCTCAGCCCACGGACGCGATCCTGGCGAGGCACACCCCAGGAGCCTTATAGGTCCAATAGCTCAACGAGGACCCGATAGACACGGGTATGCACGACCAACAGGTCACGCAGGCCCCGGAACCCGAATTGGGGTTCCCGGGATTCACCTGGCCAGGGCGCCCGACGGGACCGGGAGGACCCTCAGGACCGGGAGGACCGGGAGGACCGGGAGGACCGGGAGGACCGGGAGGACCTTCAGGCCCGGGAGGACCCACGGGAACAGACAGCGGACCGCCGACAGGGCCGGTGAGACCGGTCGGACCAGTCGGACCAGTCGGGCCCATGGGACCAGTGGCACCCGTGGGACCGGTGGGACCGACAAACCCTGTAAGGCCGGTCGGACCCGCCGGACCTGCCGGACCCATAAGGCCGGTCGGACCTGCCGGACCCGCCGGACCTGCCGGACCCATAAGGCCGGTCGGACCTGCCGGACCTGCAGGACCCATAAGGCCGGTCGGACCTGCCGGACCCGCCGGACCTGCCGGACCCACAAGGCCGATGGCACCGTCTATCCCGTTGGCCCTGTTGACCCCGTTGACCCCGTCGATGCCGTCGATGCCGTCGATGCCGTCGATGCCCCGAATACCCGAGGCGCACGAAGGACCCGGCTGACCGTCCCTGCCGTTCAGGCCGTCCCTGCCATCTCTGCCATCCCTGCCGTGCCTACCGTCTCTACGGTCACAGTCGCGGTGTCCACGCCAGCATCCGCAGTGCCTCCGGCAGCATCCGCAATGCCTTCTCCGGCATCCACAGTGACCACCCGAGCAGTGGCGAGGAGCCCTCCTCGCCACGACATGCGTGGGGGGAGCCGAGACCGGGATGGGGATTCCATCGCTGGCATCGGACGGGGACGCGACCACTTCCACCTGTCCGGTGTCGGCACTCGCCGGGGCTGGATTCGACGAGACGACGAGGGCACCGGCCGCGGCCGCCATGGCCAAGGCCCCGATACGCTTACCGAAGATAGTACTTAATGTCCATTTATTTACACGGTAAAGCACTTAACTTCCCCTGACGTTCTTCATGACGGGAAATTCTGATCGATCACGCCGCTACAGCAACGTTTAGCCAGAAAGTATCTTCAGAGCACAGGAGACCCCTCGTTGACATAGTTCAGAAAAAGCAAATAAATGCTATGGACATAAAACCTTCACCGCCTCTTCGTATGCTTCACCTCTCTTATGATGATTTAACGAGAATTCATGTTGTGAATAAATGTGAGGCCGGGCGGTCGCGGCGGGATATCCCGCCGCGACCGCCCGGCCTCAGCGCAGGAGAGGTCCTAGAACCAGAAGACCGGACCGGTCGCCCTGCGCATCATGCAGGGATTGCTGTAGGTCTGCTCGAACCGGATGTATCGGCCGTTCCAGAGGCCAGTGGCGGTCGCCCTGACAGGGTCATACACCCTCGTGCAGAACACCCCCGACGGAACCGAGACCCTGGCGGGATTGCCGTAGGCCGGGGTCAGGACGGCACATGCCTGGGCCGCGCGCGGATGCGTACCTCCCGCCGGGACGCACCTGAGCTGGACACGCCGTGGCACGGGTTGCGGGGCCTGCGTCCTGGTGACGGTCAGCGTGAGATTCCTGGGGGTCTGCCCGGTGGGCCCCGGGTAGGGGGGCCACGGCGGGGTGGGGTAGCCCGGATAGGGCCAGGGCGGGGGGTAATCCGTGGGGTAGCCCGGAGGATAGGTCCACGGCGGACCGGACTGAGGCGGAGTGAGATAACCCGATCCGCCCGGTCCGCTTGGTCCACCCGGTCCGCCTGGCCCGCCCGGCTGAGGCGGATCGGGATAACCCGGCCCATCCGGTCCGCCTGGCCCGCCCGGCTGAGGTGGCGGCGGGAGAGGCTGGAGAACGGGCTGGTCGGCTCCGGAGGTCGGGGTCGGGGTCGGGGCCTGGGTTGCTGCGGCAGCCGTACCGCCGAGAAGGAAGAGCCCTGCGGCGGTCAGGCAAAAGAGATGTCGCATGAAATCCCCAATGAATCGCGTTGTTGAATGGCCAAAAAGGGAGACTTTCGGCCATTCGGGGGGATGACATACTCCCTGATCACCGGAGATGCTATATCAAATCATGACGGGATGTCTCACAGCGACTCACCATGGAACGCTATTAATACGCTGCTTGCATCCATAGGCATGGTGAACCGGCAGTCCGCAACGGACCAGCCGTTGGACCGTTATGTCCGATAGTTCTTTTCCAACTGGAGAGAATGCGGGACCGGCCGCCTTTCCTCGGCGGATATCCGGGCAGGCGACGCCGGCCACCGGACACGGATGGCGGCAGCCCAGCGGTCCACCGGTATCCGCGAAAGCGCGGCCGAGTGCGATGTGACCGTGTTCGGCCGGCGGTCAGCCGTGGCCGGCGCCGACGAGTTTCCGGGGAGCCACGCCGGTGGAGGTCTCCTCCTCGTTCCCCTCGATGGAGAGATTGGGCAGGATCCGGTCGAGCCACCCGGGGCACCACCAGTTGAACCTGCCGAGCAGAACCATGGTCGCGGGGACCGCGAAACCGCGGATGACGGTGGCGTCCACGGCCACGGCCAGGCCGACACCGAATATCTTGACCATGGGGTCGGGGTAGGCGATGAAGGCCACGAAGACGGCGACCATGATCAGGGCGGCGGAGGTGATGACCCTGCCGGTGGTGCCCAGCCCCTCGGCCACTGCCCCGCGGTTGTCGCCGTGCTTCAGGTATGCCTGCCGTACCGCGGTGAGCAGGAAGACCTCATAGTCCATCGAGAGGCCGAACAGTACCGCGAACAGCATCAGCGGGATGTGAAACGTTTACCTACAGGTGCGTACAGAACGTACATGGCCCCCGGTCCGGGCCCGCCACGGCATCGGCTCTTCCCCTGCCCGCCGGTCCGCACCCCGGCGGCCCCTCACCCTCAGCCGGACTCTCCGGCCGAACCTGGCACCTCCGAACCCGTGGAGTCGGCGGGGGCGCTCGTCTCGCCGGGATCGGGATCGGGATCGGGACCCGGACCGGTCTGTCCCTCGACGCCGACCGTGATCACGACCACGGCGTCCGGCCGGGCACACGGGCCGGAGGCCCCGCTCTGCGCCAGCACCACGCCGGACTGCGCCGGATCGCTGACGAGCCGGGGGCGCACCCGTACGGCGAAGCCCGCCTCGCTCAGCGCGCTCCGCGCGTCCGCCTCCTTCCGGCCGACGACCGAGGGCACCTCGGCCCCGCGTTTGGAGACGACGAGCGTCACCGCGCTGCCGGAGGAGACGTGCTCCCCAGCAGCTGGGGCGCTGGTGAGGACCCGCCCTCCCGGCTCCGCCGAGCAGCGCATGGTGACCTCTCCCAGAGCCAGTCTCGCCTGGGTGAGAGCGGCCTCGGCCTGCTTCCTGCCGAGGCCGGCCAGCGCCGGCACCGGCACTCCCGCCGAGACCTGCAGGTCGACCTTGGTCCCCTTGGCCACCGCGGTCCCCGCCACCGGCACGGTGCTGAGCACCTGCCCGATCCGGAGGTCGGAGTCGGCCCGAGTGAGGGTCCCGGCGACCAGCCCCGCCTGTTTGATCAGGCGGAGCGCTTCAGAACGATCCAGCCCGGCGAGCACCGGCACCGGGACTTCCGGAGGCGTCGAAGGCGCCGGAGATGCCGGAGGCGCCGGAGAATCAGAGGGCGCAGGGGGCGATGCGACTGTGGTACCGGCGTTCGGCACGGGCGCGGCGGGGCGGGCCACCCCGGCCTGCTGCGGGGTGAGCTCGACCCGTGTGCCGGATGTCCCCGGCGGATTCCGGGGCTCGCTCCGCCCCGCCTGGTCGTCACTCCCGGTCAGAGCCGGGACCAGCACACCCACCAGCACGGCCGCGCTCACCAGCAGCGCCCCCGACACCGCCACCGACGCCCTGGTCGCCGCCCGTCCCGGACGGGTCCGCGGCTCGGCGAACTCGCCGGAGGCACCGCGGGGACCACGGCTCGGCGACGCCGCCGGGGCCGGCGGGGATCCGAACGCCACCGGCACCCGGACCGACGGGGACCTTGCCGCTGCCGGCCGTACGTCGTCTCCGAGCAGGGAGAGCAGCAGTTCACGACTGGTGGGGCGGTTGCGGGGATCCTTCTCCAGGCAGTCGGCGACCAGCGCGCCGAGCTGCCCGTCGAGGTGACCGAGCTCCGGAGGCGCGCTGAGGATTCGGTGGAACACGGCTGCGACCGAGTCCTGCCCGAACGGGGCGTGGGCGTTGGCGGCGAAGCAGATGGTGGCACCCCAGGAGAAGACGTCGGCCGCCGGGCGGATCTCGGTCCCCTCCACCTGCTCGGGCGCCATGTAGGCGGGCGTGCCCGCACCGCGACCGCTCTGCGTGGCTCCCGCCTCCAGCGCCCTGGCCAGCCCGAAATCGATGACCCTCGGCCCGTCGGGACCCAGCAGTACGTTCTGCGGCTTGAAGTCGCGATGCACGATGCCGGCCCGATGAATGGCCGCGAGCGCGGTGGCCGTACCGATGGCCAGGCGCTCCAGCGCCCCTCCCCCGCGGGGACCGGTGTCCGCGACCTCCCTGTGGAGGGAGGGACCGTCGATGTACTCGCTGACGATGTAGGGGCGGTCACCGGCCAGCCCCGCATCGATCACCTGGGCCGTGCAGAACCGGGCGACCTGTTTGGCCAACTCGACCTCGCGCAGGAAGACCGCCTCGTCCTCCCCGAGCGGACCGTGCAACAACTTGATCGCGTAGGACTCCGAGCCGGTCTCGGGGTGCACACCGAGATAGACGACTCCTTGACCGCCCTCCCCCAGGCGGCCCATGATCGCGTACTCACCGAGCTTTTCGAGGTCCCCTGTCCTGAGCGGCTGGGCATGCGGCACGCGACCCTCCCCTCCCCACCACTCTTCCCACTCAAGAAGAGGTATTCCCGGCAGTCAACCGTGGTGAAGCGCTTGAGGTCCGCACCGTGACACTCATGTAATGCTCAGGTCAGGAGAAACGATGGACATCACCCCAATAACGCGGCTTCGTCCCTCCCGGGCCGGCCACCTGAGAGGCCGGCCGATCAGCCCTGACCGTCTCTCAGCCGCCGCTCACACCCATCTCGGCGAGGGCCGGCTCCACGGACCGGTCGAGCGGGTCGTCGACGGCACCGATCCGGTGTAGGGCCGCCATCCCCAGATAGACGTCATAGCCGGCGACGACGCGCAGGTGGGCGAGTTCGGACGGCTGCCCCATGGGCAGCGGGCTGGTCCGGCGGATAATGCTGCGTGCCATCCGGGACAAGGCGACCAGGTAGCCTGGCGGAGTGCTGGAACAGATCACGGCGACCCGCTACGTGACACCCCTGCGTGAGGGCGGGTCGCTCCCCGGAGTGGTCGAGGCCGACGACCTCGGCACCTATGTCGTGAAGTTCCGCGGTGCCGGACAGGGCCGCCGGGTGCTCGTCGCAGAGATCATCTGTGCCGAGCTGGCCAGGCGGCTCGGCTTCCGCATCCCCGAACTGAAGGTGATCGACGTCGATCCACAGATCGGCGCGCGGGAGCCCGATGAGGAGATCCAGGACCTGCTCAAGGCCAGCGAGGGCCACAACCTGGCGGTCGACTTCCTGCCCGGCGCGCTCGGCTTCGAACCGCTCGCCTGGCCTCCGGAGCCCGGCTACGCCTCCCGGCTGCTCTGGTTCGACGCTCTGATCCACAACGTGGACCGGAGCTGGCGCAACCCGAACCTGCTCCTCTGGCACGGCGAGACCTGGTTGATCGACCACGGGGCCGCCCTCTGGTTCCACCACAACTGGCCCACCGCCGACCCGCAGCGCGGCTTCGACGCGCGCGACCATGTGCTGGCCCCCTTCGCCACCAGGATGACGGAGACCGACGCCGAGCTCAGTGAGAAGATCACCAGAGATCTCCTCGACGGGGTGGTGGACGAGGTCCCCGACGAGTGGCTGGAGGACGAACCCGGGTTCGACGGGGCGCAGGCCGTACGGCAGGCGTATGTCGAGCACCTGCTGGCCCGCGCGCAAGGGCCCCGCGCGTGGCTGCCCGGACCGTCGAGCGCCTCCAGCCAGGAGAAGAAGGCCGGCTCGGTGGGCTCGTTCTGGAAGGACAGCCGGTGAGAGACATCTACGAGTACGCCGTGATCCGGGTGGTCCCCCGCGTGGAGCGAGGCGAGCTGATCAACGCCGGGGTGGTGCTCTACTGCCAGCCCCGCGGCTACCTGTGCGCGCGGGTGGAGCTGGACGAGGCGCGGCTGCGCGCGCTCGACCCCCATGCCGACCTCGACGGCGTACGGCACGCACTCGGCGCCTACCAGCGCTCCTGCACCACCGATGCGGGACCGCTGGCCGAGGAGCCCCTCGGCGGCCGGTTCCGCTGGCTGACCGCTCCGCGCAGCACGATCGTGCAGACCGGCCCGGTCCACGCGGGCCTCACCGCCGACCCCGAAGCCGAGCTCGAACGCCTGGTGACCTGCCTGGTGCGCAGCCTCTGAGCGCCTAGAAGAGCACCGACATGAAGGTGCCGACCTCGCTGAACCCGGCCCTGCGGTAGGCCGCCCGGGCGGGGGCGTTGTAGTCGTTGACGTAGAGCGAGACCACGGGCGCGAAGCAGTCGAGCGCGTGCTTGACCACCGAGGCCATCCCGGCCACCGCGTGTCCACGGCCACGCAGGTCGGGGTGGACCCAGACCCCCTGGATCTGACAGGCCAGCGGCGTGACGGCGCCGATCTCGGCTTTGAAGACGACCCTGCCGTGCTCGATCCGCGCGTAGGACCGGCCGATCCGGATCAGCTCGGCGACCCGGGACCGGTAGAGGGCACCGCCGTCCCCCGCCTCCGGGGAGATGCCCACCTCCTCGGTGAACATCGCCACGCAGGCCGGGAGCAGGATCTCGAACTCCTCCGGCCGCACCCTCCTGACCAACGGGTCGATCGGGACCGGGGACGGTTTGGCGACCGCCATCACCGGCTGGGCCCGGCGGATCGCGCGGGCCGCGCCCCAGTAGGGCTCCAGCCGCTCCCACAGCGACGCCACGGCGTCCGCGGGGCCGACGATCGAGGAACAGCGACGGCCCTGCTTACGGGCACGGTCAGCGAAGGCGTGCACGGCGTCGGCGCCGGCGTTCACCGGGACCAGATTGGCTCCGGCATAGCAGAGAGAGGTCAGACCGCCGCGCGGCCCGAACCCCCACATCTGGCCACCGAGCCTGGCCGGATTGAGCCCGACGGCACGGACCCTGGAGGCGACGAAGACGTTGGCGACGGGATCGGCGTCCAGAAGCGCCAGCACCTCGTCACGGTCGTTGTCGTCGAGCACGCGCGACGCCGTTGTGCGCAGCATCACGCGCTCAGCCTACGCGACCCCTGCGATTTTGGCAGGAACCAACATAGAGCCAGTCATCTCCACCTACCCGGCCGGCGGCACCCTCGTCGCCATACGCGCGGCGGGCACGGACTCCGGGGCCCCCGGGCAGCGGGCGTCCGGGGCGGCGGTGGCACGCCGGGCCTGGCCGGGCAGGGTGCCGTCCCTGAGGTAGGCCATCAGGTAACGGTCCGCGCAGCGGTTCCCGCCCAGCGAGACACCGTGGTTGCCGCCGGGAACGGTCACCAGCCGGGAGGCGCCGAACAGCTTGCGCACCTGCAGGGCCCCGGAGTAGGGCGTGGCGGCGTCGCGCTCGGCCTGGATGAGCATGACCGGCGGCAGCTCCGGGCTGTCCTGGATCTTCACCGGCGTGCCTCCGCGCTCGGGCCAGAACGCACAGGGCGCGTTGTACCAGGCGTTCGCCCAGGTGAGGAAGGGCGCCTTGGCGTACAGCCTGGACATGTCGGTCCGCCATCGGGACCAGTCACGGGGCCAGGCGGCGTCACTGCACTGCACGGCCAGGTAGACGGCGTACTCGTTCTCCGCCTTGGCGTCGTTCTCCGCGTGCCGGCGGTAGGCGGCGAGCATCGGCTCGTCGTCGTCCTTCTTGACGTAGGCGGAGAACGCCCTGGCGAGCTGCGGCCAGGTCAGGTCGGAGTAGCCGCCGGCGGTGTAGATGTCGTCGAGCTCGCTCGGGCCGACCACCCCGCGGACCGGACGGATACGCAGCCGATCCCGCATGGCGTACCACGCGAAGGAGACCGACTTGCCGGTCGCACCCAGCTTGTAGACGTCGTTGTGGCGGGCCGTCCATTTCAGGAAGTCCTGGTGCCGCCGGCCGAAGGAGACGTCCTGGACGAGGTTGGAGTCGTACCAGACCCCACGGGGGTCCACCACGCTGTCCAGGACGAGCCGCTTGACCCTGCCGGGAAAGAGCGTCGCGTAGACCTCGCCGAGGTAGCTCCCATAGGAGTAGCCCAGGAAACTGATCGTGGGCTCACCGAGTGCCGCTCTGATCGCGTCCATGTCCCTGGCGGAGTTCTCGCTGCTCATATGGGGCAGCATCCACTTCCACCGGTCCCCGCACGCCGTGGCGTACTGCTGAGCCCTGCCGATCAGCACGGTCTCCTCCCGCGCGTTGCCGGGCACGTGGTCGGGGAGCGGCGGGGCGTAGTATTTCGCGGGGTCCACGCATCGGAGCGCGGGCTCGCTGTTCCCCACCCCCCGCGGATCGAAGCCGACCACGTCGAACCGCTCCGCCAGGTTGGCGGGGAGCCGGGCGGCGACGTATTTGGCCAGGTTGCGACCGGAGGCCCCGGGCCCTCCGGGGTTGACCAGCAGCACACCGAGGTGGTCGTCGCCCCTGACGGCCTTTCCTCTGATCCGGTTCAGGGCCAGGCTGATGGTCTGGGAGGGGTTGCCGTAGTCGAGCGGCACCCTCAGGTTCGCGCACTCCACCTCGCCCGCCTTGGCCGGAGCCGGAGCGGTCAGCACGCCATCGAGCAGTCCGGTCTTGGGCGCATCGTCACAGGGCCCCCAGACCAGCTCACTCCGCTTCTGCTGCGCCACCGCCCCCTGCGGAACTCCCATGGTGACGGCCAGCACTGCGACGACCGCGACAACCCCGACAACCCTTTTCACCGGCGTCCCCTCCTCATAAGGCAGAGGCGATGCTCTCTCAGGCGAGGGCACGGCCACGGGGAACACGACCGGAATCTTAACAATCCGTATGCGAACGATTGCTATATGCAACCAACGGAGTCGAGGCCGTCCCGCGCGCACCTCTCCGAGATCGCCGCGCGCGGGGATCCGCCCCAGACGGAACAGGACCGTCCGGCGCACCGCAACGGCGCTCCGGACGGTCCTGGCAGATCAGTGCCTAGCCGACGACGACCTCGGGGCCCGAGACGTCCCCGTCGAGGTCGACGTCCACGCCCATCTCCTCGGCGAGACGCAGGGCCTCCTCGATGAGGGTCTCCACGATCTGGGACTCGGGGACGGTCTTGATGACCTCTCCCTTGACGAAGATCTGGCCCTTTCCGTTGCCGGAGGCGACGCCGAGGTCCGCTTCGCGGGCCTCACCGGGACCGTTGACGACACATCCCATCACCGCGACGCGGAGCGGGACCTTCAACCCCTCAAGGCCGGCCTGAACCTGCTCGGCCAGGGTGTAGACGTCGACCTGGGCGCGGCCGCAGGACGGACAGGAGACGATCTCCAGACCACGCTCGCGCAGGTTCAGCGATTCCAGGATCTGGGTGCCGACCTTGACCTCCTCGACCGGCGGGGCGGACAGTGACACGCGGATGGTGTCGCCGATGCCCTCGGCCAGCAGCGCGCCGAACGCGACGGCGGACTTGATCGTGCCCTGGAACGCCGGGCCCGCCTCGGTGACGCCCAGGTGGAGCGGGTATTCGCACTGGGCGGCCAGCAGGCGGTATGCCTGGATCATCACGACCGGGTCGTTGTGCTTGACCGAGATCTTGATGTCGCGGAAGCCGTGCTCCTCGAAGAGCGAGCACTCCCACAGGGCCGACTCCACCAGCGCCTCGGGCGTCGCCTTGCCGTACTTCTGCAGCAGCCTGGGGTCGAGCGAACCGGCGTTGACACCGATCCGGATGGGAACCCCGTGGTCGGAGGCGGCGCGGGCGATCTCACCGACCTTGTCATCGAACTTCTTGATGTTGCCGGGGTTGACCCGGACGGCCGCGCACCCCGCCTCGATCGCGGCGAAGACGTACTTCGGCTGGAAGTGGATGTCCGCGATCACCGGGATCTGGGACTTCTTCGCGATGATCGGCAGCGCCTCGGCGTCGTCCTGGGAGGGCACGGCCACCCGGACGATCTGGCAGCCCGACGCGGTCAGCGCGGCGATCTGCTGAAGCGTGGCGTTGATGTCAGCGGTGACCGTGGTGGTCATCGACTGGACGGAGACCGGCGCGTCTCCGCCCACCGGGACGGATCCCACCATGATCTGACGGGATTTGCGTCGCTCGGCGATCGACCTGGTCCTTACGGAAGGGATACCGAGAGCAACAGAAGTCATTTTCAGCCCTTGAAGAGTCGACGACATTACCCAGTCTAGGCAGTCCCGGTGAGCTCCCGAGCCCGCGCCCGCGCCCATTCGTCGGCATCGAGCACTTCTGCTACGGAATCTGCTTTGGTCACGATGTGCTCGGAGACAACTGTGGCCACAGTGTCGACGATGCCGAGGAAGGGCAGCCGCCCGGTCAGGAACGCGTCGACGCAGACCTCGTTGGCCGCGTTGTAGACGGCGGGGGCCGTGCCCCCCGCCGAACCGACGTGGCGGGCCAGCGCGACGGAGGGGAAGGCCTCGTCGTCGAGCGGGTCGAACGTCCAGGTGTGTGCCCTGGTCCAGTCGACGGTGGGGGCGGCGTCGGCGACCCGTTCCGGCCAGCCGAGGGCCAGCGCGATGGGCAGTCTCATGTCGGGCGGACTGGCCTGGGCGATGACCGAACCGTCCACGAACTCGACCATGGAGTGGACGACCGACTGCGGATGGACCACGACGGTGATCCTGTCGAAGCCGATGTCGAAGAGCAGATGGGCTTCGATGACCTCCAAACCCTTGTTCACCAGAGTGGCGGAATTCACCGTGATGACCGGGCCCATCGACCAGGTCGGGTGGGCCAGGGCCTGCTCGGGGGTCACATCCGCGAGCTCCGCACGCGACCTGCCGCGGAAGGGACCGCCGCTGGCGGTGACGACGAGACTCCGCACGGCCGACGCGTCGGGCCCGGAGGGTCCGGCGGCCCACAGGCACTGGGCCAGCGCGGCGTGCTCGGAGTCGACCGGTATCAGCTGCCCCGGCTTGGCCAGGCGTTTCACCAGCGGCCCGCCGATGATCAGCGACTCCTTGTTGGCGAGGGCGAGCACCCTGCCCGCCTCGAGCGCGGCCAGCGTCGAGGTCAGTCCCAGCGCGCCGGTGATGCCGTTGAGCACCGTGTCGGCCGGCCAGACGGCCGCCTCGGCGACCCCCTCCGGCCCGGCGAGCACCTCGGCACTCACCCCGTGCGCGGCCAGGGCCTCCCGCAGCGCGGGCACGGCCGAGGGGTCGGCGACGGCCACCGCGTCGGGCCGGAACTCCGCCGCCTGGCGGGCCAGCAGGTCGACCCTGCCTCCTCCGGCGGCGAGCGCCGCCACCCGGAACCGGCCGGGGTTACGGGCGATGACGTCGAGGGACTGGGTCCCGATGGAGCCGGTCGAGCCGAGCAGGACGACGGAGCGAGTGGTGTCTGGCTGCACCGTCCCATTCTCCCGGCTCCCGTCTCCCTGTCGAACCGGCACCGAAATCTGTGATGGGTGAAACCCGCGATAAAAGGCGCTACTTACGTCTGAATTTCGCTATATCAATAGTTGTAAATATCGAGAAATGCGGTTATCCAGCGCATTAGCTTCCCGACTCAGCATCAGGTCTCGGGAGGTACAAATGCGTCGTACGGCACGCCTGGTCCCCATACTCACTCTCGTCGCGGGCGGCACCCTGCTCCCCGCGGCGGTCGCGCACGGCACCGTCGCGACGGCGGCCGGCCCTCATCCCATCGAGAAGGAGGCCGCCGACACCAGGACCGAGCAGCGCACCGTCCAGCGCTACTGGACGGAGGCGAAAATGGAGGCGGCCCAGCCACTGGACAGCCTCGCCCCGAAGAAGAGCGGAGTCCGGCTCGCGGCGGCGGCGGTCGCGGCACAGGCGGCGGCCGAACCCGTCTCGGTCCCGGCGACCTCACCCGACGGTGACACCGTCATGACCGTCCAGCGCTCGGCGCCCGCCCGCGCCTCCACGGGATCGCCGTGGAAGGGCCGAGGGGCGATCTCCACGACCGCCGGGCGGATCTTCTTCACCTACCAGGGCCGCAACGCCTCCTGTTCGGGCAACGCGGTGACCAGCGACAACAAGAGCACTGTGATCACCGCGGGGCACTGCGTGAAGATGGGCGGCGCCTTCCACAGCAACTGGGTCTTCGTTCCGGGCTACGACAACGGGGACCGGCCGCACGGCACCTGGGTGGCGACCACGCTCTACACCACCCCGCAGTGGAACAACAGCGAGGACGTCAACTACGACGTGGCGGCCGCCGTGGTGGCTCCGCTGGACGGCCGGTCGCTGACCGACGTGGTCGGCGGCCAGGGCGTCTCCTTCAATCAGGCCAGACGGCAGCAGATGCACTCCTTCGGATATCCGGCGGCCAGCCCCTATGACGGATCGAAGCTGGTCTACTGCGCCGGCCGGGCGTTCGACGACTTCCTGATGTCCCGTGACATCGGCCTGAACTGCGCCATGACCGGCGGATCGAGCGGCGGCCCCTGGTTCGTCGACTTCAACGAGACCACCGGGCTGGGCACGCTGAACTCGGTGAACAGCTTCAAGTACGGGTTCGCCGGCGGATGGATGTTCGGTCCCTACTTCGGGACCGACGCGCAGGCGGTCTACGAGGCGGCGCAGAGCACCGACACTCCCCGAAATTGACGGAAAGTAGTTATAGCTACACACCACGTAGTGCAAAATCGGCTCCATGACCTCGACCCTCCCCCTGTTCGCGGGTGCCGTGCTCGTCACCGGTCTGATGGGCGCCTCCCCTGCCGCCGCGACGACCGCGGAGCACGGGCAGGCCGCCCACCCGCTCCAACCGGCCGTGAAGGCCGCCCAGAAAAGGGACGACGTCGTCGAGCACACGGCCGCCGACGGCACCTCGGACCAGAACCGCGTGCTCGGCTACTGGACCCCTCGCCGGATGGCGGACGCCGCCCCGATCGACCTGCTCGGGGCGGCGACCAAGGTGCTCGGCACACCGGGCGCACCCGTTCACCAGCAGAGCCCCCGCACCGGCGGAGCGCGCTGGGGGGCGGGCGGTTCGGTGACCCGCACCACCGGCCGGGTCTTCCTCACCATCGGCGGGCTCGACTTCGTGTGCTCGGCCAGCTCGATCAGGAGCGCCAACAAGGACCTCGTGGTGACCGCCGGCCACTGTGTCAAGGACGGCACCGGAGCCTGGGCCGACAACTGGACCTTCGTGCCCGGTTACGACGCGGGCCGCCAGCCCTACGGGCAGTTCACCGCCCGCCGCATGTTCGTCACGGGTCCATGGTCGCGCAGCGCCGACGACAGCTACGACGTCGGCATGGTGGCGCTCAACCCCAGAGACGGCAGGCACGTGGAGGACGTCGTCGGAGGCCAGGACATCGCCTTCGGCACCGCCCGGGGGCGCCCGGCCCACACCTTCGGCTTCCCCGCCGAGTCGCCCTACGACGGCGAGCACCTGGTCTACTGCGCCGGCCCGGTCCGCGCCGACCCCCACGACCAGACCGGCGACCAGGGCATGCACTGCGACATGACCGCCGGATCCAGCGGCGGGCCCTGGCTGACCGGCTTCGACACCGCCACCGGGCGCGGCGCGATCACCTCGGTGAGCAGCTTCAAATACAGCGACGACCGGAACACCATGTACGGCCCCTACTTCGGCACCACGGTCAAGGAGCTCTACACCACCGCCGAGAGGTCCTGACCGCGAGCCCGGGGCGGGTCCGTGGTGAGGCTGAAGGTTCTCGCTGTTCGCGCTGCGGTGGGTGTTCCTTTGCGCTGCGGGTGTCCCGGTCTGAGGGCCTGTCGCCGTTCGCGCTGCGGTGGGTGGGTGTTCCGGAAGAGTGAGTGGCCGTTCGCGCTGCGGTGGGTGG